>DASVVU010000193.1:0-15533 GCA_036386395.1 Beijerinckiaceae bacterium | reverse complement strand
ACCCCCATCCGAGGGTCCAAGAGCGCCTCCGCCAAGCTCATCTGACGATCCGCCATCCCGCCCTCCGATTCACCCGCTAACAGCAGTGAATCAGACATCACCCCTCAAGGCGAGTTTCGCAGAAGTCTCCTCCGGGAGAGGGGTTCTCAGCGCTACTTGCGCCACACGCCCACACGCTCCGCCTTCGCCCGCGATGCAGCGGCGGCGAGCTCCGGCGGCGCGTCAGCCGTGGCGACGCCGCCGCCGTTGTACAGCACGACCTCGGACAGGTCGCGGCCCTCCACCTTGCACCGGAACACGTCGGGCGGATTGGCCGGGGCGCAGTCGGCCTCGCGGCCGCCGAGGTACTTGGCCAGCTCGTCGGCCTGTCCGCCCCGCGCCCACTCGACCCCGAGGAGCCGCACGATCCGTCCGTTGATGCGCAGCGTCGCGGTGTCGATCACTTCGGGAAGGCCGACCAGCCGCACCGCCTTGGCCGCGGGCTCCTCAGTCTGGCGCACCGATCCGGTGGACGCCGGCTCGGCGCGCTCCGGCCTGCCCGCGCGTTCGTCCGGCTTCCCGGGCTTGCCCGTGCTTCCGACCCAGACCCCGATCAGGAGGGCGCCCGCCGTGAGCACGCAGGTTCCGATCAGCCCGGCCCGGGGCGGGAGGCATTCGAGTTGTGCCCTGCCTCGCGACATCGACTTGGAGAGGGTGGCCTTGACCGAGCCGAGCCCGGCTCCAGCCGTGTCGCGAACGCGGCCGAGGAGTCTCAGAGCTCGCGCCCGCGCATCGAGCGCCGCCTCTGCCGGACGGGGCGGCGTCTGGACGCGGAGCCAGTCCCGCTTTCGCCGGGGCATTTGGGAACTCATTCGCTCAAGGCTCCGGCTTGTCGTCGGCCCATGCGCCATCTCCTCTCGACAGCCTGGCCGTCCTGCCGCGGCGAAGGATGCGGCTGTTCTCAGAGACGATGACGAGGCGGGGACCCGCCGTGCTGACCTCGAGCTCCAGGGTCGCGAGCCCTTCGGAGCGCCGCCGCTTGCCGGGATTGGCGGCGACGAAGTCAAACAGGGTGCCGACCCGGCATGTTTGAGCCTCGCCGCGGCACTCGATCTGCGTCGACTCGGGCCTGGGCTGATAGGAGCGGACGGGCCAGCGCTCGACAAAGTCGCGCTTCAGCTCGAAGAGCGCGCGCGCCGGCATCTCGCGGCCGTGGAACGTGACGCGGGCGGCGTAGAACTCCGGCATGGTCTCGAGGGCGATGGCGTTCGGCCCGGACCAGAAGTCGAGGTAATCGATCGCGAGCTGCCGCGCCGCCTCGTCGGGCTTGTCGCTCTTGGGTCGCGCCGCCGAGGTCGTGGTCTCGCTTGCCGGGGCTTCCGCCGGCTTGGGCGAGGCCGTGACCCGTTCGGCCGCGTTGCCGGAGGGGCGTTCGGCGGCCGGGGCAGAGGACGGAGCCTGAGCTTTCCCTCCAGGCTCGGCCGCGGCCGGAGGCGTTTCCGGCCGCGGCGGCGGGTCGACCCAGGCGCGGCCGGTCTGGGCGCGCGGGGAGACCGCCACCGATCCGGCAAGCGCGGCGGCGAGAAGCGATGCCTTCAGGGCACGCCGGCACCGATGCGCATTTCCAGGCTTGTGACTCACCGCGCCCTCCGCAGGAGCATCGCGTGCTAGCGGAACGCGATCCGGCCTTCGTCGTTCCTCGCCGGAGCAGGCTTGCTCCCGCGGCAAAGGC
Source organism: Beijerinckiaceae bacterium (assembly GCA_036386395.1). Taxonomy (GTDB): domain Bacteria; phylum Pseudomonadota; class Alphaproteobacteria; order Rhizobiales; family Beijerinckiaceae; genus JAJKJG01. Next base: position 13,822 of record DASVVU010000193.1, on the reverse strand, counting down.
CCGACGCAAGCCGTCAAAATGAACGGGGCCCCGCCATCCCGACGGAGCCCCGCGCGAGGGGATGTGGACCAACCCGGGTTGAGTGTGGACCCCTCGCGGCCATTTGGATCGTCAAGCCCGTCGGGTGCAATTGCAGGCGGGCAACATGCGCGGCCAATCGGGACGGCTCGGCCGCTTGACACCCCGGCCCCCCTCTCGCACATCCGGCGGGATGCCCGGAAAGCCCCCTCTCGACATCCTGCTGTGCGCGCCGCGCGGGTTCTGCGCCGGCGTCGTGCGGGCCGTGGACGCGGTCGAGCGGGCGCTCGCCGTCTATGGACCGCCGGTCTACGTGCGCCACGAGATCGTGCACAACAGGTACGTGGTCGAGGGCCTGAAGGCCAAGGGCGCGGTGTTCGTGCGCGAGCTCGACGAGATTCCGGACACGGCCGCGCCGGTGATCTTCTCGGCCCACGGGGTGCCGAAGGCGGTGCCCGAGGCCGCGGCCTCGCGGCGGCTCTTCGCCATCGACGCCACCTGTCCCCTCGTCACCAAGGTCCACCGCGAGGCGGAGATCCACCACAGGCGCGGGCGGCACGTGATCCTCGTCGGCCACGCCGGCCACCCGGAGGTGGCCGGGACCATGGGCCAGCTTCCGGCAGGCGCCATCACCCTGATCGAGAGCCTCGACGACGTGGCGCGGCTTTCGCCCGCGGATCCCGCGAACCTCGCTTACGTGACGCAGACGACCCTTTCGGTCGACGACACCCGCGAGATCGTGGAGGCCCTCAAGGAACGCTTCCCGGCGATCGTCGGGCCGCACAAGGAGGACATCTGCTACGCCACCACGAACCGGCAGGAGGCCGTGAAACGGGTCGCGCCGGAGGTCGACGCGCTCCTCGTCGTCGGCTCGCCGAACTCCTCGAACTCCCAGCGCCTGCGCGAGGTCGCCGAGCGTGCCGGCTGCCCGGTGACGCAGCTCGTGCTGCACGCCGAGGACATCGATTGGCCGGCCCTCGAAGGCATCCGCCGGCTCGGCCTCACCGCCGGGGCCTCGGCGCCCGAGGCCCTCGTCGAGGAGATCATCGACGCCTTCGCGGCGCGCTACGAGGTCGCCGTCCGCCAGGTCTCGATCGCCAGCGAGGACATGTTCTTCCCGCTGCCGCGGGAGCTGCGCGGCCAAATGCCCGGCGAAGCGGCGGAGTAGGGCGTGGCGGTCTATACCGAGGTCACGGACGAGGAGCTTTCCGCCTTCCTCGGGACTTACGACCTCGGCCGGGTGCTCGCCTGCAAGGGCATCGCCGAGGGGGTCGAGAACTCGAATTTCTATCTCCAGACCGAGGCCGGCAGCTTCATCCTGACCCTCTACGAGAAGCGGGTCCGGGAGGCGGACCTGCCGTTCTTCTTAGGCCTGATGGACCACCTCTCGGCCCGCGGCCTCACCTGTCCGCAGCCGGTGCACAACCGCCAAGGGGCGGCGCTTGGGCGTCTGGCCGGGCGCCCTGCCGTGATCGTCACCTTCCTGACCGGCGTCTCGGTGAAGCGCCCTCGCGCCGGCCACTGCCGGGCCCTCGGCGGCGCGCTCGCGACGCTCCACGAGGCTGGCCGGGATTTTTCCATGATGCGCCCAAACGCGCTCTCGCTCGCGAGCTGGCCCGCCCTGTTCGCGGAGGCCGAGGCGCGGGCCGACACGGTCGCGCCGGGGCTCGCGGAGCGCACCCGGCGGGAGCTCGCGCACCTCGAAGCCGCATGGCCGTCCGGGCTGCCCACCGGCGTCATCCACGCCGATCTCTTCACCGACAACGTGTTCTTCATCGGCGAGGCGGTGTCGGGGCTGATCGACTTCTACTTCGCCTGCACGGACGCGCTCGCCTACGACCTCGCCGTCTGCCTCAACGCCTGGTGCTTCGAGCCCGACGGCTCGTTCAACCGCACCAAGGGACAGGCGATGATCACCGGCTACGAGGCGGTGCGGCGCCTCGGCCTGGACGAGGCCGAGGCCCTGCCGACGCTCTGCCGCGGCTCGGCGCTACGCTTCATGCTGACGCGCCTCGTCGACTGGCTCAACGTGCCGCCCGGCGCGCTCGTGCGCCCCAAGGACCCGCTCGAGTTCGACCGCAGGCTCGCCTTCCACCGGCACGTGACGAGCGCCGCTGAGTACGGGCTCGTCCGGTGAGCGAGCGGGTCTCGATCTACACGGATGGTGCCTGCTCCGGGAATCCCGGCCCCGGCGGCTGGGCGGCGCTCCTCCTGTTCAAGGGCCGGGAGAAGGAGCTGTCGGGCGGCGAGGCGGTGACGACCAACAACCGCATGGAGCTCACCGCCGCCATCAAGGCGCTGGAGGCGCTCTCCCGCCCCTGCGCCGTCGACCTCTACACGGACTCGCAGTACGTGCGGCAGGGCGTGACCGAGTGGATCCATGGCTGGAAGGCCCGGGGCTGGAAGACCGCCGACAAAAAGCCGGTCAAGAACGAGGACCTCTGGCGCGCCCTCGACGAGGCCCGCAGCCGCCACGAGGTCGCCTTCCACTGGGTCCGCGGCCATGCCGACGACCCGCTCAACAACCGCGTCGACGCGCTGGCCGTCGCCGCCATGGCGCCGTTCCGCAAGCCGCGCCGGAGCGCCGCGAAACCGACCTGAGACCGCCTTCCCGACTCATCAGCGCCGTCGATGGATGACGCGGCACGCATCGCGCACGCGTGTTGGAACGCCCTCCATGGTATGCGTTCCACGGGCCGTGCAACGTTCCAGGGCGCTACAGCCGCCCCTCCATGGCGTCCTGGAAGATGCGCAGGGCTGCGGTCCGGGTCAGCGGCACCGGGTTGCCCCCTGCCGTCGGGTCGTCGGGAGCCATGGCGGCGACGGTTTCGGCCTTGTCGTCGCCGACCCCCAAGCCGTCGAGGGTGTGCGGCACGCCGATGCGGCGGCGCAGCTCCAGCACGAAGTCCATGAAGGCGCCAAAGCTCGGAGCAAGCCCGAGATAGGCGGCGAGCCGCGCGATCTTCTCCTCGATGGCCGGCCGGTTGAACGTCAGCACGTAGGGCATGAACACCGCGTTCGTCATGCCGTGGTGGGTGTCGTAGAGGGCGCCGACCGGGTGCGAGAGGGCGTGGATCGCGCCGAGCGTCTTCTGGAACGCCGTCGCCCCCATGGCGGCCGCCGCCATCATGTGGGCGCGCGCCTCGATGTCCGTCCCGTCCTCGACGGCGCGGGCGAGGTTGTCCTTTACGAGCCGCAGGCCCTCGACCGCGATGCCGTCGGCCATCGGGTGGTAGAACGCGCCGCAGTAGGCCTCGAGGCAATGGGCGAAGGCGTCCATGCCGGTGCCGGCCGTAATCGCCGGCGGCATGCCGACGGTGAGCGCGGGGTCGCAGATCGTGACCTTCGGCATCATCAGCGGGTGGAAGACGATCTTCTTCGTATGCGTCGCCTCGTCGGTGACGACGCCGGCGCGACCGACCTCGGAGCCGGTGCCGGCGGTCGTCGGCACGGCGACGACGGGTGCGATGCCGGCGGGGTCGGCGCGGGTCCACCAGTCGCCCACGTCCTCGAAGTCCCACATCGGCCGGGTCTGCCCGGCCATGAAGGCGATGACTTTCCCCACGTCCAAGGCCGAGCCGCCGCCGAAGGCGACGACGCCGTCGTGGCCGCCCGCCCGCAGCACCTTCACGCCGGCTTCGACGTTCGCGGCGACCGGGTTTGGGCGCACGTCGGAGAAGACGGCGCAGGGGAGGCCCGCCGCCTCGAGCGCCGCTGCCGCGTCCTTCACCATCGCCATCGCGGCAAGCCGCGGGTCGGTGACGAGGAGCGGGCGCTTGATGCCCGCGGCCTTCACGGCCTCCGGCAATTCGGCGATGCGCCCCGCCCCGAAGCGGACCGTGGTCGGATAGTTCCAGTTGCCGCGAAGCTGCATCGTGCCTTCCTCTATCCGCCCTTCGACGTGGGATGCGGGGCCGCCTCGTAGGCGCCGATGACGGACTGGTCGAAGTCGACGATCGCGCCCGTCATCAGCCCCGACTCGCCGCTGACGAGGTAGGCGCAGGCGCGGGCGACCTCGTCGGGGTCGATGAGGCGTCCGAACGGCTGCTCGGCCGAGGCCCGCTCGAGCCAGCCCTCGGTCGCGCCGTGGACGGTGCGCATGATGCGGTCCTCGCCCGGCGTCGCCATCCAGCCGATGGCGAGCCCGTTCACGCGGATGCGCCACGGCATCAGGCTGAAGGCGGCGTTCTTCGTCAGCGTCGCGAGCGCGCCCTTGGACATGCTGTAGGCGGTGAGGAACGGCTGGCCGCCGTGCGCCGACATCGAGAGGATGTTGACCATCGCGCCCGCGATGCTCTCGCGCCGCATGATCTTCGCGGCGTCCTGCATCAGGAAGAAGGGCGCGCGCACGTTGACCGCGACCATGCGGTCGAAGAGCTCCGGCGTCGTGTCGAAGATCGTGCCCCGGTCGGTGATGCCGGCCGCGTTGACGAGGGCGTCGACGCGCCCGAACGCCCGGTCGGCGGCGGCCACGACGGCGCGGGCGTCATCGACGCGCGCGAGATCGGCCGGCACGAACAGCGTGCGGCAGCCGCCCTGCGTCAGGTCTACGGCCACCGCCTCGCCCTTGTCCGCCTGCCGTCCGCAGATCACGAGGCCGGCCGCGCCGCGCGCCGCGAAGAGCCGCGCCACCGCCTCCCCCAAGCCTTGCGTCCCGCCGGTGACGACGGCTACCTTGCCGTCGAGCTGACGGGGGCTGAGAGCGTTCATGGCGGCCGGGCGGAAGTGCGGGCGGGGTGGCCCTGCGATGAAATGACAAGTCCCTCCGGCGGTCAACCTGGATCGGGGGTCGTGCGCATCGGTCTCCTCGGCGCCGGCCGCATCGGGCGCATCCACGGCGGCAATGTCGCGGCCCACCCTCGGGCGCGGCTTGCCGCCATTGCCGATGCCAGCGCCGCGGCCGCCGAGAGCCTCGCCGCGGCGACCGGCTCGCACGTGCGCGACCCCGATTCGATCGTCGACGACCCGGACATCGACGCGGTCCTGATCTGCACCCCGACGGACCTCCACGCGAGCCTCATCGAGCGCGCCGCGCGGGCCGGGAAGGCCGCGTTCTGCGAGAAGCCCGTCGACCTCGACGCCGGGCGCATCCGGCAATGCCTGAAGGTCGTCGATGAGACGGGCGCGAAGCTGATGATCGGCTTCAACCGCCGCTTCGACCCGAGCTTTTCCGCGCTCCACCGGCGCCTGACGGCGGGCGAGGTCGGCGTCGTCGAGATCGTCACGATCCTCTCCCGCGACCCCGCCCCGCCGCCGCCCGAGCACGCCGCGTGGTCCGGCGGCCTCTTCCGCGACATGATGATCCACGACCTCGACATGGCGCGCTTCCTCTTGGGCGAAGAGCCCGTCGAGGTGCACGCGGTCGGGTCGAGCCTCGTCGATCCGCGCATCGGCGAGGCCGGCGACGTCGACACGGCGGCGGTGCTGCTCAAGACCGCGTCCGGCAGGATAGCGCAGATCTCGAACTCGCGCCGCGCGACCTACGGCTACGACCAGCGCATCGAGGTGCACGGCGCGAAGGGCCTCCTCGCCGCCGGCAACCGCCACGCCACCACCGTCACCTTCGCGGACGCGCGCGGCTATGCGAGCGACCCGGCGCTGCCGTTCTTCCTCGAGCGCTACGCCGAGGCCTATCGGGCCGAGCTCGACGCCTTCGTGGCCGGCGTCCTCGACGGCGCCACCCTCTCCCCCTCCGGCGAGGACGGCCTGCGGGCCCAAATCCTCGCCGACGCCGCGACCGAGGCCGCGCGGACGGGTGAGGCGGTACGGGTGGAGTGACCGCTTCCTAAGGAGAACCTCGCGAAAGCTCCGCGCTTCCCCTCCCCGCTTGTGGGAGGGAACCACGGAGCCCTTCGCAAAAGTTTCCTTGAGGAGAAGGAAGGCGCGTTGACACCGCAAGCCTGCCGGTTCACCCCGAGCGAGTTATGCTTTAGGGCGGCTTGACGCAAAAAAGGGCTACACCACCGAAGCGCCGCAGGAAGGCATCCATGAAAATCCGAGCCGCCGTGCTGAACGAGATGGGGGCGCCCGCGCCCTATGCGCAGTCGAAGCCCCTCTCCATCGAGGAGATCGAGCTCGACCCGCCGGGGCCCGGCGAGATCCTGGTCAGGATCGCGGCGGCGGGGTTGTGCCATTCGGACCTTTCGGTGATCGAGGGCAACCGCCCGCGACCGATGCCGATGGCCCTCGGGCACGAGGCGGCGGGGGTCGTCGAGGAGCTCGGCGCCGGCGTCGACGACCTCAAGAAGGGCGACCACGTCGTCATGGTGTTCGTGCCGAGCTGCGGCCATTGCCTGCCGTGCTCGGAGGGGCGCCCCGCGCTGTGCGAGCCCGGCGCCGCCGCGAACGGCGCCGGCACGCTGCTCTCCGGTGGCAAGCGCCTCCACCGCAACGGGCAGGACATCAACCACCACCTCGGCGTCTCGGGCTTCGCCGACTACGCCGTCATCTCGCGCCGCTCCTGCGTGAAGGTCGATCCGGATCTGCCCCTCGACGAGGCGGCGCTGTTCGGCTGCGCCGTGCTGACCGGCGTCGGCGCCGTCATCAACACCGCCAAGGTGCCGGCCGGCACGACCGTCGCGGTGGTCGGCCTCGGCGGCGTCGGCCTGAGCTCGATCCTCGGCGCCGTCGCCTCGGGCGCGAGCCGGGTCGTGGCGGTCGACCTCTCGGACGATAAGCTCGGGCTCGCCCGTCAGCTCGGCGCGACCGACACCTTCAACGCCGGCTCGGCGAACGCCGTCGACGAGATCAGGGAGGCGCTGAAAGGCGGCGTCGAGTACGCCTTCGAGATGGCGGGCTCCGTGCGTGCGCTGGAGCTTGCGTATAAAATTACCCGGCGCGGCGGCACCACCGTGACGGCCGGCCTGCCGAACCCGACCCACACCTTCGCGCTGCCGCCCGTCAACCTCGTGGCCGAGGAGCGGACGCTGAAGGGCAGCTACATCGGCACCTGCGTGCCGGTGCGCGACCTCCCCCGCTACGTCGACCTCTACCGGCGCGGCAAGCTCCCCGTCGACCGGCTGATGAGCAAGCACCTCCGGCTGGAAGAGATCAACGAGGGCTTCGACCTCCTGGCCCAGGGCAAGGTCGTGCGGCAGGTCGTGACGGTGTAGGCATGAAGCTGCATTACTATCCGGAGACGGACAGTCTCTACATCGAGCTCAAGAACGTGCCCGGCGTGGAGACGCGAGAGATCGTCGAAGGGCTCGTCGTCGATCTCGACCGCAACGGCGACGTTGTCGGCTTCGACATCGACCATGCGTCGGGCAAGCTCGACCTGTCGAAGGTCGAGACGATTGCCCTACCGGCGGCGACGGCGGCGGAGTGATCCGAGCCGAGACAGGCCGCAAGCACAGCGCAGCGGAAAGTTGTGGTGGGCCGCGCATCTGATAAAGGCCTCGCAAGCATGAACAACCCTCATAGCTTCGGCATCTAGCCCATGGCCGAGATGGACCCCTTCGAGAGCATGCGCAGCCTCGCCGAGATGTGGGGCAAGAGCGGCAACGCCTTCCTGCAGTCGCAGCAAGGCCTCTTCCGCGACATGGCCGAGAAGATGCGCGCGGCCGCCGAGGGCGGAGCGGCGGCGCAAGGGGCGGCGGCCGACACGGCGGGCTTCGAGGCGGCGCGGCAGGCCTTCGGGGACTTGTGGTCGTCGGCGACGGAGCTGTCGGCGGGCATCACGAAAGCGATGCAGGGCGGGGCGGCGCAGGGCGGGGCGGCGCAGGACCCGCTCGTCGCGCAGATGCTCCAGAAGATCTTCGATCCGAAGGCGTGGTTCACGGGGGCGAACGAATTCGACGAGACGCTGCAGAAGATGGCCGAGGGGCCCAGGCTCTCGGACCTGTGGAACGTCGAGCGCAAGTTCATGGCCGTGTTCAACGCCTGGGTGGCGCTGCGGCGGCGTTCGCTCGAGCACAACCGGATCATGCTCGAGGCCTGGATGGAGGCGGCGCGCCGCTTCGCCCACGTCCTCAACGAGCGCGCCGGGAAGGGCGAGAAGCTCGAAGGCTGGCGCGAGATGCTGGCCCTGTGGGTCGAGACCGCCAACACGGCGCTCCTGGAGACGCAGCGCTCGGAGGCCTTCCTCCAGAGCCAGCGCGAGGTGCTGAAAAGCTCGACGGACCTGCGCCTCGCGCAGCGCGAGCTCGCCGAGTTCTACAGCGAGATGTACGGCTACCCGACCCGCGCCGAGCTCGACGACGTCCACAAGACCGTGACCGAGCTGCGCCGGGAGCTGCGCGCCTTGAAGCGCGAGCGCCGCGAGGCGCCGCCCGCGCCCGCGCCCGCGCCGGCGAAGCGCGCGTCGAAGAAACGCAAGGAGGCGACTCCATGACCCAAGCCGCCCCGGGCCCGGTGCAGATCGACCCCGCCGAGGCCATGCGCGAGGTCGCAAGCCTGAGCAAGAAGATCGCGGAAGGCGCGCGGCTGTTCGGCGAGGTCCGGGACGAGGACGTGGCCATCGCCACGACCCCGAAGGACGAGGTCTGGCGCGAGGACAAGGTCACCCTCTACCGCTACCGGCCCGTGACCGAGGCCAAGGTGACGACGCCCGTCCTCATCGTCTATGGGCTCGTCGGGCGCTACACCATGGCGGACCTGCAGGAGGACCGCTCGCTGGTGCGCAACCTCCTCGCCCTCGGCGTCGACCTCTACGTGGTCGACTGGGGCAACCCGACCCGCGCCGACCGCTGGGTCACCATGGACGACTACATCGACGATTACCTCGCCGGCGCCGTCCAGGAGATTTCGCGCCGTCACGGCGGCGGCAAGGTCAGCATGCTCGGCATCTGCGAGGGCGGCGTCTTCACGACCTGCTACGCCGCGCTCTATCCCGAGACCGTCAGGAGCATGGTGCTCACCATCACGCCGATCGACTTCCATGCGGACACGAAGCAGGAGCGCCTCGGCCACGGCTTCATCAATCTCTGGACCCGCAGCCTCGCCCCCGAGGACATCGACCGCCTGATCGAGGCGCACGGGACCCTGCCCGGCGAGTTCATGGGCTCGGTGTTCTCGATGATGACGCCGATGCGGACCCTGATGAAGTACAACCTCGACATGCTCGAGGTCATGGACGACAAGAAGAAGTTCTTGAATTTTTTGCGGATGGAGAAGTGGATCGCCGACCGGCCGCACCATCCGGGCGAGGCCGCGAAGCAGTGGCTCAAGGACCTCTACCAGGACAACAAGCTCGTGCGCAGCGAGTTCGTGCTCGGCGGCCGCACGGTGGATCTCAAGAAGATCACGGCGCCGGTGCTCAACGTCTTCGCCAAGGACGACCACATCATCCCGCCGGCGACCTCGCAGGCGCTGAACGGCAAGATCGGCACCGACGACTACACGGAGCTTGCGCTGCCCGGCGGGCACGTCGGCGTCTTCGTCGGCAGCAAGGCGCAGGGGCTCCTCGGCTCCGGCATCGCGAACTGGCTCGCCGAGCGCGACCGGCGCGGCTGAGCCGGGAGATGGCGAAGAACAAGATCGTCTCGGCCAGGGAAGCCGTCGCGCTCGTGCGCGACGGCGACACGGTCGCGGTCTCGGGCTTCGTCGGCATCGGCACCCCGGACGAGCTGATCATCGCGCTGGCCGAGCGCTTCCGCGACACGCAAACGCCTTCGGGCCTCACCCTGATGTTCGCGGCGGCGCCGGGCGACGGCAAGGAGCGTGGCTTGAACCGCCTCGCCGACGCGCGGCTCGTGCGGCGCGTCGTCGGCGGGCACTGGTCCCTCGTGCCGAAGCTCGGCGCGCTCGCCCTCGACGGCGAGATCGAAGCCTACAACCTGCCGCTGGGCTGCGTCTCGCACCTCTACCGCGACATCGCGGCGGGGTTGCCCGGCACCCTCTCGAAGGTGGGCTTGCGCACCTTCGTCGATCCGCGCCAGGGCGGCGGCAAGCTCAACGCCCGCACCACCGAGAACCTCGTCGAGCTCGTGGAGCTGCGCGGCCGGGAGTGGCTCCTGTATAAAAGCTTCCCGATCCAGATCGCCCTCGTCCGCGGCACGACGGCCGACCCCGCCGGCAACGTCACCATGGAGCGCGAGGCGCTGATGCTCGACAACCTCGCCGCCGCCATGGCGGCGAAGAACTCGGGCGGCCTCGTGATCGCCCAGGTCGAACGCATCGCCGCCGCGGACTCGCTCTCGCCCCGCGAGGTGGTGATCCCCGGCGTGCTCGTCGACTGCGTCGTCGTGGCGAAGCCGGAGAACCACCTCCAGACCTACGGCACCCCCTACAACCACGCCTACTCCGGGCGCCAGAAGGTGCCCCTCGACCGGATCGAGCCGCTTCCCCTCGACGAGCGCAAGATCGTCGCCCGGCGTTGCGCCTTCGCGCTGCCGCCGGGGGGCGTCGTCAATCTCGGCATCGGCATGCCGGAGGGCGTCGCCGCGGTCGCGGCCGAGGAGCGGGTGCTGAAGTACCTGACGCTCACCGCCGAGCCCGGCATCATCGGCGGCATGCCGCAGGGCGGCCTCGACTTCGGCGCGGCGCTCAACCCCGAGGCGGTGATCCACCAGAACCAGCAATTCGACTTCTACGACGGCGGCGGCCTCGACCTCGCCTGCCTCGGCATGGCGCAGTGCGACGGAAGCGGCAACGTCAACGTCAGCCGCTTCGGGCGGAAGCTCGCCGGCGCCGGCGGCTTCATCAACATCTCGCAGAACGCCAAGACCCTCGTCTTCGCCGGCACCTTCACGGCGGGCGGGCTGAAGGTGGCGGTGGCGGACGGGCGGCTCGCCGTCGAGCAAGAGGGGAAAGCGCAAAAATTCATCGCGGCGGTCGAGCAGGTCACCTTCAGCGGCGACTACGCGGCCGAGACCGGCCAGCCCGTGCTCTACGTCACCGAGCGCTGCGTCTTCCGCCGCACCTCGGCCGGCATGGAGCTCGCCGAGGTCGCCCCCGGCATCGACGTCGAGCGCGACATCCTCGCCCACATGGGCTTCCGCCCGATCGTCAACGACCCAAAGCCCATGGACCCGCGCATCTTCCGCCCCGAGGTCATGGGCCTCGAGCAGGTGCTCCTCGGCCTCAAGCTCTCCGAGCGCATCAGCTACGACGCGGAGCGCAACATCCTCTTCCTCAACCTCGAGGGCTTCCAGGTCCGCACCGTCGAGGACGTGGAGCTCGTGCGGCGCGAAATGGAGGGGCGCTGCCGCGCCATCGGCAAGAAGGTCGCCCTCGTCGTCAACTACGACGGCTTCACCCTCGATCCCGCGGTCGCCGACGCCTACTTCTCGATGATCACCTATATGCAGGGCCGCTACTACGCCTCCGCCTCGCGCTACACCACGAGCGCCTTCATGCGCATGAAGCTCGGCTCCGCGCTCGCCGAGCGCGACCTCAAGCCCCACGTCTTCGAGACCCCCGCCGAAGCCCACGCCTTCGCGGCCGGGCAGGCGGGGACGTAGGCGTCAGTCAGGCGCGGACGGCCAGCCCGAACTCCGCCGCCGACGCCGACAGCCAGCCCCAGAAGCTTCCCGCCATGCTGCAGGGGACGAGGAGGTCGAAGGTCGGGGCGTCGTCCACCTGCCAGATCTGGACGCCCACGTGGGCGATCGCCGTCAGGACCGTGTCGCCGGGGCGGAACGCGCGCGGGTGGAGGTCGATGGGGCAGCCCTTGGCCAGCGCCTCCCGCGCCTTGGGTCCGGAAACGCGCAGGACCGCGCGGGCGTCGCTCTGGTCGGTGACCGCCGCGAGCCCTTTCAGCTCCTCCGCGAGCCGCTCCGCGACCGTGCGCTCCCCAGACACGGCGAGCCATTGCTCCGGCCCGGCCCAGGCGAGGTCGAGCCCATGGCCCTGGGCGATAACTGGACGGGCTGGCGCTTCAAAGCCATAGAGCGCGCGGAGCCTCGCCCGCAGCTCGTCGACCTTGCCGTCGAACGCCATCATCGTCGCGAGGCCGAGGCTCTCCCGCGGCGCGACGATGACCCCGGCCGCGGCCTCCTCTGGGTCGGAGCCGGTGGGAATCACGCCGGCCCAGGCACTGCGGCGCGTCCAGGAAGGGGGCTCAGGCACGCAGGCGCTCCCCTTGCGGGTCGACGAAGACGGGGTGGCAGATCTCGACCTCCACGTCGCCGCCGCGCACCGGATCGACGGCGCGCACCCGCTCGCCCCATCGCTCCGGCCCGCGGCGGATCAGCCCGAGACCGATCCAGTGCCCGAGCGTCGGGGAGAACGCGACCGAGGTCATGTGGCCCTCGTCGTGCTCGGCCGAGAGGGGTGCGCCGAGCGGGATGAAGTGGGCGCCGGCGCGCAGGCGCTGGATCCGGTCCACGGGCCTGAAGCCCGCGAGCGCCGGCCGGTCCGGGTCGAGGAGCGCCGGGCGCTGCGCCATCAGGCGGCCGACGAAATCCTTCTTTGTGGATACCATGCGGGCAAGGCCGAGATCCCGCGCCGTGATCTGGCCGTTCAGCTCGCCGCCGGCGACGTGGCCCTTCTCGATGCGCATCACGGACAGGGCCTCCGTGCCGTAGGGCGCGATGCGGTAGGGCGCGCCCGCCTCCATGATGGCGCGGACCGCCGCCTCGCCGTAGGACGCGGGAACGGCAAGCTCGTAGGCGAGCTCGCCGGAAAACGAGATGCGGAAGAGCCGCGCCGGGATGCCGCCGCCCACCGTCACGGCGCCTGCCGAAAGATAGGGGAACGCCGCATCCGAGATGTCGTGCTCGAGGTCGATCACGTCCCCCAGGACCTCGCGCGCCTGCGGGCCCGCGACGGCGAACTGCGCCCACTGCTCGGTCACCGAGACCATCCGCACGTCGAGGGCGGGCCACAGCACCTGATGGCAGAACTCGAGGTGCTGCATCACCTTCGCGGCGTTCGCCGTCGTGGTGGTCATGAGAAAATGCGTCTCACCGAGGCGCGCGGTGGTGCCGTCGTCGAGGACGAAGCCGTCCTCCCGCAGCATCAGGCCGTAGCGAGCCCGGCCGACGGGAAGCGACCTCCAGCCGTTGACGTAGACCCGCTCCAGGAACTCGGCCGCGTCCGCTCCCTGGATGTCGATCTTGCCCAGCGTCGACACGTCGCAGACCCCGACGGCCTCGCGGACGGTGCGCACCTCTCGGCTCACCGTGTCGAGCCAGTCGCCCTCGTGGGGCTGAGGGAAGTACTGCGGCCTGAGCCATAGGCCGGCCTCGACGAACACGGCCCCCTGCGCCTCGGCCCAGGCGTGCGCCGGGGTCAGGCGCGTCGGCCGGAAGTCCTGGCCGCGGTGGTGGCCGGCGAGCGCCCCGATGCCGACCGGGGTGTAGGGCGGCCGGAACACCGTGGTGCCGGTCTCGGGGATCGAGCGCCCCGTGAGCTCCGCCATGAGGGCGAGGCCGGGCAGGTTCGACGTCTTGCCCTGGTCCGTCGCCATGCCGAGCGTCGTGTAGCGCTTGAGATGCTCGATGGCGCGGAAGCCCTCGCGATGGGCAATGGCCACGTCGGCGGCGGTGACGTCGTTCTGGAAGTCGACGAAGGCCGTGTCTGCGCCGGCGGTCGGCGCCTTCCACAGGGCCGCGGCGGCGAACGATTCGGACGCGGCGGCGAGCGCCGGCGACGGCCCGCGGGAAAAGCCGCAGGCCGCGGCGGCCTCGCGGCCGAGCCGCTCGCCGGCGGCAAGCGCCGCGGCCGGGCGCTTCACGCTCGCTGCCGCCCTTGCCGACGGCGAGCGGCTCGGCCGCGAGGCCGCCGCAGCCTGCGGCTTCGCCGGTGCACCGTCGTCCGTGCCGGCGGCCGCGCCTGAGGCGACCGCCGCCGCGCCCTTGTGGAAGGCCCCGGCGACGGGCGCGGATCGCGCCTTCGTCGACTTCCAGAACGACGTCACGGC
>DASVVU010000192.1:0-2261 GCA_036386395.1 Beijerinckiaceae bacterium | reverse complement strand
GTCGTTCCTTACGCGGCCGGCGGGCCCTCGGACGTGATCGCGCGTCTCATCGGCCAGTCCATGTCGGCGACCCTCGGACAGCAGATCGTCGTCGAGAACGTTGCAGGAGCGGGAGGAACGACGGGAGCGGCACGGGTGGCCGACGCTCGCCCGGACGGCCACACGCTCCTGATCCACCATCTGGCGCTCGCCGCGGGACACTCGCTCTACGGCAACCTGCGCTACGCGACGCTCGAAGCATTCGAGCCAATCGGGCTCGTCAACTACGGGCCCTTCGTGCTCACGAGCAAGCTCGCCTTCCCGGCCGACACCATCGCCCAGGCGCTTGCCTCGATCAGGGAGAACCGGGACCGGGTCACCATGGCGCACGCCGGCGTCGGCTCCGGGTCGCACCTGTTCAACATGCTGATCCAGTCGGCGCTCGGGGTGAAGGTGACGGAGGTCGCCTATCGCGGCACCGGGCCGGCGCTCAACGACGTGGTCGGCGGCCAGGTCGACCTCCTGTGCGACCAGACGACGAACGCCATCCCGCAGATCCAGGGCGGCCGGGTCAAGGCCTTCGCGGTCACGTCGGCCGAGCGCAACGAGCAGCTCAAGGACCTCCCGACCATGCGCGAGGCGGGCCTTCCCGGCTTCGAGATCACGCAGTGGCACGCCCTGTATGCGCCGCGCGGCACAGCGCCCGCGATCGTGGCGCGCCTCAGCGCCGCGCTCGAGAAAGCTCTGGCCGAGCCCTCGGTCGTCGCGCGCTTCGCCGATCTCGGCACCGTCCTGTTCCCCGCCGACCGGCGCGGTCCGGACGCGACGCGCGACCAGCTGCGGCACGAGGTGGCGAAGTGGGAGCGCGTCAGCCGCGAGTCCGGATTCCGCCCGCAGCAATAGGGCGCCCGCCCGGCACGGCTTCCGCCTGCCCCTGCGCACGCAACGGGGTCAGGCGTTGCCGCGATCCTCGCGGTAGAGGTCGAGCTTCTCCTGGATTGGCCGGTCCGAGTAGGAGAACAGCACCGCCTCGTCGTCGGCCTCATGCGTGACGAAGCGCCAGCTCGGCACGACGAAGATGTCCTTGGGGCCCCACTCGAGCACGGTGTCGCCGACCCGCGTGCGCCCGCGCCCTTCCACGGGCACGAACACCGTCGCGTCCGTGGCGCGGTAGCGCGCGGTCGAGAAGCCCTTCGGCAGGAGCTGGATGAAGGTGCCGATGGTCGGGATGGCATAGTCGCCCGTGACCGGGTTCGAGTAGCGCAGCTTGAGGCCGTGGCACGGGTCCCAGTCGCCGCGCTGCTTCATCGCCTCGAGCGCCTCGCGCGTCTCGGCGTAGGGATAGTTGAAGACCGGCGAGCTCTTGCGCGTGTGCTTGAGGTCGACGGGCAGGAGGTTGCGGCCGAAGCGGGCGTGGCTGTCGCCGGCCGGCCGCGTGATCGGCTGCTCGTCCTCGCCCAGGCCCTCCGCGAAGGACGCGTCGAGGAACTGCACCACGGGGATATCGAGGCCGTCGAGCCAGAACATCGGCTCCGACGAGCTGTTGCCGTGGTCGTGCCAGGTCATGGCGGGCGTGATGACGAAGTCGCCGGGCTCCATCATAGTCTTCTCGCCGTCGACGGCCGTGTGGGCGCCCCTGCCCTCGAGGACGAAGCGCAGGGCCGACTGGCTGTGCCGGTGCGCGGGGGCGACCTCGCCGGGGATGACGAGCTGGACGCCGGCGTAGAGGGACGTCGTGATCTTCGATTGTCCGCGCAGGCCCGGGTTCTCGAGGATGAGGACGCGCCGCTCCGCCTCCTTGGCGGTGATGAGGCCGCCCGCCTCCATCATGTGCGCGCGGATGGCGTCGAAGCGCCAGGCGAAGGGCTGGCAGGCGCTCTTCGGCTCCGGCGTGATCAGCGCTCCCATGACGGTCCACAGGGCCGTCAGGTTGTCGCCGTCGATCTTGGCGTAGAAAGCCTCGCGCTCGGGCGTCTGCTGGACTGCCGGATGGCTCATGGCGCGCTCCTCGGGTGCGGCGCTGGTCGGGCCTGCTTTCGTTGACACCCTAGAGACGGAACCCATACCGTTCAACGTCGCGCGAGAGGACGCGGCGCGAACGCGGAACGGCACCGGGATGGCGGCTCCGATCCTCATTGCCGGGGGCGGCATCGGCGGGCTGTCGGCCGCGCTCGGGCTGGCGCGCAAGGGCTTTGCGGTCCTGGTGCTCGAGAAGGCCGCGAGGCTCGGCGAGATCGGCGCCGGCATCCAGCTCGGGCCGAACGCCTTCGCGTGTTTCGACC
>DASVVU010000191.1:0-26828 GCA_036386395.1 Beijerinckiaceae bacterium | reverse complement strand
CCCTCTTGCGGCTTCTCCTTGGCGGTGTCGGGGATGATGATGCCGCCCTTCGTCTTCTCCTCCGCGTCGATGCGGCGGACGACGACACGGTCATGCAGCGGACGGAACTTCATGGAGCTTCCTCTCGTGCTGAAAAGGCGGTCTGCGGCCGCCCTCCGGTCCATGCTGTTAGCACATCCTTGAGGTGAGTGCTAAAGCTACCCCGGAGATAGGCGGGAGATGATTCCGAGTCAAGGGATTGGGGCGGGCAGCATATCGCTCTCCGCCTGCAACGGCTCCAGGAAGGTGCCGGACACCTCCCAGAATGTGGCCGTCGAAGAAGTTCAGCTTAATGTGGGGGAGTAAGCGCTGCCCTTCTTGAAGAGCGCGATCTCCAGGACGGAGGCGAACCGGAAAGACTCAGGTCAAAAAAGGCTGCTATGATGCAGCACAGATAGGCCGTCCAGGCCCGCGATATTCAGACCCTCTCCCTTTGGATGGGTCGTTTAGCGAAGGAAAGACATATGCACCTCGATACATTGCCTGAACAGGCCCTCCGCTCGCCCGAACCTCGCGGGGCAGTTCCCGACCGCCCGGCAGTGGAGCACCGGGGTCCGTCGAAGGCGTGCCTGAGTTGCGACCGGATCGAGATCGGCAGGCCCTTCAAGGAGGTCTCGAAAGCGCGGGTGTTCCTCGGCCTGTTCTTCGTTTACGCCCCGATCGTCTTCCTGCCGCTGTTCCTGTTAAGCGGCCTCCTAGTCCATGTCCACCTTCGTCTCATGGGAGCGCGGAACCTGAAGACGCTGCGGGACTTCCTGCCCGCGCGGGACAGCCACCGCTACACCTACAAGACCCAGGTCACGGTGCGGGATGGGCCGGGGCTCGCCTTCTGGAGCCGGACCCGCGCCTTCTGGATTTTCAACTGCACCTGGTACTGCCCGGTCAGCGTCGCCGTGCTCGAATGGCACGCATACCTGGTCAAGGCCGTCGAGAACTGGTGGTGCCCGTTCCACCATGGCAAGAAGCCGAACTACGACACCTCCGCCCTCGACTTATCCTTCTGGCACGTCTCGTCGAACGTGCGGCAGCTGCATCCGGACGACCGGGACAACCCCATCTGGAACGACGCGCCGGCGCGGCCGGCGGAGTGACGCAAGGCAAGCGCGCTTTCTCGGGAGCAGGCTGCCCTACTCGTGCCGGGAATGCGGATTCATGCGAGGATCGCCTGTACCTCCGCCCGTAAGACCGGCAGGAGCTCGGCTTTGAACCAGGGATTCGCCCTGAGCCAGCCGTTGTTGCGCCAGGACGGGTGTGGCAGGGGCAGGACGCGGGGGCGGAGAGAAGCGTCGAGGATCTCGCGCCAGCGCCGCACGGTTTGGGTGAGCCCGCCCCGGAATTCGTCGCCGAGGTGCCAGCTTTGCGCGTACTGGCCGATGA
Organism: Beijerinckiaceae bacterium; assembly: GCA_036386395.1. Classification (GTDB taxonomy): domain Bacteria; phylum Pseudomonadota; class Alphaproteobacteria; order Rhizobiales; family Beijerinckiaceae; genus JAJKJG01. Next base: position 25,412 of record DASVVU010000191.1, on the reverse strand, counting down.
CCAGGATAAGCTTAAGGTCCGGAAGCGCCGCGAAGAGGGGCGCGCGCCAGGTCTCGGCGCACTCGCGGCGCGGCGACAGGTCGCCGCCCTTGGCGTCCTGGCCCGGAAAGCACGAGCCCATCGGAAGAATCGCGACCCGGGCCGGGTCGTAGAAGGCGTCTTCGGTGAGACCGAGCCAGGCCCTGAGCCGCACGCCGGAGGCGTCGGTGAAGGGGCGCCCGCTCGCGTGCGCCCGGGTCCCCGGCGCTTGGCTCGCGATGCAGAGCCGCGCGGTTAAGCCCGCCTGCACGACCGGCCGCGGCTCGTGTGGGAGCGGCGAGCCGTGGCGCGGCGCGTCGCGGCAGATGCGGCAGGCCCGCAGCTCGCTGAGGAGGCGGTCGAGCGCGGTGTCAGAGGTCGAGGACAAGCCCATCATGGGCGGCGACATAGCCCCGCACCTCGACCGCGGCGAGGTCTTTCAGCACCTCCTGGCTCATGTGCGTCAGCATGATGCGCCGCGCGTTGAAGCGGGCGCGGTTCGCCTCGATCTCCTCTAGGGAGAGGTGCGCGACCGGGGCGCCCGCAAGGCGGTAGCATTCCGTGATGAAGAGGTCCGCCCCCTGCGCGATCTCGACGAGGGCCTCGGTCCAGCTCGTGTCCCCAGAGAAGACGAGGGTGCGTCCCCCGGCGGTCAGGCGCACGGCCGTCGACGGCGCGCCCGACGGGTGGACGACCTGCAGCGTCCAGATGCCAAGATCGGCGAAGGCGTGGTCGGTCTTGAGCGGCAGGTCGACGATGTCGAGCCGAAACTTCCACTTGTTGCCGGACGAGCCGGGGAAGAACACTTCCTGGGCCGCCCTGACCCGCTCGGCCGTGCCGGGCGGGCCGATGACGGTGAGGGGCTTGTCGCGGTGGCTGTCGAACTGGGCGTCGAGGAACAGGAACGGCAGCCCGCCGAAGTGGTCGCCGTGGAGGTGGGAGAGCACGACGGCGTCGATGCGGTTCGGGTCGATGCCGAGGCGCTTCAGCGCGACGAGCGAGGTCGCCCCGAAGTCGAGGGCGACGGTCGTGGCCGCGGTCTCGACGAGGAAGCAGGTGTTCGCCCGTCCCCCCGAGCCGAACGCGTCCCCGCAGCCGACGACCGTGAGCCGCATCGTCAGGCCTTGGCGCTCGGGCGGGCCGAGAGCCGCTCGTGCCAGCGGCGCACGTTCGCAAGCTCCTCGGGGACGGCGATCTTCGCCGGCTTCATGAAGTCGAGTCCGACGAGGCCGGTGATGTCGGCGACCGTGAAACGTTCGCCGGCGATGAAGTCGCGGTTCTCAAGCTCGCCATCGAGGAAGCGCAGGAAAGCCACCACCCGCGGCTTGTTGGCCTCGCCCCAGGCCGCGACCTGCGGCACCTCCATCTCGGCCATGGCCGGGTGGAGGTGGCGGAACACCGCCGCGACCGCGCCGAGGAGATCGAACTCCAGCCGCCGCTGCCACATCTCTACCTTGGCCCGCTCCAGGGGACCTGTGCCGAAGAGCGGCGGCTCGGGGTGAAGCTCCTCGAAATAGCGGCAGATCGCGATCGATTCCGTGATCACGGTGCCGTCGTCGAGCACGAGGGCCGGCGTGCGCTGGAGCGGATTCACGGCGGCGAAGGCCGGGGTCTTGTGCTCGAGCTTGCCGATGTCGACCGGCACGAGGGGGACCTCGACGCCCTTCTCAGCCAAAAAAATCCGCACCCGGCGCGGATTGGGCGCACGGCCCGCGTCGTAGAGCTTCATGGAGCGTTCCCCGTCCGCCCCTCGAACCACGGCGGGCGCGGCCAGTCAATCGGCCAAGCTTTCGCAGCCTCAGGTGATAAACTTCTGGCTTAGGCAAGCTCGTTACCGACGGCGCTGCCCGTCGGAGTCTCGTCATGCGCATTGTCCGGCGTTATCGCACCGAGCAGTTCATCCAGGTCATAGCTTGGAGCCTCGTTGATCGGCTCCACAATCAGCTTGCCTTCGCAGACGCTGAGCTCGGCGGCGCGACCGGCAATGGCACCTATCTCTCGGGCGGCCTCACGCGGAATCCGGAGCGCGATGCTGTGCCCCCAGGTGGCGAACCGAGTTCTCATTGTTGCTCCAGATCGGCCTGCGTTGAGCTTATCTCACGGAGAGACACAGCCAAAGCCATGACGGCAGCTACCGTAAAAAAAGAAGGCGCGGCTTTCGCCGCGCCAGGGTCTCGAGGGGTCAGGAGGAAACATCGATAAGGTAGACGCTTTAGCCTGTGCCGATGTGCGCTGGCGCACACCTGAGTTTAGCTTGCGTCCGCACCTCAGCCCACCACCGGAAGAGGATGGTTAACCAATCTCCTCCATGGTGAGGCGAGCCGGGCCGCCTGTCGCCGCCCGGCGCGTTCCCGTGTGTCGCGTAATGGTCGAGTCGACGGCGCAGATGATCGGGCGGGGCCGGCCCGCCCCGGGCGAGGGCTCGCGCCGCCGCAAGGTCGCGCGCGACGTGCGCAACGTCCGCGAGCGGCTGACCTCGTCGATCGGCCTCGAGCGCGCTTTCGACCACGAGCTGATCCGCCTCTTCGCCCAGTATCGGACGGGCGCCTCGGTGCCGCTGTTCGGCCTCGCGCTCGCGATCGCCGCCGTCGCGACGGTGTGGATACCGCTCCAGAACGCCGCCCTGTGGCTCATCCTCGTCACGACCGCGATGGCGCTGATGCTGACGCTGTCGCAGCGGTTCCTGCGCGAGGACCCGGACAGCGTCTCCCTCGACGCCTGGCGGCGGCGCTTCATCCTCGGCGAGACGCTGCAGGGGGCGAGCTGGGCCCTCATCGTCCAGGTCCTCACCGCCGTCCAGGCGCCGGGCGCGCGCACCTTCCTGCCCTTCGTCCTCGTGATGCTGGCGGCGCTGACCGCCATGCTGTCGGCGACGATCCCGGCCGCGGTCTACGCCGGGCTCGTGCCCCTCGCGCTTGCCCTCCTGACGCTCCTCGCCGCCTCCCGCGACATGGATACGATCATGCTCGTCGCCATGGCGGGGAGCGCGCAGGCCTTCTTCATCTTCCTGGCGAACCGGCTCTACTCGAGCGCCGTCGCGACCCTGCAGTCGCGGGCCGAGAAGGACGCGGTCTACGCCGAGCTCGAGGAGGCGAAGGCGAACTCCGACGAGGCGCGTAGGCGCGCCGAGGAGGCGAACCTCGCCAAATCCCGCTTCCTCGCCACCATGAGCCACGAGCTGAGGACCCCGCTCAACGCCATCCTCGGCTTCTCCGAGGTGATGAAGAACGAGGTCTTCGGCCCGCACGCCTCGCCCTCGTACAAGGAGTACGCGGGCGACATCCACGGCTCGGGCCAGCACCTCCTGACCCTCATCAACGAGATTCTCGACCTCTCCCGCATCGAGGCCGGCCGCTACGAGCTGAACGAGGAGGCGGTGCAGCTGCCTTACGTCGTCGAGGACTGCCGCCACATGCTGAACCTGCGGGCGAAGGCCAAGAACCAGACCGTCCGGGAGATGATCGACCCGACCCTGCCGAAGCTCTGGGCCGACGAGCGGGCCCTTCGCCAGATCGTCCTCAACGTGCTCTCGAACGCCATCAAGTTCACGCCGCCCGGCGGCGAGATCGCGGTCAAGGTCGGCTGGACCTCGTCGGGCGGCCAGTACCTCTCCGTGAAGGACACCGGGCCCGGGATCCCGGAGGACGAGATCCCGATCGTGATGCAGTCCTTCGGGCGCGGCTCGCTCGCGATCAAGACCGCCGAGCAGGGCTCGGGCCTCGGCCTGCCCATCGTCAAGGGCCTCGTCGACCTCCATGGCGGCGGCTTCCAGCTCAAGTCGAAGCCCCGCGAAGGCACCGAAGTCATCGTCACCTTCCCGGCCTCCCGCGTCATGGACGCCCTCCCGGCGGTGGACGTGGAGGCGGGGAAGGGCCGGCCGCGAGCGGCTTGAGACCATCGCGGTGCCCTCGCCTCAACGGCGCGTTCGGGACTTGCGCCAAGCCTCCCAATCGACATCTTCGGACAGGCGCATCTCCAGCGCGCCCGGCGCGATCCGATCAAGGAAGAGGACGAGGTTGGCGCAATCGTAGCGCGCGCTCGGGACGATCAGGCCGTCGAACTCCAGGAACCGTGCGGCGGCCGCGACGGCCTGCGTGGCCGCATAATCGAAGCTGCCGTAGCGGCTCGGGTCGACCCCGAGGGGCGCCAGGCTGGCGACGTCGGCGAAGCGCAAGGTTTGCTCGGCCCGCGCCGCAATAAGATGGATCTGGTGCTCGATGCGGCTCGGCCAGACGGGCTCGAGCGAAAGGCGATAGCCGATCTCGGCGAGCGCGCCCTCCCGCTCCAGGCTGGTGTAGAGCACTTCGAACTCGCCGGCCGGACTCCAGCGCCCGCCGGCGCCGGAGCCGCGCAACGGATCGCGGCCCTTGCGCGCGATGCGCCAGACTTCGCCTTCGAACGGCTCGGGATCCAGCGCTTCGAGGGCATCGAGAACCGCCCGGTCATGAACGCGGTCCTGCCCCGGCATGGCTACGTGTAGGTCCCCTCGTCGAGGCTCTCGATAACCGCCAGCACCTCGTCGGCCCGGCCTTCGTGGATGAGGTCGATCGCACGCGCGCCGCCAAGCAGGCGATGCTTCGCGTAGAGCCACACCCGGGTCTCATCGGGCGAATAGAGTTCGGCCAGCCGGTCGACGACGTAGCGCAGGTCGGAGATCAGGAGTTGCGTCTTGGGATGGGGGAACGACGCGCCCGATGTCCACCGCGACACCGTGGCCGGCGAGACCGCGGCGATGTTCGCGACGTCGGTGCCTTTCAGGCCGCCCCGCTGTCGCAGGTCGTCGATGATTTTTGCAACTGCGCTGGCCATGCGGGTCGTCCTTTAAAGCATCTTACATCTCTATTTCATAACACGCAATTTTGAAACGAAAGCGCAATTCGGCGCAGGTGAGAGCATTACATCCGGCCCTGCCGAAACCTCATGGCATGAAACCTGAACGCCTCGGGGTCCGATGGACCGCGAACGGTGATCATGGGTACGCCTCGTATCGAAACGGGACAGAGCACGGCGCTCGGCCGGGATTCCACCGCCGCCGGCTCGCCCTGGATGGACGACGGGCTGCGGATGTTCCGCAGGACGGTGCGCCGCTTCATCGCGGCGGAGTTCGCGCCCCGCCTGGCCGGCTGGCGTGCGCAGCACCGGCCTGACCCCGAGGCGTGGCGCGACGCGGGCCGGGTCGGTCTCCTCCTCCCGAGCGTCCCGGAACGGTACGGCGGCGGCGACGGGACCGTCGCGCACGAGATCGTCGTCGCCGAGGAGCTCGCCCGGGCGGGAGTCCACTTCGGTAGCGGCATCCAGAGCATCGTGGCGCGCTACATCCTCGCCTACGGCAGCGAGGAGCAGAAGCTGAAATGGCTGCCGCGGATGACCAGCGGCGAGCTCGTCGGCGCGATCGCCATGACCGAGCCCGGCGCGGGCTCCGACCTCCAGGGCATCCGGACCGCGGCGCGGCGCGACGGCAACGCTTACGTCGTCAGCGGTTCGAAGACCTTCATCAGCAACGGCTGGCACGCCGGCCTCGTCTGCCTCGCCGTGCGGACCGACCCGAAGGCGCCCGCCGCCAAGGGCATCTCCCTCATCGTGGTCGAGACGAAGGACCTTCCCGGCTACGGCGTCGGCCGCTCCCTCGAGAAGATCGGCATGCACGAGCAGGACACCTGCGAGCTGTTCTTCGACGAGGTCCGTGTCCCGGCCGAAAACCTGCTCGGTCCCACTGAGGGCAAAGGGCTGTTCCAGATGCTGGAGCAGCTCCCGTTCGAGCGCCTTTGCATCGGCGCCGCCGCGGTGGCCTCGGCCGAGCGGGCGGTGGCGATCACGGCCCGCTATGTGAAGGAGCGCACGGTCGGGGGCCAGCCGTTGATCGCGTTCCAGAACACGCGCTTCAAGCTCGCCGAGTGCATGACCGAGGCGCGGATCGGCCGCGTCTTCCTCGACGACTGCGTCGGGCGCTTCCTCGCCGGCACCCTCGACGACGTCACCGCCGCCATGGCGAAGTACTGGCTCACCGAGCGCCAGTGCCGGATCGTCGACGAATGCGTCCAGCTCCACGGCGGCTATGGCTACATGCTCGAGCACCCGATCGCCCGCATGTGGGCCGACAGCCGGGTGCAGCGCATCTACGCCGGCACAAACGAGGTCATGAAGGAAATGATCGCGTGCTCGCTCTGACTCGTCGGGGCCGCACGGGATCGAGGCAAGGAACAAGCGATGCTGAACCTGGAAGACGCGCACGGGCAGGGCGGGAGCCGTCTCCTCCAAGCCTGGAACGCAACGCGGGCGGACTTCCCGCAGGTCTGCGCGCACGAACTGTTCGAGCGCCAAGTTGTCCGCAGTCCTGACGCGGTCGCCGTCGTCTCGGGCGAGCGGCTGACCTACCGGGAGCTGAACGAGCGCGCCAACCGGATCGCGCACCATCTAGGCCGGCGCGGGGTTGGCCGCGAGACCCTGGTCGGCGTGTGCCTCGAGCGCTCGCCCGACATGGTGGCGGCGCTCCTCGGCGTCTGGAAGGCCGGCGGCGCCTACGTCCCTCTCGACCCCGCCTACCCGCCGGACCGGCTGTCCTTCATGGTCGAGGATGCGGACGTGCGGGTGCTGATCGCCGACCGGACGACGCGGCCTCTCTTCGCCTCCGCCGACGACAGGGTGTTCGACCTCGCCGCCGCCCGGCCGCTGATCGCGGAGGAGAGCCCCGACGATCCTGCCGTCGGCGCGACGCTCTCTGATCTTGCCTACGTGATGTACACGTCGGGCTCCACGGGCCGGCCTAAGGGCGCGATGATCCTGCACGGCGGCCTCGTGAACTACCTCGCCTGGGCGATCCGGGAATACGCGGTCGGGCCGGACGGGGGCGCCGTCCCGGTCCACTCCTCGATCTCGTTCGACCTCACCGTCACGAGCCTCTACCCGGCCCTCCTGACCGGCGGGCAGGTGGAGCTCCTGCCGGACGACCCGGGCGCGCAGGGCCTAATCGCGGCGCTGCGGCGCGCCGGGGACCGCACCCTCGTGAAGATCACCCCGGCCCACCTCGAGATTCTGAGCCGGGAGCTCGATCCCGGCGAGGCCGCCGGCCTGGTGCGGGCATTCGTCATCGGCGGCGAGAACCTGACGGCCGAGAGCCTGCGCTTCTGGCGGCGGCACGCCCCCGCGGCCCGCCTCATCAACGAGTACGGACCGACGGAAACCGTCGTGGGCTGCTGCACCTACGAGGTGCGGGCCGGCGACCCCGACGAAGGCTCGGTCCCGATCGGGCGGCCGATCGCCAACACGCAGCTCCACGTCCTCGATCCCGACCTGCGCCCCGCGGCGCCCGGCGTCGTGGGCGAGCTCTACATCGGCGGCGCGGGCGTCGCGCGCGGCTACCTCAACCGGCCGGAGCTGACGCGGGAGCGGTTCCTGCCCGACCCGTTCTCCGGCGAGGCCGGGGGCCGCATGTATCGGACCGGCGACCTCGCCCGCTACCGCGACGACGGCATCTTGGAGTACCTCGGCCGCGTCGACGACCAGGTGAAGGTCCGCGGCTACCGCATCGAGCTCGGCGAGATCGAGCAAACCCTGATGGGTCATCCCGGCGTCCGCTCCTGCGTCGTCGTGGCGCGCGAGGACGCGCCGGGCGACAGGCAGCTCGCCGCTTACGTGATCCCGCACGAGAACGGCCTCGCGATCCAGGACCTGAGGGAGTTCCTGAAGGCGCGGCTGCCCGAATACATGGTGCCGGCCCGTTTCGCCCTGGTGGACGCGTTCCCGCTGACCCGGAACGGCAAGGTCGACCGCCGCGCCCTGCCGCCTCCGCCGCCCGAGGCGGCCACCTCCGCCGAAGAACCCGCCGAGCTCCGCAGCGAGACCGAGAAGGCCGTGGCAGGCATCTGGGCGAAGCTCCTGAACCGGGAGCGCGTCGGCCTTAACGAGGACGTGTTCGACCTCGGCGCGAACTCGCTCCTCGCCATGCGGGCCCTGTCGCGGATCCGGGAGCTGTTCGGCGTGCACGTGCCGACGCGCAACCTCTTCGAGGCGCCGACCGTCGCCGGGCTCGCCGCGGTCATCGACCGGCTGGCGTGGGCCGGGCAGGCGCGGGCGCCAGAGGACGAGAGCGACCGCGAGGAGATCGAGTTGTGAGCGTCGCTGACCTCCTCGCCGAGCTGCGCAGCCGCGATGTTAAGGTCTGGGCCGAAGGCGACAGCCTGCGGTGCAGCACCCGGGCCGGGGGACTGACCCCCGAGCTGCGCGACGAGCTGCGGCAGCGCAAGGGGGACATCCTGGACTTCCTGCGCGGCGCGGCGGCGCTCGCCCGGCAGGAGCGCTCGATCGTGCCGCTGCAAGCCCATGGGCGGGGCGTGCCGATCTTCGCCGTGCCCGGCCACAACGGCGACGTGTTCTGCTACCGCGCCCTCGCGCAACGCCTCGGCGGCGACCAGCCTTTCTTCGGGCTTCAGCCTCCCGGCCTCGATGGCCAAGAGGCGCCGCTTGCGCACATCGAAGCCTTGGCCGAGCGCTTCGCGGGCGAGGTCCGCGCCTTCAGGCCGGACGGTCCCCTGATCGTCGCCGGATTCTGCGCCGGCGGCGTCGTCGCCTTCGAGCTCGCGCGGCAGCTCCGGGAGAGCGGCCGGGATGTCCGCCTCCTCGCCCTGTTCGGCAGTCCCTATCCAACCTTCTTCAGGCCGCTGCGGCGTCTCACCCACACGATCCGCGGCCACATGAACGAGCTCGCCTCCTCGCCGGGCGCCGGCCTCGCGTACATTGCCGGGAAGCTTCGCCGGCGCAGGCTGCGCGCCGAGGACCCGGTGCTCGCGCTCAGGACCGAAGTCGAGCGCGCTACCATCGCGGCGATCCGCCGCTACGCGCCCAGCCCCTTCGCGGGCCGCGTCAGTGTGTTCCTGCCGAGCGACGACTGGGCGCGCGCCGGCTTCGGGGCGCTCCTCTGGCGCTCGGTCGCCCGCGCCTGCGACGAATACCGGGGAGCGGGCGGCTGCACCGGCGACAACATGCTGACCGAGCCGAACGCCGGCGTCTTCGCCGAGCTGTTCCGCCAGGCGCTGGACCGGAACGGCGTGCGCTGAACGCCGGGCACAGTCTTCAGAACGGCTCAATCTTTCCCGCCACCCCTGCCTGCTTGAAAGTCGCCATGCCGGCATGGCACGCAGCGGCGGCACGGATCAGGCTGACGGTAAGCGCCGCGCCCGAGCCCTCGCCGAGGCGCATCCCGAGCGCCAGCAGCGGGATTTTTCCGAGACGCTCCAGCACCTCCTGGTGGGCGCCCTCGGCCGAGAGGTGGCCGGCGACGCAGTGGTCGAGGGCGGACCGATCGAGGGCGTGCAGGACGGCCGCCGCGGCGGTCGCGACGTAGCCGTCGAGGACGACGGGGATGCGCTGGAGCCGCGCCGCGAGGATCGCGCCGGCGATCGCCGCGACGTCGCGCCCGCCGAGCCGGCGCAGCACCTCAAGCGGATCGTCGAGGTGCCCGGCCTGGCGCGCGAGCGCACCCTCCACGGCCGCGACCTTGCGGGCGTATCCGGCGTCATCGACGCCGGTGCCGCGGCCGACCCAATCGGCGGGCGCGCCGCCGTAAAGCGCCGCGTAGATCGCCGCCGCAACGGTGGTGTTGCCGATTCCCATCTCGCCGACGGCGAGGAGATCGGTCCCGCCAGCGACGGCCTCCATGCCAAAGGCCATGGTGGCGACGCAGGCGCGCTCGTTCATGGCGGCGTCCGCCACGATGTCGGCGGTCGGCAGGTCGAGGGCGAGGTCGAAGACCTTGAAGCCGAGGCTCAAAGTTGCGCAGATCTGGTTGATGGCGGCCCCGCCCGCCGCGAAGTTCTCCAGCATCTGCCGGTTCACTTCCGGCGGATAGGCCGAGACGCCCCGCGCCGCGACCCCGTGGCTTGCCGCGAAGACGGCGACGAGCGGGCGCTCGACCGTCGGCGGCGCCTTGCCCTGCCAGGCCGCGAGCCACTCGGCGAGCCATTCGAGGCGGCCGAGGCTGCCGGCGGGCTTGGTGAGCGTTAGCTCCCGCGCCCGCACAGCCGCGACCGCGGCCTCGTCCGGCCCCGGCATCATGGCGATCAGCCGGCGCACGTCCTCGAACGGCGCGCCGCCCGCCTCAAGGGTCATCGGGGCCTCGGTGTTGGCGCGGACGGAAGGCCGCGGCGCGTCTATAAGCGGCGGGGCCCGTGGGGTGAAGCGGCGATGTGGAGCGATCCGGAAGGTGAGTCGGCTTGGCGCGAAGGTGCGCGGGCGTATCTCGCCGACGTGCTGAAGTGCCTGCGGTTCTACTCCCGCCTGCCGGTGCCGGAGCCGGCGTGGGAGCGCGACCCGCACGGGCCGCCGGACTTCGCGACCATGCCGCGGGTCGTGCCGGTTGCGGGCGCGGTCATCGGCCTGTGCGGCGCCGCCGTGCTCGGGGCGGCGCACCTCCTCGGGCTCGGCGCCTTCCTGACCGCGGCCCTGACGGTCGCGGGCCTGACCCTCGCCACGGGCGCCTTCCACGAGGACGGACTCGCCGACGCGGCGGACGGGCTTTTCGGCGGCTCGACCCCGGAGCGGCGGCTCGAGATCATGCGGGACAGCCGCATCGGCTCCTACGGCGGGGCAGCGCTGGTCCTGGCCTACGTTCTAAGGATCGCGGCTTTGGCTGAGCTGGTCGTGCGGGCCGGCCCGTCCGGGGCGGCCGCCGCGGTCGTGCTTACGGCCGCCCTGTCGCGCAGCGCCGGGCTGATTCTGATGATCCTCCTGCCGCCGGCCCGCATGGCCGGCTCGTCTTACGCGGTCGGGCGTCCGGACGGCGGGATCGTGGCCCAGGCCTGGGTGATCTGCGCCGCAATGGGGCTCGCGGCGGCGCTGGCGAGCCTCCTCCCCTTCCTCGGGGTCGCCCTCGCGTTCCTCCTCGCGACTGGCGTCGCGTTCATGATGACTCGGCTTGCCCGACGGCTCATCGGCGGCCAGACCGGGGACGTCGGCGGCGCGGTGCAGCAGCTCGCCGAGATCGCGGCCTATCTCGGCCTCCTGATCGCGGCGCGCCCGTAACGCGGCGCGCGACGGCGAAGCTTACTCCCCTGGCGCCTTGGCCTGGATCGCCAGCGCGTGCAGCCCCCGCTCGAAGGCGCCGACGAGAGCGGCGTTGACGATGCGGTGGCGCTCGACGCGGGTCTTCCCTTCGAAGGCCCGAGACACCACATCGATGCGGAAGTGAGTCTCGCCAGTTTCGCGCCAGCCGGCGTGGCCGGCGTGGAGATGGGACTCGTCCTCGACCGCGAGGCGGGTCGGATCGAGGCGCTCCCGGAGCGTTTCGGTTATCCAGTCCTTAAGGCTCATATCGAGAAAACTCATTCGGGCTTTGGTCGCACCAGGGCGTTCGCGGATTCGCGTTTGTCAAGACCTTGGCCCTCCGGACGAACGCCCTCATAATCGAATTCGATGGACCTCAACTCGCCCCTCTTCGACCGCATCCGGATCAAGCCGACCTGCGACGAGCCGCGGGAGACGGCCGAGCCCGCGTGCGACAAGATCGGCTGCGGCCTTCCCGGCGCGCACCGGGCCCCCAAGGGGCGGGGGCGGGAGGGCCAGTACTGGCGCTTCTGCCTCGAGCACGTGCGCGAGTACAACGCCTCCTACAACTACTTCGCCGGCATGTCGGACGACGCCGTCCAGGCCTACCAGAAGGACGCCGTCATCGGCCACCGCCCGACCTTCCCGATGGGCGTCAACGCCGCCGCCAAGACCGCCGACGGCGAGGCGCCGAGCCGGGACTGGGCCTATTTCGATCCCCTCGGCATCCTGCGCGGCGAGGGCTTCAAGCCGCAGGGCAGGGGCAAGCGCCCCAAGGCCGAGCCGCCGAAGCGGCGCTACAGCGGCGTCGTGCAGCGCGCCCTCGATACGCTAGGTCTCGACGAGACCGCGACCCGGGCGACGATTAAGGCGCAGTACAAGGCCCTCGTGAAGCGCTTCCACCCCGACGCCCACGGCGGCGACCGCTCCTTCGAGGACCGCCTGCGCGACATCATCCGAGCCCACGACACGCTCAAGAGCGCGGGTCTCTGCTGAAGGCAGAACCCCGCCTGGCGCAGGGGCGTTGTGCCACCGGCGAAATTGCGCCGGGCCCGACCCGACGCTAAGGAAAGACCACGCGCGGGCGGATAGCCCGCCATATGATCGGGGCGCTCGGGCGCCCCCGAAGAGGCTTCAATGTTGGCCACATCCGAGACCGCGTCCGCCCTGCCGGACATGAAGATCTCCGTCCGCCAGGTGTTCGGCATCGACACGGACCTGGAGGTGCCCGCCTACTCGCAGCCCGAGGAGCACGTGCCGGACCTCGATCCGGACTACATCTTCGACCGCGAGACCACGATGGCGATCCTGGCGGGCTTCGCCCGCAACCGGCGCGTCATGATCACGGGCTACCACGGCACCGGCAAGTCGACCCACGTCGAGCAGGTGGCGGCGCGCCTCAACTGGCCCTGCGTGCGCATCAACCTCGACAGCCACGTCTCGCGCATCGACCTCGTCGGCAAGGACGCGATCGTGCTGCAGGACGGCAAGCAGGTGACCGAGTTCAAGGACGGCATCCTGCCCTGGGCGCTGCAGAACAACGTCGCCCTGTGCTTCGACGAGTATGACGCCGGGCGCCCGGACGTGATGTTCGTGATCCAGCGGGTGCTCGAGGTGTCGGGGCGGCTCACCCTCCTCGACCAGCGCCGGGTGATCCGGCCGCACCCCGCGTTCCGGCTCTTCGCGACGGCGAACACGGTCGGCCTCGGCGACACCTCCGGCCTCTATCACGGCACGCAGCAGATCAACCAGGGCCAGATGGACCGCTGGTCGATCGTGACCACGCTCAACTACCTGCCGCACGACAAGGAGGTCGACATCGTCCTGTCGAAGGCGACGCACTACCGCACGCCCGAGGGGCGCGACATCGTCAACCGCATGGTGCGGGTCGCGGACCTCACCCGCAACGCCTTCATCAACGGCGACCTCTCGACGGTGATGAGCCCGCGCACCGTCATCACCTGGGCCGAGAACGCCGACATCTTCAACGACATCGGCTTCGCCTTCCGGGTCACCTTCCTCAACAAGTGCGACGAGCTCGAGCGCGCTCTCGTCGCCGAGTTCTACCAGCGCTCCTTCGGCAAGGAGCTGCCGGAGAGCGCCGTCAACGTGGCGCTGAGCTGAGCCGGGAGGGATGAGGATGGCCGATCCGATTGCAAAGGAACGGCCCGGCAAGACCAAGCCGGCGAAGCGAACCCGTTACGAGGACGACCCCTACACCTGGGTATCGGAGCAGGTCGCGCTCCTGCGCGCCGGACGCCTCGACGAGATTGACGCCGAGAACGTGGCCGAGGAGCTGAGCGACGTGGGAGGGGAGCAGTACAACCGCCTTGAGAGCGCGCTCGAAGTGCTGCTGATGCACATGCTCAAGTGGGATCATCAGCCCGGGCGACGGAGCCGTAGCTGGAGCCTCACCATCGAGGAGCACAGGCTGCGGGCGGCCATGCAACTACGCAAGAATCCAGGGCTGAAATCGCGCCTCGCCGAAGCTGTCGAAGACGGTTTCCGGCTAGGGCGCGTACGCGCTGCTCGCGAGATGAAGGTCGACGTGAAAACGCTTCCGGTGTCCTGCCCCTATGATTGGGACGCGATCATGCACCGCGAGTTCATATCCAACCGACCGTAAAGAAAACCCGTGTCCATCTCCAACCGCAAACCCGGCGAGAAGAAGGAAGCGCCGACGGAGCCGCTGAAGCGGTCGGTCGCGGGGTGCCTCAGGGCGATCGCCAGGAAGCCCGACCTCGAGGTCACCTTCGCCTCCGACCGGCCGATCCTCATGGCCGACAAGGCGCGCCTGCCCGAGCCGCCGCGCAAGCTCAACCGGCAGGACGTCGCGATCGTGCGCGGTCACGCCGACTCGATGGCGCTCCGGCTCGCCTGCCACGACGCCGCGATCCACCGCCGCCTGGCGCCGGAAGCGCAGGCCGCCCGCGCCGTGTTCGACGCCGTCGAGCAGGCCCGGGTCGAGGCGATCGGCTCACGGCGCATGTCGGGCGTCGCCGACAACCTCTCGGCCATGCTCGAGGACCGCTATCACCGCGGCGGCAAGTACGAGGACATCACCGACCGGGCCGACGCCCCGATCGAGGACGCCGTCGCTCTCATGGTCCGCGAGCGCCTCACGGGCCTGAAAGCGCCTCCGGCGGCCCAGAAGATCGTGGAGCTGTGGCGCGACTTCATCGAGGAGCGGGCGGGGCGCGACCTCGACGGCCTCCTCGGCTCGATCGAGAACCAGCGCGCCTTCGGCCGCTCGGTGCGCGAGCTTTTGTCGTCCCTCGACATGTCCGACGAGGCCATGCTCGACCAGGACGACGAGGAGAACGAGGACGAGAACGAATCCTCCGAGGACCGCGACCAGAGCGAGGGCGACGCCGACGAAGAGGCCAACGGCGAGCGCGCCGAGGTCGACATCTCGGACGAGGCCTCGGACGACCTGGAGGAAGGCGCCCAGGAAGCCGCCGACGCCCCCTCGGGCGAGCTGCCGGATGACGCCGACGAGGCGGATTCGGAGGAGGCGTCCGAGAGCTGGCGCCCGCCGGCCACCGGGCGCAACGAGCCCCGCGGTCCGGACTACCGCGCCTTCACCCAGAAGTTCGACGAGGTCGTCCACGCCGAGGACCTGTGCGACCCGGACGAGCTGTCGCGCTTGCGCGCCTACCTCGACAAGCAGCTTGCCCACCTCCAGGGCGTCGTCGGGCGCCTCGCGAACCGCCTCCAGCGGCGGCTCCTCGCGCAGCAGAACCGGGCCTGGGAGTTCGACCTGGAGGAAGGCATGCTCGATCCGGCGCGCTTGCCCCGCATCGTCATCGATCCCTACCAGCCCCTCTCTTTCAAGCAGGAGAAGGACACGAATTTTCGGGACACCGTGGTCACGCTGCTCCTCGACAATTCAGGGTCGATGCGCGGGCGCCCGATCACCGTCGCGGCGACCTGCGCCGATATTTTGGCCCGCACGCTGGAGCGCTGCGGAGTCAAGGTCGAGATCCTCGGCTTCACGACCCGGGCCTGGAAGGGCGGGCAGTCGCGAGAGACGTGGCTGCAATCCGGCAAGCCGCCGAACCCCGGCCGCCTCAACGATCTCCGCCACATCGTCTACAAGCCGGCCGACGCGCCCTGGCGCCGCGCGCGGAAGAACCTCGGCCTGATGATGCGCGAGGGGCTGCTGAAGGAGAACATCGACGGCGAGGCCCTCGACTGGGCGCACAAGCGCCTCTTGGGGCGTCCCGAGCAGCGTCGCATCCTGATGGTGATCTCGGACGGGGCGCCGGTCGACGACTCGACCCTGTCGGTCAACCCCGGCAATTACCTCGAGCGGCACCTGCGCTACGTCATCGAGGACATCGAGACCCGCTCGCCGGTCGAGCTCATCGCCATCGGCATCGGCCATGACGTGACGCGCTACTACCGCCGCGCGGTGACGATCGTCGACGCCGAGGAGCTCGGCGGCGCCATGACCGAGAAGCTCGCCGAGCTGTTCGAGGAGGACGCCGCGCCGGCCCCGCCGCCGCGCCAGCCCGCCCCACGCCGGGCGGTCGCGCGGACTTGAGACAGCAAAACGGGCGGCCGAAGCCGCCCGTTGAACACTCGGAACTGAAAGCTTACGCCTCGGCGCGCTTCTTCTCGAGGTCGCGCTTGAGCACGCGCACGGTCGGGGAAAGCTCGCTCTCGGAAGCCTTGGCCAGGAACGCGTCGAGGCCGCCGCGGTGCTCGACGGTGCGGAGCGCGTTCGCCGAGACGCGCAGGCGCACGGAGCGGTTGAGCGCGTCCGACTGGAGCGTGACGTTCACGAGGTTCGGCAGGAACTTGCGCTTGGTCTTGCGGTTCGAGTGGCTCACGAGGTGGCCCGAGAGCACCGCCTTGCCGGTGAGTTCGCAACGGCGCGACATGGTTCTAGTCCTCAATGCAAGGTGCGGCCGCTGCTGTTGTGGCGGACGGGCACACGCCCATCCACGGCGAACCGGACACCGAAAGTCCTTGGGAGAGGCAGCCCTATAGGGGGAAGGCGGGCCTCAAGTCAAGAATTTGGGCCCGGCGAAGCTCGCTTTTAAGAGGCGGACCGTCACGATTTGTCCTGATTCGGGCGGGACAACGGCTTGTTCGGCTGAAAGGGCCGCGGATGCGGGTTGCGACGACAAGGCGACTCACAGGGCTTGCAGGCGTGCTTGCGGCGCTCTTCGGACTTTCCGGGCCGGCGTCGGCCGCCGGGTTCGAGGTCCATTACGGCCTGTGGCTCGCCGGCCTGCCGATCGGCTCGGGCGAGCTCAAAGGCACCTTCGAAGGCGCTCAGTACCGGCTCGACCTGAAAGGACGCCTTTCGGGCTTCGGTGCTCTCGTCGGCGGCGACGGCAGCGGCTCCGCCTCCGGCACCGTCTCCGGCCCGCGCCCGACGCCCGCCGCCTTCGCGGCCCGGGCCCGCACCTCCGCCGGCGAGCGGACGCTCAGGATGGGCTTGGCCTCCGGCAATGCGGTCGCGGTCGACATCGACCCGCCGCTCGAGGACAAGGCCGACCGGGTGCCGCTTGCCGACATCCACAAGCGCGCCATCATCGACCCTCTGAGCGCGGTCGTTGCGCCGGCCGCGACCCGCGGGCCGCTGACCGACCCGGCGAACTGCAACCGCACGGTCCCGGTCTTCGACGGCGGCACCCGCTTCGACGTGGTGCTGAGCTACGGCGGCACCCGCACCGTCGACAAGGCGGGCTACAGCGGCCCCGTCCTCGTCTGCAACGTGCGTTACGTGCCCATCGCCGGCCACCGGATGCACAGGCCTTCGACCAAGTTCATGCAGGACAACCGCGACATCTCGGTCTGGCTCGCCCCAGTCGAGGGCGCCCGCGTCCTCGTGCCGTTCCGCATCTCGATCCGCACCATGATCGGCACGAGCGTGGTCGAGGCAACGCGCTGGTCCGCGGACGGCGCGCAAGTGATCCCGGCGTCCGGTCAGCGGCTCCGTAACCCTAAACCGCAATAGCGCACGCCGCTTAAGGACAGATCGGCTATGCTGCTCCGCCGTCCGGAGTGGCCGTCATGCGCACCGCGTTCCTCGCCCTCTTCGTCCTCGCGGCCTCGCCCGCCGCCGCCAACACCAAGGACTGCGGCGAGAACGCCTTCACCTTCGCCGAGGTCGTCGAAGCGCAGTCCGGAACGCGGGCCAGGAGCCCGGTCGTGTCCGTCCCGGACAGTCTCTGCGCCGACCTGATCGAGGACCGCAAGAGCGGCCTTGGCTCCCTCAACCTCCAGGTCGGCGACCCGTACGGCACTGCGCGGCGGCGCGATCGGCCGGCCCGGTAGTCCTCTTCACGCCCGCCGCATGCATTCGCGCCAGTAGGCCCTGCGCTGGTTGATGACCGCCACCCTGTTGCTGCCGGCGGTCTTGCCGACCCTGAGGCGGCTCTGGGCTTCGGCCCGGCAGGCTTCGGCCTTGGCGGAGCGGGCCGGCGCTTGCGCGGATGCGCAAGTCGGGACGATGAAGGCGGCGAGCGCCGCTGCCATGACGAAGGGTCTCATGGGCGTCCTCCGGATGGAGTGCCGCCCCCCAAGCCTTGAAGCTTAGCACGAGCGTGCGTCCCGTGTCGCCTCGGCCGCCGCCAGTTGCCGTTTCGTCACCTCCATGCGACGAGTTGTGTACGGAATCAGGCCCAAGAACGCCCGAATGCAATCGCGCGACAGCGCCTCCGCGATCCGCTTCCTGCGATTGCTCATCGCGGCCTCGCTCGTCTTTCCGTTTCTCCTGTTCGCCTATGCCAGCTTCATCACCCACCGGGCCGCGTGGACCGGCGCGGACGAGCGCATCGAGCGCACCCTCGACGTCCTCCAGGAGCACGCTCTCAAGGTCTTCGAGACGGTCGATCTCGCGATCGAGACGGCAGACGAGACGCTGCGCGGGTTTTCCGACGACGAGATCCGCGCCGGCGAGGCGCGGTTCCACGCCCGCCTGAAGCAGCTCCACGACGGGCTGCCCGAGATCGGCGCCATCCTGGTCTTCGACCGCGACGGCCGTCTCCTGATCTCGACCGCGGACCTGCCGGCGCCCCGAACCGTCGATTTCTCGGACCGGGACTACTTCAAGGTTCACGCCAAGGGCGACGCCGGCACCTACATCGGCGAGGTCCTGGTCCCCCGCGTCTCGACCACCTACTTCTTCAACGTCAGCCGCCGCCGGCCGGCGCCCGACGGGGGCTTTGCCGGGGTGACGGCGGTCTCGGTCCTGCCGCGGGAGATCAAGAGCTTCTACGCCCGCCTCGGCAAGGGCCTCGCCTTCCAGGCGAGCCTGATCCGGGCGGACGGCACCTTCCTGGCCCGCTATCCCTCGCCCGACGAGCGGCCGCAGCGTCTCACTCCGGACAGCGTCTTCGGGCGGGCGATCGCGACCCGGCCGGAGGCCGGCATCTTCCTGGCGACCTCCCAGGTCGATGGCGTCGAGCGGCGGATCGGCTACCGCAAGCTTCCCGCCTATCCGGTCTACGTCCAGGCTGGGCTCGAGACCGCCGCCGTCCGCAACGAGTGGCTCGGCGCCATGGCGAGCCATCTCGTCTTCGGCATCCCGGCGACCGTGCTCCTGTTCATGATCAGCCTCCTGGCGCTGCGCCGCACCGCCCGCTTCTACGCCGAGGCCGAGCGCCGGGAGGCGGCCGAGGCCGCCCTCAAGCAGGCGCAGCGGCTCGAGGCCATGGGGCAGCTCACCGGCGGCGTCGCGCACGACTTCAACAACCTGCTGATGGTGATCGGCGGCCACGTCGACCGCCTCGCGAAGGAGCTTCCGGACCCGCGGCACAAGCGCTCGCTCGACGCCATCGCCATGGCGGCGCGGCGCGGCGAGAACCTGACCCGGCAGCTGCTCTCGTTCTCGCGTCGGCAGGCGCACGAGCCCGTCGTCCTCGACCTCGCCCAGCGCCTGCCGAAGCTGCGCCACATGCTGGAGAGCTCGCTGCGCGGCGACATCCAGGTCGCGCTCGAGGTCGCGCCGGGCGTCTGGCCGGTCGCGGTCGATCCGGGCGAGTTCGAGCTCGCGCTCCTCAACGTCGCCGTGAACGCCCGCGACGCAATGCCGGCCGGCGGGACGCTGACGATTGCGGCCCGCAACGCCATCCTTGGCGAGGGCGACGCGACGGGGCTCGAGGGCGCGTTCGTCGCGATCGCGGTCCGCGACACGGGATCGGGCATCGCGCCCGACGTGCTGCCCCGCATCTTCGAGCCGTTCTTCACCACGAAGGAAGTCGGCAAAGGGACGGGCCTCGGCCTCTCCCAGGTCTACGGCTTCGCGACCCAGTCCGGCGGGACCGCCACGGCCGCGAGCGCCGTCGGCGCGGGCACGACCGTCACCCTTTATCTCCCGCGCGCGTCCGGGGACGCGGGCTTGCGCGACATCGCACCTCCCGAGGCCGCACCGGCCAAAGCTGAAAGGAGCGAAGGCAGCGTCCTCCTCGTCGAGGATAACGCCGAGGTCGCCGAGGTCGCGCGGGAGTGCCTGGAGGAGCTCGGCTGGCGGGTCACCTCGGTCGCGCGGGCGAGCGCGGCCCTCGACCTGATCGAGGCCGGGCAGCGCTTCGACCTCGTGTTCTCGGACGTCGTCATGCCCGGCGGCATGAGCGGCATCGACCTCGCCTACCGCCTGCGCGAGATTCGCCCCGACTTGCCCGTCCTCCTCGCCACCGGCTACAGCCACGCCGTCCAGGAAGGCGCCGGCAAGGCCTTCACGATCATCCCCAAACCCTACACGGCGGCGAAGATCGCGGCGGCGGTGCGGAGCATGCGGGAGTGTCTGGTCAAGGCCGGCGAGTGAGGGCGCGGCGCGTCAGCCGGCGCCCTCCACCGCCGCAGGCCGCGTGGCATTGGCAGCGCGGCGGACGGCGTCGCCGAGGTCTTCCATGCGGAATGGCTTCGTCAGCACCGTGAAGCCGAGCTCCGGCGCCCGCGCGGCCGAGGCCGCGTAGCCGGAGGCGAGGAGCACGGGCAGGTTCGGCCAGCGCCGGCGCGCTTCCTGGGCAAGCGCGAACCCGTCGAGGGGCCCCGGCATGACGATGTCCGACACGAGCACGTCGGCGCCCTCGCGCTCCAGGAGGTCGAGAGCCTCGCGGGCGTTCGCGGCCTCGCGCACCGCAAAGCCCTCCTCGGCCAGGAAGTCGGCCGCGACGGTGCGGACCTCGGCGTTGTCGTCGACGAGGAGCACGCGTACGCGCGCCATAGGCGCCGGCTCCCGCGGCGCGTCGGCGGCCTTGGGATCGGTCCCAGCCGCGCCGGCGTCGGCTTCCGGCAGGTAGATCGTCACCGTGGTGCCGCGCCCGACCTTGCTCTCGATGTCGGCGAGCCCGCCCGCCGCCTTGGCGAAGCCGTAGACCTGGGACAGACCGAGCCCCGTGCCCTTGCCGACCTCCTTCGTGGTGAAGAACGGCTCGAATACGTGCGGCAGCGCTTCTTCCGGAACGCCGCTGCCGGTGTCAGAGATCGACAGCGCGATCCCGCGCCGGCCGGAGCGATCCGGAAATGGCGCGCGCCGGGCACTGATGCGCAGCACGCCGCCCTCCGGCATGGCATCGCGGGCGTTGACGGCGACGTTGAGGATCGCGAGATCGAGCCCGATCGGGTCGATCCGCACCGGCAGCGGCCCCGGCGCGAGGTCGAGCATGACCGAGATGTCGCCGCGCAGCGACTGGCGCAGCATCGTAAGCACGTTGCGGACGCGCTCGACGAGGTCGAAGGCCTCGGCCTGGGCCGCCTCGCCACGGGAGAACGACAGGAGTTCGCGGGTCAGATGCGTGCCCCTCTCGGCGGCCTTGCGGATCGAGGCGACGTAGCGGTCGAGGTTCGGCGCTTGCACCCGGCGCTGCAGCATCTCGAGGTTGCCCAGGATCACCATGAGGAGGTTGTTGAAGTCGTGCGCGACGCCGCCGGTCATGCGCCCGAGCGCCTCCATGCGGCTTGCCCGCTCGCCCAAGGTCGCCTCCTGGCGCGCGGCTCGCACCTCCCGACGCATCAGCACGACGAAAACGAGGGTGAGCGAGAGCGCCGAAAGGCCTGCGGCGGCGAGCGTCCACAGGGAGCGCGTCAGCGGGGCGTTGTAGAGATCGAGCGGGATCGCGAGGTGGGCCGACCAGCCGGTGCGCTCGGATTTCCGGAACGCCGCCTTGGTCGGGGTGCCGTCGAGCCTGCGGCCGTCGTAAACGCCGTCTGCTCCGGAGGCCCGGGCCTTGAGGGCCTCGTCGCTCGTCCGCTCGCCGATGGAGGCAGGCGAGCGCGGCGAGGCGACGATGCGGCCCGCGCCGTCGACCACGAAAGGCAGCCACGCCAAGGGCAGCCCCGAGGGGGCCGCGAGCTCCGAGAGGCGCTCCGGCGACACCGTCGTGGTGAGAACGTAGCGCACCTGGCCGTCGCGGATGACCGGGACCCGGAAGCTCACCCGGGGGCGGCTGTCGGGGAGGAGCGGCCCCGGGCCGGCGAGGTCGCCGATGACCGGCGCTTTGGTCTCGATGACGCGCCGATAGCCCTCGGCGTCGATCACCTGCGGCAGCGGCGATCCGAACGGCACCGAGGTGTTGAGGATCTGCCGGCCGTCGAGGTCGGCGAGGTTGACCCGGTTCCACAACGGCCGCTCGCGCTGGAAGCGCGAGGCGACCTCGTGGAAGGTCTTGAGGTCCGGCCGATCGCCGTCGAGGGTCGGCGACTGGGCGAGCACCTTCAGGAGCTCGATCTGGGTGTAGAGCTCTCGCTCGACCCGGTCGAGGATGTCGGCCACCTGCCTGACCGCCTCGGCCCGCATCGCGTCCTGCTGCTGGCGCAGCGACACCGCCGCGAGCCCCGCGACGAGCGCCCCGAGCGGAAGCAGGGCCGCAAGGGCCAGAAGGATCAGGCGCCGGCGCAATGAGGCCGCATCCCCGCACGAATCGGGGAAGTAGACAGGGGGGTTGAGGGAAAGTCCAGGATCGCAAGCGCAACGGCCGAGCCAGCCTGCTGCACGCTACCAGGGTCGCTTCCTGTCGGACTTCAATCTCGGCGTGCGATGGAGCGGGCGATCGGGATCGAACCGACGACATTCAGCTTGGGAAGCTGACGTTCTACCACTGAACTACGCCCGCAAACGCGATGACCTGTAGCCGGGTGGCGGGCCCGTTTCAAGTTTGCGGGTGCCGACATGGCGACGCCGCGGGTTGACCCTCGGCGGCTTTCCGGGTGCATTGCGGCGGACGGCGCGAGGATTGCGGCGCTCGGGAGCGCCAGCGGCCCCTCGGCCGCTTTTCGCGTTCGTCCGGAGTGCCCCGATGCCCCTGCCCCTCGCCCCGACGCGCCGGCTCCTCGTGGCGGGAGCGGGGCTCGCTGCGCTCGGGTTCGGTGCTCCGGGAGCGGCGGCGCAGACGGCGGTGCGCTTTTCTCTCGACTGGCGTTTCGAGGGACCGGCGGCGCCGTTCACGCTTGCCCTCGACAAGGGGTACTTCAAGGCCGAGGGGCTCGACGTGACGATCGAGCCGGCGGCGGGCTCGCGCGAGCCCGTCGGGCGCGTCGCCTCCGGCGCCTACGACATCGGCTTCGGCGACGTGAATTCTTTGGTGCGCCTGCGCGACGAGAACCCGGCCGCCGCTGGCGTCAAGGCCGTGATGATGGTGCACGACCGCCCGCCCTTTGCCATCGTCGGGCGCCGCAGCCGCGGCGTCGCCGAGACGGTGTCGAGCCTCAGGCGTCGCCGGCTCGGGGCCCCGGCGCAGGATGCGGCCTTCGCCCAGTGGCCGGTGTTCCGGGCCCTGAACGGCATCGACGAGCGCGAGTGGGCGATCCGCATCGAGACCGTCGGCTTCCCCGTGCGCGAGCCGCTCCTCGCGCAAGGCGAGGTCGACGCGGTGTTCGGCTACGCTATGACGGCCGCCGTCGGCCTCAAGGCCCGCGGCGTGCCGGCGGACGACATCGTCGTAATGAACATGAGCGACCACGGCCTCGAGCTCTACGGCAACGCCATCCTGGTGAGCCAAAAATTCGCGGCCGAGAAGCCCGAGGCCGTGCGCGGCTTCCTTCGCGCGCTCGTGAAGGGGTTGCGCGACGCGACCGCCGACCCCGCCGCCGCCGTCGAAACGGTGATCCGCCGGAACGAGGTCGCCCGCCGCGACGTGGAGCTCGAGCGGCTCGATATGGTGCTCAGGCAGAACGTCCTCACGCCGTGGGTGAAGGAGAACGGCGTCGGCCGCATCGACCACGCCCGCTTCGAGCGCGCCCTCGACCAGATCGGCCTCGCCTTCCCCTACAAGAACAGGCCGAAGGTGGAAGACGTCTTCGACGACCGCTTCCTGCCGCCGCCCGAGGAGCGGAAGGTGGATTAGCCCCTCCTCCAGCGCTCTGCTAAGCCGCCCGCCATGCTCGCCCCCGCCGCCGACTACGACAGCCTCGTCGCCGCGTTCCGCTGGCGGATTCCGGAGCGTTACAACATCGGCGTCGACGTGTGCGACCGCTGGGCGGCGCGCGAGCCCGGGCGCGCCGCCGTCCTCGACGTCGCCGCGGACGGGCGCGTCACGGACCTCACCTACGGCGAGCTGCGGGAGCGCTCGAACCGGCTCAGCGATGCGCTCCGGGCCCGCGGGATCGCGCGCGGGGACCGGGTCGCGATCCTGTTGCCGCAGGGGCCGGCGGTGGCGGTCGCGCACGTCGCGCTCTACAAGCTCGGCGCGATCGCGCTGCCGCTCGCGGCGCTGTTCGGCATCGACGCCATCGCCTACCGCCTCAACGACGCCGGCGCCAAGGCGCTCGTCACGAACGCCGCTGGCCTCGCGAAGCTCGCGCAGATCCGCGCCGACGTGCCGGCCCTTCAAGTGGTGATCTCGGCCGACGGACCGGACGGCGCGGCCGAGGGGCTGGCGCAAGTCATGGAGCGCGCAAGCCCCGACTTCGTCCCCGTCGACACGGCGGCGGACGATCCCGCCATGATGATCTACACCTCGGGCACGACCGGGCCGCCGAAGGGGGCGCTGCACGCCCACCGGGTGCTCCTCGGACACCTTCCCGGCGTGCAGATGCCGCACGAATTCCTGCCGCAGGCCGGCGATCGGCTCTGGACCCCGGCCGACTGGGCCTGGGCCGGCGGCCTCCTCAACGTGCTCCTGCCGGGCCTCCACTTCGGCGTGCCGGTGGTGGCGCGCAAGTCCGAGAAGTTCGACCCCGAGGAGGCCTTCCGGCTGATGGCCGACATGGGCGTGCGCAACACCTTCGTGCCGCCGACCGCGTTGCGCATGCTGCGCACCGTGCCGAACCCGCGCGGGCGTTTCGACTTGAGGCTGCGCACGGTCGCCTCCGGCGGCGAGGCGCTCGGCGCCGAGACCTTCGCCTGGGGCCGGGAGGCCCTCGGCCTCACCATCAACGAGTTCTACGGCCAGACGGAGTGCAACCTCGTGCTCTCCTCCTGCGCCGCGATCGGGGTCGCCAAGGCCGGCGCCATCGGCCGCCCGGTGCCGGGGCACGGGGTGGCGGTGATCCGCGATAACGGCGCGCGGTGCGAACCCGGCGAGCTCGGCCAGATCGCCGTCGCGCGGCCCGATCCCGTGATGTTCCTGTCGTACTGGAACAAGCCCGGCGCAACCGAGGCGAAATTCATCGGCGACTGGATGACCACCGGCGACCAGGGCGCCCTCGACGAGGACGGCTATGTCCGCTTCATCGGCCGCGACGACGATGTCATCACGTCGGCCGGCTATCGCATCGGCCCCGGCGAGATCGAGGACTGCCTCATCCGCCACCCGGCGGTGGCGCTTGCGGCGGCGGTCGGCAAGCCCGACCCGGTCCGCACCGAGATCGTCAAGGCCTTCGTGGTCCTCAAGGAAGGCCATGAGCCCTCCGACGCCCTCGCCTCCGACATCCAAGGCTTCGTGCGCGCCCGCCTCTCGGCCCACGAATACCCGCGGGAGATCGCGTTTCGCCGCAACCTGCCGCTCACCACGACCGGCAAGGTCATCCGCCGTCTCCTGCGGGAGGAGGCGTAAGCGCTTCCGCGACCTACTCCCCGCAGGCCGGAGAGGCGATGGCTAAGCCCGCGCGAGGCGCTGCAGGCCTGCGGCGGCGGCCTGGCGCAGGCGGCGGTCGATGCGGGCCTTGAGGCGGACCGCGGCGGCGGCGGGCGAGCGGCCGGGGCGGGTCGAGACGAGGAGGTCGGCGAGCGCGACGGGCTCGAGGCCGAGCGCCGCGGCGGCCTCCTCCGAGACGGGCACCTCCGCCGCAACCATCAGCTGCTTGCCGGTGCGGCGGGCGCGCGCCGCGGCCGCGGCGGCGAGGCGGTCGGCATGGACCTTGTCCGGCGCGGCGGCGCGCCAGAGCCACACGGCGTCCGCGCCGTCGAGCACGATACCGGCCGCAGCCGGTGCGCCGCCGGCGCGGACGAGCTCGACGCG
>DASVVU010000190.1:0-18072 GCA_036386395.1 Beijerinckiaceae bacterium | reverse complement strand
CGAATCGACGATGTCGTCGACGAGGATGCAGGAGCGGCCGCGCACGTCGCCGATGATGTTCATCACCTCGGACTCGCCGGCGCGCTCGCGGCGCTTGTCGACGATGGCAAGCGGGCTGTCGATGCGCTTGGCGATGGCGCGGGCCCTGACGACGCCGCCGACGTCCGGCGAGACCACGACCTTGTCGCCGTTCGCGAGCCGGTCCTTGATGTCGCGCACGATCACGGGGGCGCCGAACAGGTTGTCGGTCGGAATGTCGAAGAAGCCCTGGATCTGGCCGGCGTGGAGGTCGACGGTGAGCACCCGGTCGACGCCCGCGCGGGTGATGAGGTTCGCGACGAGCTTCGCCGAGATCGGCGTGCGGCCGGAGGTGCGCCGGTCCTGGCGGGCATAGCCGAAATAGGGGATCACCGCCGTGATGCGCCGGGCGGAGGAGCGCCGCGCGGCGTCGATCATGATGAGAAGCTCCATCAGGTGGTCGTTCGCCGGGAACGAGGTCGACTGCACGATGAACACGTCCTCGCCGCGCACGTTCTCCTGGATCTCGACGAAGATCTCCATGTCGGCGAAGCGCCGGACCGAGCAGCGGGTCAGCGGGGTCTTGAGGTAGTCGCCGATGGCCTCGGCGAGGGGACGGTTGGAGTTTCCCGCGACGAGCTTGACCGAGGAGTTGAAGAGCATCGTGGGTCCGCCGCGCCCGGCCGAGTGAGAAGGCGCGAGGCTCTTAGCAGCGTTGCGGAACCGTCACAATACGACGGGAGGCGGACACCTTCCGCTGTTCCGAGAGTAGTTTGGCAAGCGTTTCCACCCCCGCGGCCGTCTCAAGGACTATTTTCAAATGCGTCGCAAAAAGCGCACGCCTACTCCGCTGCGTCGCGCCCGGCCGCGCCGAAGCGGCGCTCGATGTAGTCCTGGACGAGCGCCTTGAAGTCCTGGGCAAGCGTCGGGCCGCGCAGCGTCATGGCCTTTCGCCCGTCGATGAACACCGGGGCGGTCGGCTGCTCGCCGGTGCCGGGCAGCGAGATGCCGATGTCGGCGTGCTTCGACTCGCCCGGGCCGTTCACGATGCAGCCCATGACGGCGACGTTGAGGCCTTCGACCCCAGGGTAGGTCCGGCGCCACGCGGGCATCGAGGCCGAGATCCAGTCCTGGATGTCGCGGGCGAGCTCCTGGAACACCGTCGAGGTGGTGCGCCCGCAGCCGGGGCAGGCCGCGACCAGGGGCACGAAGGTGCGGAAGCCCATGGTCTGGAGCAGCTCCTGCGCGGCCTTGACCTCCAGCGTCCGGTCGCCGCCGGGCTCGGGGGTGAGCGAGTAGCGGATGGTGTCGCCGATGCCGTCCTGCAAAAGGATGCCCATGGCGGCGGACGAGGCGACGATGCCCTTCGAGCCCATGCCGGCCTCGGTCAGGCCGAGGTGGAGGGCGTAATCGGAGCGGCGTGCGAGCTCGCGATAGACTGCGATGAGGTCCTGCACGGCCGAGACCTTGGCCGAGAGCACGATGCGATCGCGGGCAAGGCCGATCTCCTCGGCCCGTGCGGCGGAGAGCAGGGCTGAGCGCACCATCGCCTCGCGGGTGACGGCGCGGGTGTCGAGCGGCGCGGCGCTCCGCGCGTTCTCGTCCATGAGGTAGGTGAGGAGCTCCTGGTCCAGGGAGCCCCAGTTCGCGCCGATGCGCACGGCCTTGCCGTGCCGGATCGCGGTCTCGACGATTAACCCGAACTGGCGGTCGCGCTTCTCCTTGAAGCCGACGTTGCCGGGGTTGATGCGGTACTTGTCGAGGGCTTCGGCGCAGGCCGGATGGTCGGCCAGGAGCTTGTGGCCGATGTAGTGGAAATCGCCGACGAGGGGCACCGCGACGCCGATGCGGTCGAGCCGTTCGCGGATGCGGGGCACCGCGGCCGCGGCTTCCGGCCGGTCGACGGTGATGCGCACGATCTCGGACCCGGCGCGGGCGAGCGCCGCGACCTGGGCGACCGTCGCGTCCGCGTCCGCCGTGTCGGTGTTGGTCATCGACTGCACGACGATGGGCGCCCCGCCGCCGACCGTGGCGGCGCCGATACGGACGGCGCAGGTCCGCCGCCGCGGCGCCGGCGCGGCGGTCTCCGGAAGGCAGGCGAGCGCGGTCATGCCGCCTCCCGGCAGTGGGCGCAGCGGCCCGAGATCTCCAGCACCTGGAGGTGCGGCTCGAAGCGCTCCTCCTCGAGGAGGCTCGACAGGGCCTGCCCGAGGGGAGCGGACGACATCTCGTCGACCCCGCCGCAGGCATCGCAGATCAGGAAGGCGACGAGGTCCCGGGCCCCGTGCCGGTGCGGGCAGGCGACGAACGCGTTGCGGCTCGCGAGGCGATGCGCCAGCCCCTCGGCCATGAGGAACTCGAGGGCCCGGTAGACGGTGATCGGCGCAAGCCGCCGGTGGCCCTTCTCGCCGAGCGCGTCGGCGATGTCGTAGGCGCCGAGCGGCCGGTGCGTCCCGTAGAGCACCGAGAGCACGTCCCGGCGGATGGGGGTCAAGCGCACGCCGCGGGCCCGGCACAACGCTTCGGCCTCGGCGAGCGCCTCCGGCGCGCGGGCCGAGCGGTCGGCCGCGTGCGCGCAGGGGTCGCCGTGGCCGTGATCGTGCAGGTGGTCCTTGTGGGGCGTCATCGGTCCGGGCTCGTCCTCTTCAGGAGATAGCACCTGGGAGGCTCCGCCCCAACCCGGCTGCGCCCAAGTGGCGCTTACTTCTGGATGCCGGGAGCGGCCCGCCCAGCCAGCATGCCTTCAAGGCTCAAATCCTCGTCCACGTCGGGCCAGTGGATGCCTTCGCCGGCGCCGCATATCCGCCAGTTGCCCCGCTGCTCGGGCGTCGCGCTCGCGAGGCGCGGATACCAGCGGATGGGAGTCCCCAGGACCCGCCCGTCCGAGATTTCGACGAAGAGGCGGGTTTCGTCGAACCAGACGTCCCGGACGGTCAGGCGCATCAGCCCCAGCTGCGGATATCCACGAACCGCCCCGCAACTGCGGCCGCCGCCGCCATGGCCGGCGAGACGAGGTGGGTGCGGCCCTTGAAGCCCTGGCGGCCTTCGAAGTTGCGGTTCGAGGTCGAGGCGCAGCGCTCCTGGGGGGAGAGGCGGTCGGCGTTCATGGCGAGGCACATGGAGCAGCCGGGCTCGCGCCAGTCGAAGCCGGCCTCGACGAAGATCCTGTCCAGCCCTTCCGCCTCGGCCTGCATCTTCACGAGGCCGGAGCCCGGGACGATCATGGCGTTGACGGCCGGGTTCACGTGCTTGCCCTGCACGACCTTGGCGACCTCGCGCAGGTCCTCGATGCGCCCGTTCGTGCAGGAGCCGATGAACACCCGGTCGAGGGCGATGTCGGTGATCCTGGTGCCCGGCGTCAGGCCCATGTACTCGAGCGCCCGGCGCTTCGAGTTGCGCTTGTTCTCGTCCGGAATGGCGTCCGGGTCCGGCACCGCGCCGGTGACCGAGACCACGTCCTCAGGCGACGTGCCCCAGGTCACGATCGGCGGCAGGGCGGCGGCGTCGAGGCGGACCTCGCGGTCGAAGAACGCGCCCTCGTCCGAATGCAGCGTGCGCCAGAACCGCACCGCCTCGTCCCAGGCCGCGCCCTTCGGCGCCTTGGGGCGATCCTTGAGATAAGCAAAAGTCTTGTCGTCAGGAGCCACGATCCCGGCCCGGGCGCCGCCCTCGATCGACATGTTGCAGACCGTCATGCGGCCTTCCATGGAGAGGGTCCGGATCGCCTCGCCGGCATACTCGATGACGTGGCCGGTGCCGCCGGCGGTGCCGATCTCGCCGATGATCGCCAGGATGATGTCCTTCGCGGTGACGCCGGGAGGCAGCGCCCCGTCGACGGTCACGCGCATGTTCCTGGCTTTCGTCTGGATCAGCGTCTGGGTCGCGAGCACGTGCTCGACCTCGGAGGTGCCGATGCCGTGGGCAAGCGCCCCGAAGGCGCCGTGGGTCGAGGTGTGCGAATCGCCGCACACGATCGTGGTGCCGGGCAGCGTGAAGCCCTGCTCCGGCCCGATGATGTGGACGATGCCTTGCCTGACGTCGAGCTCGTTGTAGTACTCGACGCCGAACTCGCGCGCGTTCTCGGCGAGCGCCGCCACCTGGACCGCGGCCTCCGGGTCGTCGATGCCGTGCGAGCGGTCGGTCGTCGGCACGTTGTGGTCGACGACCGCGAGGGTCTTCTGCGGCGCCCGCACCCGGCGGCCGGTCATGCGCAGGCCCTCGAAGGCCTGCGGGCTCGTGACCTCGTGGACGAGGTGGCGGTCGATGTAGAGGAGCGCCGTGCCGTCCGGCTGCACGTCGACGACGTGGTCGTCCCAGATCTTGTCGTAGAGGGTGCGCGGCTTGGCCATGGTCGGCGTCCTGTCGGGTCTTCGGGATTGCGCCTCCATTTAGTCCGCGGTTTTCCGCAAAGGAAGTGACACCGCGCCACGGGCCAGGGCCGCGGGATCCTCCCGCGGCCCCCGCGCGGCGCGCGTCAGGCCGTCTTCTCGATGTTCCAGAAGGGGATGATCTCCGGGATCTTGAGGACGCCCTTGAGGCTCGTGCGGTAGGCGACGGGGGAGAGCCACTGGCCGAACCAGATGTGGGGCACGAAGTCCCAGGCGTTCTTCTGGATCTCGCGGGCGACCGCCTTCTGCTCCTCCGGCGTCGCGGCGGCGGCCCACTTGTCGCGCAGCTTCTCGTGCGTCTCGTCCGAGGGCCAGCCGAACCAGCCCCGCTCGCCGGTGGCCGCGTGGCCCGCCAAGGCGATGGGATTGCCCACGGACGCCCCGCCGGCCGAGGTAATAAAAATGTTCCAGCCGCCTTGGTCGGGCGGGGTCTTGACGGCGCGGCGGGTGACGACGCCGCCCCAGTCCGAGGTGGCGAGCTGGACGTTGACGCCGATCTCGCGCAGGCGCTGGGCCGTGATCTGGGCGGCGTTGTTCATGTAGTCGATGTTGGTCGCGTGCAGCACGACCACCGGGCGGCCGTCGTAGCCGGCCTTCTGGAACAGCTCCTTGGCCTTCGCCGGGCTCGGCGCCTCCTTGAACCACTGCGTGTTCTCGTCGTTCTCCATCGGCGTGCCGCAGGCGAAGTTCGAGCCGCACTTCTTGTAGTACTTCGGGTTGCCGAAGGTCGCCTTGAGGTACTCCTCCTGGTTGACGAGGTAGAGCATGGCGCGGCGCGCATCCGCGTTGTTGAACGGCGGGTGCAGGAAGTTGAGGCGGATCCAGCCGACGTTGCCGGTCTTGTTCAGCACCTCGACCTTGATGTTGCGGTCGCCCTCGAGCTGGTCGAGGAGGTCGATCGGCGGCAATTCCAGAAAGTCGATCTCGCCGGCCTGGATCGCGGCGACGCCGGTCATCTGGTCCATGTTGTCGTAGATGACGCGGTCGACCTTGGCGACCTTGCCTCCCGCGAGGCCGTTCGCGGGCTCCTGGCGCGGCACGTAGTTGGGGTTGCGGTCGTAGACGTAGCGGGCGCCCTGCTTGGTCTGGTCCTGGTTGAAGGTGAAGGGCCCCGAGCCGATGTAGGTCGTGACCTGCTGCATCGGGTCGGTCTCGGCCTCCTTCTTGCGCATGATGTAAAGGAGCGGCGTCGTGGTCTTGGCCATGAGGTCGAGGACGAGGCCGTAGGGCTCCTTGAGCGCCATGACGAAGGTCTTGTCGTCCTTCTTCGAGAGATCCTTGACCCGCTGCATCATGTGCTGTCCGCCGCCGTCGCGCGCCGCCCAGCGACGGATCGAGGCGACGACGTCGTCGGCGGTCACGGGCGAGCCGTCCGAGAACTTGAGGCCGTCGCGCAGCTCGAAGGTCCAGGTGAGCTTGTCGTCCGAGAGGTTGTGGCGCGACACCATCTGCGGCTGCGCCTTCATGTTCTCGTCGATGGCGAACAGCGTGTCGTAGATCATGGCGCCGTGGTAGGCGGTGATGTTCGCCGTGGTCCAGATCGGGTCGAAGGCGCGGAGATCCCCCTGCATGACGGCGCGGATCGTCTTGCCGGCGCCGGGCGCGCCCTGGGCTTTCAGGACGCCCGGGGCCTGCGTCAGCGCGGCGGCCGCGGCCGTGGTCTTAAGGAACGTGCGGCGGGTGGTCTTCATGGCGTCCTCTCCCGTTGATGGCCGACGATTGCGGGCCTTGCCGCGATTGAGGCACGGGAAGGGGCGGCGGGGCAAGGGCGATTCTGCCTGAGGCGCAGCTTCGCCCTCACACCACCATCCGCCCTTCCGGCAGCTCGTCGTGCGGCCAGTGCGGTCGCGGGATCTTCTGGTAAGGGTACTTGCGCAGGTCCATGGGCGAGGGCCCGCCGCCGTCGGCGTAGAGGACCTGCGCCGCGATCGGGCCATAGGCGGCATAGAAGTGGTTCGTCGATTTCACGCCGATGAACCTTTTGCTCGCGAGGTCGATGCCGACGTCCGAGAAGATCTCCAGGCCGAGGGCCTGCGTGCGGTGCGAGATCAAGGAAACCTCGACGCCGTCGAGGCGGATGCCGGCGGCGTCGCCGAACGGCACCTTGGAGATGCCGAAGCTCTGGCGCCCGTCCCGCTTGAGGCCGGTCACGGTCACGACCCCGTCGATAGGCGCGCCTGAGGTCGCGGCGGTCTTGCCGCCGAAGCGCAGAGGGAGCATGCCGCCGACGCCGACCGCGTGGCAGAACTGCACCGCGACCGGGTCCCACACCGGCCCGACGCAGGCGTCGCGGCAGCCGCGCTCGAGGAGGCGGCGGATGACGTTGGTGTTGTCGGAGGCCGCGCCGCCGCCGGCGTTGTCGGAGGGGTCCGCCACCACCGTCGGGCCGCGCTCGGCCGCATAAGCCGCGTCGATCGCCTCGTCGAGGGAGACGTAGCGCGGCGCCCAGGTGCCGCGCTTCGTCCGCACCTCCTCGCCGAGTTCGCGGGCGAGCGCGTCGCCCTTGGCCTTCGCATTGTCGGTCACGACGAGGACGCGGGTGCCGTGCTCGGGCACGTCGCCCTGGGCGTAGCTGTGACCGAGCGACACCGAGAGCACGCCGTCCCGGCCCTCGAAGGTCCTGAGCTTGTCGGCGAACGAGCGCCCGGGCTCGCGGGAGGTCGGGAAGAGGTCGCTCATGCGGCAGTCGTAGAGGGACATGACGGGGCGGATCTCGCCCCGGATGGTGCGCAGCACGAGAGTCACGAGCTCCTCGGCGCACTCGACGAAATCCGTGTGCGGGTACTCCTTGTAGAGGATCATCACGTCGGAAAGGCGCACCCGCTTCTCGGTGAGGTGGCAGTGCGGGTCGAGCTCGACCCCGATCGGCACCTTATGGCCGACGATCTCGCGTACCCGCTCGATGAGGTCGCCCTCGGGATCGTCGTAGCCGTAGGCGATCATCGCCCCATGCAGGCCCAGCAGCACGCCGTCGACCGGCATGGCGGCGCGCAGCTCCGCTAGAATTTCGTCCCGCATCGCCTCGTAATCGGCCTGGTTCGTCGGTCCCGACGGCTCGGCCCAGAAGCACGAGCCCTCGACGAGCTCGAAGCCCTCCTGCCGGGCGCGCCTGCGAGCGACGTAGAGCGGCGCCGTGGTGTGGCGCGGGACGTCCGGATGCTTCCCCGGCGGATAATAGAACGCCGCCTCGTAGCTCGCGCGATTGGTCGGAATCGGCGAGAACGAGTTCGATTCGGTCGCGAGCGAAGCGGTGAAGAGGCGCATGAGGGCTCCGGAGCGTGAGGCGCGGGCAGGCTGACGCCCGATGCGGATTTTCGCAAGCCTCAGTGCCGGCGCTGGCGAGCGCCATGCCGGATGCGGAGGATTTGCACCTCGGATCGCTTCGCATTCACGTGGTAGTAGATGAGGTAGGGGTACGGCGTCGCGATCACGACCCGAATGCCCTCCTCACCCGAAGGTTTGCCGGAATAGGGGAAGTCGGAGAGGCCGGCCGCCCGATCCTCGATGCGCTCGACAACGGCGGCGGCCGCCACCGGACTGTCCTTTGCGATATAATTGAAGATGGCGTCGAGTTGAGCGTTTGCGCGACGAGTGAAGCGGACCCTCATCGTCGATAACGGGCGAAAACCGCTTCGACCTCTTCATCGGTCGCGAACTCGCCCCGCTCGGCTTCCGCCAGGGCCTCGCGCAAATCCGCCCGCTCTTCTTCGGACAGCTCGAACTCGTAGGAATCCTGTTTTTCCATGTCCAAGAGCATTCGGACCGCATTTTTCTGGCGCTCCACCGGCCAGTCGAGCACCCGGTTCAGCACCGATTCGATCTGCTCCTTGGTCATGAGGCTCTCACCTTTGTCGCAGGCGGTCGAACACCGCCGCGACTTCCTCGTCGGATGCCACTTCGCCCCGTTCGATTTCGGCCAAGGCTTCGTCGATGTCGGCACGCTCCTCGTCTGAGAGGATGTACGGCTCAAGACCGATCTTTTCCATAGTCATGAGCATCCGCGCGGCATCCTCCTGCCGCTCGATCGGCCACGTGCGCACGCGCGCAAGCACCGCCTCGATCTGTTCTCTTGTCATGCCCCTATTATAGTCAAACCCACCTCTGAACGGGAGAGGGCGTTGGCGCTTCTCCCCAGCGCTGGCGCTGAACGCCCCTATCGCCCGATCATCGCGGCGAAGATCGGGGCGTGGGGGTAGACCATGAGGGCGGCGGCCGCGAGCGCGATCCCGTAGGGGACGCCCGTCTTCGGGTGGTGCAGGCGCGACAGCCACTCCCATCCGAGGGCCGCGGCAGGGAGCGGCAGCTTGCGCATGGCGAGGAGCGCGAGCGTCAGGGCCCCGCCCGCGACCGAGGCGACGAAGAAGTACTCGACCAGCGTCCCGAACCCGAGCCACAGGGCGGCGGCGGCCGCGAGCTTGGCGTCGCCGCCGCCGATCCAGCCGAGGGCGAACAGGGCGAACGCGACCGCGAGCACGAGGGCGCCGGCGGCGAGGTGCATGAGCGCCGCCTGCCACCCGAGCCCGCCGGCGGCGGCCAGCACGGCGAAGGCCGCGACGAGGGCGAGCGAGACCCGGTTCGGGATCGTCATGGTGAGGAGGTCGCTCGCGGCCGCGTAGGCCATCAGCGCCGGGAAGACGAGGAGGAGGGCGGTCTCGGTCACGGGGCTCTCCGGATGGGCTCGATGCCCGTCTCGACCCTGACTCGATCCGGTTAACGGGCCCTGACCGGCAAAGCCGAACGGGCGGGTTCGGCCGATCAGTTGAACCCGGTGGCGACCGAATTGTAGGACGTGCCGAGCTTCGATCCGATCGCCGTGAGCGCCGCGACGATCGCGACCGCGATCAGGAGGGCGATGAACGCGTACTCGATCGACGTCGTAGCCCGTTCGTCGAGGCCGAAGCGGCGGAGAAGGCGCATGGTCGGCGATCCGGACTAATCAAATGGACAAAATCGCGTGCGACGGCGGCCCCGGCCTTGGCGCGGGGCCGCCGCAGGCTTTCAAGCGCGGATCACTTCAGCTGGCCGGCGACCGAGTTGAACGTCGTGCCGAGCTTGGTGCCGATGGCGCCCATGGCGCCGATGGCGGCGACCGCGATGAGGGCGGCGATCAGGCCGTACTCGATGGCGGTGGCGCCGGACTCGTCCTTCACGAAACGGTTGAAGAGGGTCTTCATGGATAGCTCCTTTGGCCTGGTTGCTTCACTGCCGTCCGTCGACCTTCCAGTGACCGGGCCGATCGGAACCGGAGCCGACCATAAGCCCCGCCCGTTGCGACATAGTTAAACCGAAGGTCGACAATCGCGGCGCCGGTCCAAATACTCAAGATGGTTAACTGGCTATTTCTTACCTTTCTGCAGCAAGAAATTCAAGATAACCACAGGTGTTATGAATGATAACACTGGTTTACTAGCCGTTATGCAAAGCATTCCTGAGAGATTCGATTGATTTTGCGCCTGTTGCCGCGCCGGCTTCTTCCATTGTCCGCACCGCCTCCACCGCTCCAGGAGGCGCGGCGCACCAGCATTAGGGCTTCCTTCACCATTTTCCGCTCAGATTCTCGAGGTCATTCAAGCCGCGAGTCAGTTCCATGGGCGTCTGCCTGCGATTTATCGGTGCACGTGTCTTGGCCGTCCTCGCCGCGGCCGCGGCCGGCGGCCCGGCCGTCGCCGCTCCGGCCGGCGCGGGAGGCGGCCAGCCCCCGCTGGCCGTCATGATCGACCACGCCAAGGTGGTGAAGCTGCCCGAGCGCACCCAGACGGTGATCGTCGGCAACCCGATCATCGCGGACGTGACGGTGCAGCGGAACGGGATCATGGTCGTGACCGGCAAGAGCTACGGCGTCACGAACCTCATCGCCCTCGACGGCGCCGGAACGCTCCTCTCCGAATCGCTCATCAGCGTCCAGGCGCCGACCGAATCCCTCGTCACCGTGCAGCGCGGGCTCGAGCGCGAGTCGTATTCATGCACGCCGAACTGCCAGCCCTCGCTCCTCCTCGGCGACGCGAACAAGTACTTCGGCGAGGTCGGCGGGCAGGCGACCCAGCGCAACGGCTTCGCGACGGGCCGGTAGCCTCTTTCCAAGATTTCAGCGGAACGAACGCGGGAGATCGGGCCGTCTCTCGACGATCGGTCTAACCGTTCGGAAATCTTTTACCCGTAAGACATCGGGCTGACAGCCGTCCGGCGGTTCGCGACGGGACACGCCGGACGCAACAGCGATGGGCAGCACGATGGCTCTCTATACAGCGCAGCCTCTCCGGGCTTTCCGGCGCACGCGCGCCGCCGCCGCAAGAGCCGCCGGCCGCTTCCGCCGCGACGAGGCCGGCGTGACCGCGATCGAGTTCGCGGCGGTCTCGACGCCGTTCTTCGCCCTCCTCTTCGCCATCCTCGAGACGGCCCTGACGCTGTGGAGCACGCAGGTGCTCGAGACCGGCGTCACCAACGCGTCGCGGCGCATCTACACGGGGCAGTTCCAGGCCGACAACACCTCGACCGACGCGGCGGCGCTGCCGGGGAAATTCCGCGACGAGATCTGCAACAACATCCCGGCGCTGATCCCGTGCGATAAGATCCAGATCGACGTGCGCCTGTTCACGTCGTTCCCGGGCCAGAAGCCGCAGATGCCGATCACCTCGGACGGGCAGTTCGACGCCGCGAACTTCGGCAAGTACGAGCCGCCGGGGGCGAACCAGATCGTGGTGGTGAGGGCCGCGGTCGAGATGCCGGTCTTCGTCAGCCTCCTCAACCCGAACCAGGCGAACCTCAAGAACGGCAACCGGCTCATCATGGGCGCGGCCGCGTTCCGCACCGAGCCGTTCGCGAACTAAGGGGCGCTCCCATGCACGCTCTCGGCCATATCATGCTCCTTCGCCGGCTGAAGGCCCGGGCCGAGGCGTTCCCCGCCTCGACCCGGGGCGTCGCGGCGGTCGAGTTCGCAATGGTCCTGCCCGTGATGGTGCTGATGTACCTCGGCATGACCGAGCTGACCTTCGCGGTGAACACCGCTCGCAAGATCACGCTCCTGTCGCGCACGCTCGCCGACCTCACCGGGCGCGCGACGAGCGTCAACACCTCCGAGATGGACGCGATCTTCGGCGCGGCGGCCGCCGTGATGGCGCCCTACAGCAGCGACACCGTCAAGATGGTCGTGTCGAGCATCGTCGTGAAGGACACGGGCCAGGTCTCGAACGGCCAGCCGGTCCTCAAGGGCACCGTGTGCTGGAGCGTCGCGAAGGGGCCGGGCAACCCGCCGGGCCTCGCCAAGGGCACGGTGGTGCCCATCCCGGACGGCTTCCAGACCGCCAACAGCAGCTTCATCCGGGCCGACGTGAACGTCGACTATGCCCCGGTCTTCGGCTCCTCCGTGATGCAGTGGACCACCGGGGCGAGTCAGCTGCCCCTGTCCGAGCAGACCCCCTGGCCGGTCCGCAACGTCAAGGAAGTGGTCTGGCAGGGCACGACCCCCTGCCTGACCTAAAAGCCCGGCGGGCCGCTCAACCGACCAGCGACTGCAGGTCCCCGTCGACGCTGATCGCCTGGCCCGAGACCGTGCGGGCAAGCGGCGAGGCGAGGAAGACGATCATGTCGGCGAGCTGCTGCGGCTTCACCGTCTCCTTGATCGAGGCCTGCTGAAGCGCGAGCCTGAGCTGCTCCTCGGGCGTGACCCCGCGTTCCTTGGCTTTCGCCTCGAACACCCGGCGGATGCGCTCGCCCTCGACGATGCCGGGCAGGATGGCGTTGACCCGGATGCCGAACTCGCCGAGCTCCATGGCGAGGGACTTCGTGAAGCCGACGACGCCCCACTTCGCCGCCGCGTAGGGCGAGCGCAGGGGAAAGCCGAACTTTCCGGCTGCCGACGCCAGGTTGAAGATGCTGGGATTGGCGCTGCGCTTGAGATGCGGCACGGCGAGCCGGGCGCAGTTGAACTGCCCGGTGATGTCGACGGCGAGCGTGCGGTCCCAGTCCTCGGGCGCAATCTCCTCGACGCGCCCGGTCGGCCCGGCGATGCCGGCGTTGTTGACGAGGCAGTCGAGGCCGCCCAGCGCCGCGAGTGCGTCGTCGAACAGCTTTGCCACGGCGGCGCGGTCGGCGACGTCCGTCGTCGAGGCCGTCACCTCCGGATGGCCCTTGCGCAAGGCCGCGAGCGCCGCCTCGTCCACGTCGCAGACGTGCACCCGCGCGCCCTCGCGCCGGAACGCCCGCACGATCTCCAGGCCGATCCCGGCCGCGCCCGCCGTGACGAGGGCGCGCAAGCCATTGATTTGCAGGTCCATGATCCCCCCGAGCCTTCAAGCGCCTCCGGGCGCTCGACAAAGCCCCGGTTTTCGGCAACCGTAGCCACCGCCTCAGATCGCGGCAAGCACTCGAGCTCAAGCCGGACGAACGGGTTCAAGGAAACGCCACATGACCTCACGCATCTCACGCCGCACCCTCTTGAAGAGCGCCGCCGGGACCGCGGCGATTGCCGGCATCGGCATGCCGGCGATCTCGCGCGCCCAGAGCGACGCGATCCGCATCGGGCACCTCACCCCGATCACCGGCTTTCTCGGGCCTTTGGGCGAGTACGCCCAGATGGGCGTGAAGCTCGCGGCCGAGGAGGTGAACCAAGCCGGCGGCGTGCTCGGGCGCAAGATCGAGCTCGTCATGGAGGATTCGGTCAATCCGCAGACCGCCTCGGCCAAGGCCGAGCGGCTCATCGAGCGCGACAAGATCGCGATGATCATCGGCGAGATCTCGTCGGCCTCGGGCCTCGCCATCGGGCAGGTCGCGAACCGGCTCAAGACCGTGTTCATCAACACCGGCTGCAATTCGGACGCGCTGCGCGGCGCGAGCTGCAATCCGTACATGTTCCACATCGAGGGCGCGAACTCGATGTACGTGCAGGCGGTCGGCACCTACCTCCTGTCCGAGAACATGGTGAAGGGCAAGAAGTGGTTCTCGCTCACCGCCGACTACGCCTTCGGCCACGACCTCCTGCGGGTCGCCAAGGCGTTCATGGAGAAGAACGGCGGCCAGTTCGCGGCGGACGAGCTCGTGCCGACCGACGCCACGGACTTCAGCCCCTACCTCCTCAAGATCCGGCAGAGCCGCCCCGACCTCGTGATCTCGAACCTCGCCGGCAACCAGATCACCAACTTCATCAAGCAGTACGCGGAGTACGGGCTGCAATTCCCGGTCGCCGGCTTCGGCTTCGACACGGCGGTGGCCTGGGGCGCCGGCCAGGACAACTTCAAGGGCATCTGGCCCCTCGTGTGGCACCACCTCATCGACACGCCGTCGTCCAAGAAATTCATCGACGGCTTCACCAAGGCCTACGGCAAGCCGCCCGAGAACCAGGCCTGGGGCGACTACAACTCCCTCAAGATCGTCGCCCAGTCCTTCGCCGAGCTGAAGTCGGCCGACCCCCAGAAGCTCGCCGAGCACCTGCGCAAGGGCGCGAAGTTCGACGTGGGCAAGAAGCGCGAGGCCTACTTCCGCGCCTACGACAACCAGATCATGATGGAGATGTATGCGGTCAGGGCGAAGGAATCGTCCAAGATGAAGGACAAGTGGGACATCTACGACGCCCTCGGCACGGTGCCGGGCCCGAACGACGACCTCGAGGTCATCGCGCCGCCGAAGGACGGGGCGTGCAAGATGCAGGCTTGATCGTTCCGATCAGTCTCATCCCGGCCGGAGCGCAGCGGAAAGCCGGGATCGGGCGTCCCAGGCGTTTTCCAC
Organism: Beijerinckiaceae bacterium; assembly: GCA_036386395.1. Lineage (GTDB taxonomy): Bacteria > Pseudomonadota > Alphaproteobacteria > Rhizobiales > Beijerinckiaceae > JAJKJG01. The sequence goes on along the minus strand of DASVVU010000190.1, from coordinate 3,946 downwards.
TTCATCCCCGGCGGGCGGCGTAGCCGCCCGGGAGGGGGACCCAGAACCCTGCCGGGATCCCCTGCCCCGCCTCCGCTCCGCTTCGGCTCGCCGGGGATGACAGTGGCGGTGCTCATTCTCCTCCTCTCCCGCAAGCGGGGAGAGGGACAGCCTCTGAGCCAAGGAGCGAGCGATGGACGAGTTCCTGATCGGCCCATCCCCACCCGCGGTCGCGGGCTTCCGCGGCACGCAGTTCGTCGCCGTCTGGCCGGACGCCGACGGCAACGTCAAGGGCCAGATGCTGTCCACGGAAGGAAAGACCGCGGGCCCCGCGTTCGGGGTCAGCTTCCCGGGGCCGCCGCAGACGAAACGGCGGCTGCCGGTCGTCGCCGAGACCGCGATGGGCTTCGTCGTCGCCTGGAACGAGCAGCTGCCCGGGGGCGTCTTCCAGCTGAAGCTGCGGACCTTCGACGCCGACACCCTGTCCGGTCCGGAAACCCAGGTCGGCTCGGCCGAGGTGGAGTCCTTGATCCGGCCCGCGCTGGCGCGCCTCGACGACGGTGGGTTCATGGTCGCGTGGGCCGACAAGCGCGCGGACGAGCGCATTCGCGCGCAGCGGTTCGGGCTCGACGGCGAGAAGGCCGGTCCCGAGTTCCGCGCCAACACCGTGGCAGGGCTGCACCGGGTTCCCATGGCGGCCACTTTGACCGGCGGCAGGATCGCGATCGGCTGGCGCGCGCGCCTGCAGCCCGCATTGTCGCTGCACCTTCAGCTGTTCGACGGCGACCGTCCGGCCGGCGGCGAACAGGCAACCGGCATCGAGATCACGGAGGCCGCCATGGCGCCGCTCGATTCGGGCCGGTTCGTCGTCGTGCATGTCCGCAGCGCAGGCGACGGCGAGCCCGGCTTCGAGACGACCGTCGCGCAGGCGAGCGTGTTCGAGGCGAGCGGCGCCTTCTCGGGCCGTCGGTTCCCCGCCACCGCCGGACGGATCCTGTCCTCGTGGCCCGCCGTCGTGCCGCTCTCCGGCGAGCGCTTCGTCCTGGCCTGGACCGAGTCGAGCGTGGACGCGCCGGGCAGCGGGACGAACGTCATGGCGCGGCTCTTCTCGACGAACGGCCCGATCGGCAACCCCGTCCGGGTCAACACATCGACGGGCCACCAGCGCTTCAGCCTCAGCGCCACGGCGACCGCCGGCCCCGATGGCGAGACCTTCTTCGCGGCCTGGGCCGACGACAGCGACGCCTCGAGGCCCGCGAAGGGGCGGATGCTTGTGATCCCGGCCGGGGGCTTCTAGGGCATGCGTTGCCGGCAACCCCGTGTCGGAGAAGCGTGAGGCGCCGGCGTGGAGTTCGTCTTCCTCCTCGAGCAGGTGCTGAACGGCCTCCTCGTCGGCGCCTACTACCTCCTCATCGCGCTCGGCCTTTCGCTGATTTTCTCGCTTGGCGGGATCGTGAACCTCGCGCATGGCGGCTTCTACGCCATCGGGGCGTATCTCGCCGTGATGCTCGCGCCCCGCCTCGGCTTCGCCGGGGCGTTCGTCGCCTCGCCGGTGCTGGTCGGGCTCCTCGGGGTCGTGGCCGAGCGGCTGTTCTTTCGCCGGTTCTACCGCTCCGACCCGATCCTCAGCCTCCTCCTCACCTTCGGCCTCGCCATGGTGATCGAGCAGTCCTTGCGCATGATCTTCGGCGCGGCGCCCCTGCCCTTCTCGATCCCCTCGGAGCTGCGCGGCCAGATTTTCTTGGGCGACTTCATCTATCCGCGCTACCGGCTCATCATCTTCGGCGTGGCGCTCGCCGCCGTCGCGGCGACGTGGTTCCTCGTCTACCGCACCGCCTTCGGGCGCGTGGTGCGGGCGGGCGTGCAGAACCCCGACATGGTCGGCGCGCTCGGCATCTCGCTCCAGCCCTACATGACCGCCGTCGCGGCCCTCGGCGTCGGGCTCGCGGGCCTCGCCGGCGTGCTGCTCGCGCCGATCTCCGGGGTGCATCCGGCGATGGGGGCCGAGATCCTCACCGCCGCCTTCGTCGTGGTGGTGATCGGCGGCCTCGGCTCGTTCTGGGGGGTGATCGCGGCGGCGGCCCTCGTCGGCGTCGTGCGCGGGGTCACGATCTTCTTCAACCCGTCGTACGGCGAGGCCTCCATGTACCTGCTCATGGCCCTCGTCCTCCTGGTTCGCCCGCGCGGCCTCCTCGGCGAGCGCATCCAGAAGTTCGAGTGATGCGGCGGGACCTTACGCCTCTCCTCGTCGCGGCCGCAGGCCTCGCCGTGTTGCCGTTCGGGCTCGACGCCATCGGCCTGCCCCTGCGCTCGGCGATCGACGTCGTGGTCTTCGCGACCGCCTGCCTCGGCCTCAACGTCCTCGTCGGCTACACCGGCCTCGTCTCCTTCGGCCACGGCGCCTGGTTCGGGCTCGCCGCCTACGCGGCGGCGCTGTCCCAAAAACACTGGTTTCCCGGCAGCGTCGTCCTCTCCACGCTCTTCGCCCTTCTTTTCATCGTCGTCACCGCGACGCTCGCCGGCGCGCTGATCCTGCGCCGGCGCGGGGTCTACTTCTCGCTCCTGACGCTCGCGCTGACGGCCCTGCTCTTCGCCGTCGGCTACCGCTGGACCGACTTCACCGGCGGCGAGAGCGGCCTCGGCGGCGTCACCCGCGCGAGCGTGCTGGGCCTCAACCTCGAGCGCGACCCGACCTACTACGCCGTCGCCGCCGCCATCGCCTTTCTGGTGTGCTTTCTCCTGTGGCGCTTCCACCGCTCGCCGGCGGGCTCCGTGCTCGTCGCGATCCGCGAGAACGAGCAGCGCGCTCGCTTCGTCGGCTATCCGACGAACCGCTACAAGCTCCTCGGCTTCGTGGTCTCGGCCACGGTCGTCGGCCTCGCCGGCGTGCTCTCCGTCTTCAACCACCGCTTCGCCTCGGCCGAGCCCCTCGCGGTCGCCTTCTCGGGCGAGCTCATCGCCATGGTGGTGATCGGCGGCATGAGGAGTTTCTTGGGGCCGGCGCTCGGCGCCGTCTTCTTCGTCATCTTCCGCGATTATCTCTCCAGCGTGCGCGGGCCCTGGACGCTCGGGAGCCTCGTCGTCCCGGACAGCATCGTCGCCATCGCCCGCGACAACTGGCTGTTCTTCTTCGGCCTCCTCTTCGTCGGCTTCATCCTGTTCTCGCCGACCGGCCTCGTCGGCGTGGCGCAGCGCGTGCTCGCGCCGTTCCGCCGGAAGGTCGTCGAGGACGCCGCCATGGCCGGGCGCACCCTCTCCGACGACCCGCTGCCGCCGTTCCTGCGGCCCGCCGACCACATCGAGGGTGCGATCCTTCAGGCCCGCGGCATCGCCAAGAGCTTCGGCGGACTGAAAGCCGTGCAGGGCGTCGACATCGCGGTGCGCGACCGCTCGCTCCACGCCCTCATCGGCCCGAACGGCGCCGGCAAGACCACGGCCTTCAACCTCATCTCCGGCCTCTACCGGCCGGACCAAGGCGACGTGCTGCTCGGCGGCCGCTCGATCGCGGGGCTGTCTCCCGAGAAGATCACGCAGGCCGGCATCGGGCGCTCGTTCCAGATCACGAACCTCTTCCCGGCCCTCACCGTCGAGGAGAACCTGCGCCTTGCCGTGCAGGCGCGCCATCCGCGCCGCTTCGACCCGTGGACCGCGGCGCGTTCCATCGACGCCATCGAGGGCGAGACCGCGGCCCTCGTGCGCTACCTCGGCGTGTCCGGCATCGAGCGGGCCGAGGCCGGCGCCCTCTCCTACGGCGGCCAGCGCCTCCTCGACATGGGGCTTGCGCTCGCGACGAAACCCCGCGTGCTCCTCCTCGACGAGCCGCTGGCGGGCCTTGCCGCCGCCGAGCGCCAGCGCATCGGCGACATCGTCAAGCGCATTTCCTCGGACGTGCCCGTGCTCCTCGTCGAGCACGACATCGACCGGGTGTTCCAGATCGCCGACGCCGTGACCGTGATGAACGAGGGCA
>DASVVU010000189.1:0-14441 GCA_036386395.1 Beijerinckiaceae bacterium | reverse complement strand
GAACTTGTCGACCTCGCCGCCGTGACGCTCGATCGCCTCGCTCATGACCTCGAAGTAGCGGTTGAGGAGGAACACCGAATCGTACGGGTAGAGGCGCTCGGCGAGCGTCGTGAAGCCGCGCAGGTCCGCGAACATCACCGTGATGCGGCGCTCGACGCCCCAGCGGTACATGTCGCGGCCCACCACCGGCTCGGCGTCGTGGAGGGGGATCAGCGGGCGAACTTTGAGGGCGTGGTCCGGCCTGATCTGGCAGGCGAGGCGCACGCCCGGCGGCGCGGAGATGCGGGTGAGCGCCGCCTGCTCGACGGGGTTCGGCGGCGCGAGCTTGTCCTCCCCCTCGGTGACGAGCACCCGGCAGGTGGTGCAGCGCCCGCGCCCGCCGCAGACCGAGGCGTGTGGGACGCCGGCGGCGCGGCTGATCTCCAGGAGCGTCGCGCCGGGCGCGCCGCGGACGGTGCGGCCCGGATAGGTGATCGCCGGCCCGCGGGTGAACCAGTCCCGCACCCGCATCACGACGAGGGCCGCGGCGGCGAGGCCGAACACGATCCAGACGCCCATCCGCACCTGGTCGATGAGCGGCCCGCCCTTCTCGAATACGAAGCCGGGGATCACCGGCGGCTCGGCCATGAGGCGGAGGCGGCGCGCGCCCTCCGTCCAGCCGGTGATCGCGACCGTCGGGATCATCACGGCGAGCACGAGGAGAATCGGGCTCAGGCGGGCGTACCACTCCTTGGTGCGCAGCCAGAAGTGCAGGCCGATCATGCCGTGCAGCCACACCACCACGAGGAGGAGCGACTGGCTGAAGGCGAGACCGGGCCAGAGCAGCGTCAGGAGCGCCCGGTAGGTGTCGTCGAAGCCGTAGAGGGCGTTGAGGCCGCGTGTCGCGGCGACGTGGGCCGCCGCCATGAAGGGGATCGCGAGGCCGAGCGCGATCTGCGCCGCTTCCCACGGCGGGATGCGCCAGGTGCGGCGGTGGATCAGCTTCCACAAGGCGAGCGCCACGTGGACGGCGAGCGCTCCGTAAAGCAGCACGGTGCCGGGCCAGGAGCGCCAGATCGCCCGGCGCACGGCCTGGACCTCCTCCATGGACTGGATCGAGACGTGGCCCAGCGCGTGGTTGAGGAAGTGGGTCGCCGCGAAGGTCAGGAGGACGAGCCCCGAGGCGAGCCGCCAGACCTGCGGGTCGCGGAGACGCGTATCGCGCAGCCGGCGGGCGATCGGCCGGGCTGCGGAGGCCATGGCGTCCTCCGCGCCTTCAGCGGCGCGCTTGCGCGAGCTGCGCGTTCATCTTCTCCAGCCGCGAGGCGAGCTCGCGCATGACCGCGATCGACATCTGCGGGAACTGGGTCAGGAGCTCGAGGAACACGCGCTTGTCGATACGCAGGGCCGTGGTCGGCGTCGCCGCGATGATGGTGGCGGACCGTGGGGTGTCGGAGAGGATGCCCATCTCGCCGACGATGGCGTTCTGCCCGAGCTCGGCGACCTTGATCTCGCCGCCGGCCGAGTCGATCGCGACGTCGGCCTTGCCCTGCAGGATGACGTAGGCCGCGTCCGCCGCGTCCCCCTGCTGGAAGAACTTCTGGCCTTCGGCGAAATTCACCCGCTCGCTCGTGAAGGCGAGGAGCTTGAGCCGGGCCGGGTCGATGTCCCGGAACATCGGCACCTGCCTCAAGGATTGGACTTCCGTCTCCAACGTCATGCGACGCCTCCCGCAACGCGCTTGCCGACCGGCGCAACCGTCTCGGCTTCTTCTTCGATCTGTGGAAGAGTCTCAGGCGCGGCCTCGGGCGCAGGCGCCCGCTCCAGCGACTCCAGCTCGGCCTTGCCCTGCCGGAAGCGGATCAGGGCCCCAAAACCCTCGCTCTCGCGGTCGTTCGGCAGGACCATGAACAGGTTGCGCCCCTCGGTCACGTCGTGGAGGAGCGACGCGAGGGAGCGCCGCTGCGCCTCGCCGAAGGGCGCGAGCGCCCCGTCGACCACGAGGAGGTCCGGGCGCTTCACGAGGCAGCGCACGAGGTTGACGCTCGCCCGCTGCTGCGCCGTGAGCAACCGCCCGGCCGGGCCGACCTGGTGCATGAGGCCGACCCGCTCGATCCCGGGCCGCAGGCCCATCTCGTCGACGACGCCGGTGATCGCCTCGGTGACGCGGCTTTGAGCGTTCGCGGCGCTGTGGCTCACGCGCCCGAACAGAAGGTTGTCCTTGAGGGGCGCCGCGGCGCAGACCTTCTCGGCGTCGTAGAACTCGACGCCGGGATCGCTCTCGCGCTCCAGGCGCTCGCGCACCGCGCCCCGGGCCTTGACGAGGCGGCCCTCCAATTCCTCGTTCAGGAGCCCGAGGCGGTGGCGCGGCTCGATGTAGGCGAGGGGGAGGGCGAGGAGCCGCGTCAGCTCCGGCGCTCTGAAGCCGCCTTCGGTCTTGCGGCGGGCCTGGCGGCGGATGATCGCCTCGTACTCGGGCAGCTCGTCGGCGGCCACGAAGGAGAACTGCTCGAACAGGGGGTGGCCGGCCGGCAGGCCGCGGAAGATCTCGACCATGGTCTCGGCGATCTGCGCCCCCATGCCGGCGAGGTCGCCTTCGATGCCCTCCGATTTCAGCGCCTCCCGGAACGGCCTGTGCTCGGCGAGGTTGCGGCCCATGAGGGCGCGGGAGGTCGGGACGCCGAACAGGAGGTTCTCGCCGACCGTCGCCTGATGGTTGTAGCGCTCCGGGTCGAAGGGCTCGACGAGCTCGGCCATGTTGGAGGCGCGAAGCCGCTCGCGAAGCCGCACCCTCGCCTCGATCAGGCGGTCGGCGAGCTCCGGGTCCTTGCCGGGGTCGAGCATCCCCGAGAGGCCGAAGCGGTAGACGTCGTCCTTGAGGCCGACCCGCTCCAGGAGCTCGATCAGGATGCGGTCGAGGTCGTCCTCGTCCTCGGCGCCGGCGAGCGCGCAGTCGATCCACGGGGCGTCGATGGGCTCGACCGGGTTGCCGGTGCGCTTCGCCTCGGCGATCCGGCGCGCCGTCTCCCGGGAATCCTCATCCGGCTCGCCGACGGGCGCGTGGCGCAGGCCGTAGACGAGGTTGTCGCGGATCGAGCCGGGGAAGAGGATCGGCTCGACGCCGGCGTAGGCGATGTGGCGCCCGACCGCCCCTTTCGGCAGGTCGGCGAGGTTGCGCTCGCCGATCCTGACCTCGCCGGCGTAGTCGACGCTGCGCCGCCCGAGGATGCGGGCGAAGGCGCCGGCCGCCGGCCCACCGTCGCCGACGATGCCGACGTGCGCCGGCAGCGGGCATTCGAGCGAGGCACCATCGACGATCTCGCCGTGGTGCGGGTCGCGCACGGTGAGGTCCTTGACGACGAGCGGCCCTGCGAGCGGCCCCTCGTCGCGCTCGGCCGCCTCCTCGTCCGGCGGCGGCAGCAGGCGCTCGGGCGAGAAGTGCTGCACGACCTGGTCGTACTTGACCTGCACGTCGAGGCGCTGCTGGTCCCAGTCGATCAGCTCCTTGAGCGGCGGCGGCAGCTCCCGGTAGGCCGCGATGACGGCGACGAGCTGGCCAATGTCGAGCCGGCCGCGCAGCGCGAAGTAGCCGCCGACGGCGTAGAAGAAGAACGGCGTCATCTGCGCCAGAAGGTTGTTCAGGAACTTCACCATGAACTTCCGCTTGTAGATGCGGAAGCGCAGGTCGAAGAGCTCGAACAGGCGGTGGCCGATCTCGGCCCGTTCCCACTTGTCGGTGTTGTGGACGTGGACCGCCTCCATCCCGTCCACCACCTCGCCGACGCGGCCGGCAAGCCGCCGCGACGCGATCTGGCGCTGCTTGCCGAGCCTCAAAAGCTCGCGCCGCAGCCGCGGGATGATGGTGAACTGGATGCCGACCACGCCGGCCGCCAGGAGCCCGAGCCAGACGTTCTGCACCATGATGAAGATCAGCGCGGTCGCGGCCTGGGTGCCCAGGAACATCGGCAGGATGAAGGCGTCGCCGATGAAGCCGCCGATCGGCTCGACCTCGTCCTTGATGATGGTCGCGGTCTCGGAAGACTTAACGTTCCGAAGGGCTTCCGGGGTGAACCTCAACACGAGCGCGAAGAGGTCGAAGCGCATCCGGCGCAGCATGCGCTCGCCGAGCGCGCCCTTCGCGACGTTGATCCAGTACTTGAAGGCGCCGTTGACGAGGACGAAGAACAGGAACAGCCCCGAGAGGCCGTAGAGCAGGGTCAGGCGGTCGACCTCGAAGCCCTCGAAGAGGTTGAAGGTCGCCCCGCCGAGCCAGTCGGGCAGGCCGATGGAGATTTGGAGGAACGGGGCGGTCTCGTTGCCCCTGGCGAAGGACTTGCCCTGAATCGCCTCGTTCACGATCCTGCGCGGCAGGTCGAGGGAGGCGAAGTAGAACGGCAGCGAAGCCAGCACGACCGCGAAGATGATGAGCTGGTCGCGCTTCGAGTGCCGCCAGATGTAGCGGAAGAGGCTTTTGTCCATGGGGCGAATCTAGCCCAACGCCCCGGCCATGTCGCCTTTTGGATACACTTGTCCCAAACCCGCATTTGCCCGCGCCGCCGATCCGGCTAGGATGGCGTTGACGAGAAGACCCGCCTGAGCGGGCCCGCGAGATTGGACGAGACGGATAGGGATATGCAAGCCTTCCCATTCGAGGCGGGGGGACCGCCTTTCTCGCGCCAGTCCCGCGCGCGGGTCTTGATCTACAGCCACGACACGTTCGGGCTCGGTCATCTCCGCCGCTCGCGGGCGATCGCGAACGCGCTCGTGGACGAGCGCCCCGGCGTCTCCGTCCTCATCATCTCGGGCTCGCCGGTGATCGGCAGCTTCGAGTTCGGCAGCGGCGTCGACTACGTGCGCGTGCCCGGCGTGACCAAGCTCCCGGACGGCGACTACCGCAGCCTCAACCTCAACGTCTCGATCGACGACGCCGTGGGCTTGCGGGAATCGATCATCCTCCAGACCGCCGAGAGCTTCCGGCCGGACCTCTTCATCGTCGACAAGGAGCCGACGGGCTTCCGCGGCGAGGTCGTGCCGGCCCTCGAGCGTTTGCAGCAGGACGGCTGCCGGCTCGTGCTCGGCATCCGCGACGTCATGGACGAGCCGGCGCTGCTCGCGACCGAGTGGGAGCGCAAGGGCGCAGTCGAGGCGCTCAGGCGCTACTACGACGAGGTCTGGGTCTACGGCCTCAAGGACATCTACGAGCCGCTGATGGCTCTCGATCTTCCGCGCGAGGTCGAGCGGCGCATCGCCTACACCGGCTACCTGCGGCGCGAGGTGCCGCAGCGCTCGGCGCTTGCCCGCTATCCGAAGCTCACGAAGTCGCCCTTCGTGCTGGTGACGACGGGCGGCGGCGGCGACGGCGACGACGTGACCGACTGGGTGATCTCGGCCTACGAGGCGGCGCCCGACATCGAGCTGCCGGCCGTGATCGTGTTCGGCCCCTTCGTGAACCGGGACCGCCGGCGCGGCTTCCTCGAGCGCATCGCCCGCCACCCGAAGCTCGACGCCATGGCCTTCGACACCAAGATCGAGCTCCTGATGCAGAAGGCGGCGGCGGTCGTCGCCATGGGCGGCTACAACACGTTCTGCGAGATTCTTTCCCTCGATAAGCCGGCCCTCATCGTGCCGCGCACGCATCCGCGCCTGGAGCAGCACATCCGCGCCGTGGAAGCCGAGCGCCTCGGGCTCGTGCGCATGCTGTCCGAGGATCGCGGCCGGCGCGATCCGCTCCTCATGGCCGAGGCGCTGCGGCGGCTGCCGGGCCAGCCGCGCCCGTCCGACGTGTACATCCCAGGCATGCTCGACGGCCTCGACGTGATCCGCGGTCGCTTCGCCGAGGTCCTTGACGCGCCGCGGGTCGCGCAGCCGATCCACCAGGCGGCCGAATAGGCCGATGGCGGCCGAGGGGGCGGGCGGGCGCATCGCCGTCGTGGTGAAGGGCTACCCGCGCCTCTCCGAGACCTTCATCGCCCAGGAAATCCTGGCGCTGGAGGAGCGCGGCATCCCGTTGGAGATCTGGTCGCTGCGGCACCCGACCGAGCGGCACGTCCACCCGATACACGAGCGCATCCGGGCGCGCGTGCGCTACCTCCCCGAGTACCTCTATCGGGAGCCCCTGCGGGTGCTGCGCGGCCTCGCCTGGAGCCTGCGGCAACCCGGCTTCCGGCGACTCATGGGCGTGTTCTGGCGCGACGTCCGGCGCGACCCGACACCGAACCGCGGGCGGCGCCTCGGCCAAGCCTTCGTGCTGGCCCGCGAGCTTCCGGACGAGGTGCGGCACCTGCACGTGCACTATCTCCACACCCCGGCCTCGGTCGTGCGCTACGCCGCGCTCCTGACCGGCCGCACCTTCACCGTCTCGGCCCACGCGAAGGACATCTGGACGACGCCGGATTGGGAGAAGGGCGAGAAGCTTCTCGACGCGCAGTGGTGCGTGACCTGCACCTGCGACGGCGCCGCGCATCTGCAGGCGCTCGCCCCGGAGCCGGAGCGTGTGACGCTCGCCTATCACGGTCTCGACCTTGCCCGCTTTCCAGCCCCACCCGAGCGCCGCCCGCCCCGGGACGGCTCCGATCCGGCGGACCCGGTCCGCATCGTCTCGGTCGGGCGGGCGGTGGCGAAGAAGGGTTTTCCCGACCTCCTCAAGGCGCTCGCGGCGCTCCCTTCAGAACTGCATTGGCGCTTCGCCCACGTCGGGAGCGGCGAGCTGCTGGAGCGCCTGAAGCAAGAGGCACAAGCCGCTGGGATCGCGTCGAAAGTCGCGTTCCTGGGTGGCAAGGCGCAGCCCGGCGTGGTCGCCCTCCTACGCGAGGCGGACCTGTTCGTGCTCCCCGCCAAGGGAGCGGCTTCAGGCGACCGCGACGGCCTGCCGAACGTGCTCCTCGAGGCCGCGAGCCAGCGCCTCGCCATCATTGCGACCGACTTCGCCGGCATCCCCGAGTTCGTCTGCTCCGGCCGTGAAGGCGAGCTCGTAGCCCCCGGAGACTGGGAAGGCCTGTCGAACGCCCTCAACCTCCTGGCCCGCGACCCGACCCGCCGTACGGCGCTCGGCGCCGCCGCCTACGAGCGTCTGCGCCGGGACTTCGGTGCGGACGCCACGGCTGACCTTCTGGAAAGCCGCTTCCGGATGCTGCTCGGACACGCGCAAGAGTCTGTCGGGCAGGTGCAGGCACCCGCCGGGCAAGCGCCCGCGCGTGCCATCCGGGACGTCGCCTGAGCGTGCGCGCGGTCCCGCTCGCGTTCTATGCGCCGATGAAGAGCCCCAGCCACCCGTCGCCTTCCGGCGACCGAACCATGGCGCGCCTCCTCTTCAAGGCGCTTGCCCAGGCGGGCTTTAAGCCGGAGGTCGCGAGCGAACTGCGGACCTGGGACCGGGCCGGGGATGCGGCCTTCCAGGCTGAGGCGCGCCAGGCCTCGCACGAGGAGGCGGACCGGCTCGTCGCCCGCTGGAGCGGGGGAGGGGGCCCGCGACTCTGGTTCACCTACCACATCTACTACAAGGCCCCTGACTGGATCGGCCCCCGCGTCGCCGACACGCTCGGCATTCCCTACGTCGTGGCCGAAGGCTCCCGCGCCGGCAAGCGCGCCGCCGGCCCCTGGGCCCTCGGCCACGCGGGCGCGGAAGCCGCGCTCGACCGCGCCGATGCCGTCTTCGTCATGACCGAGGTCGACCGCGAAGGGCTGGAGCGGCACCGGCCCGAAAGGCAGCGCCTTCTCGATCTGCCGCCGTTTCTCGACCTCGGCGAATGGAATTCTTCTCAGGCTCCAGCTCAAACCCGGCGCGAGGACCGGAGCTCCGTCCGCCTCCTCACGGTCGCCATGATGCGGCGCGGCGACAAGCTCGAAAGCTATGGCATCCTGGCCAAGGCGTTGGCGCAGGCCGCGGACGAGGCATGGACCCTCGACGTTGCCGGCGACGGTGAGGCGCAAGACGAGGTCCGGAAGCTCTTCGCCGACTTCGGCCCACGCGTGACCTTCCGTGGTCGCCTCGACGGCGCAGCTCTCGCCCATTTGTACGCTGCCGCCGACCTCCTGGTCTGGCCGGCCGTGAACGAGGCCTACGGCATGGTGCTCCTCGAAGCCCAAGCCTTCGGCTGCCCGGTGCTGGCATGCCGCTACGGCGGCGTCGCGAGCGTCGTCCGCGAGGCCGAAACCGGGGTGCTGACCCCGCCGGGCGATGACGCCGCCTTCGCGGACGCGCTAAGCCGGCTCCTGCGCGACGGCCCATACCGCCGGGCGTTGGGGGAGGGGGCCTATGCCTTCGTCACACAGGAGCGCGGCCTCGACCAAGCCGCCGTGCGGATGCGAGACGGCCTCATGCCACTATTGCCGGAGCGCTGACATCGTGGCGCTGAGCGTTCTCATTGCAGTGACGCATCTTCTCGGCGCCGGCCATCTCACCCGCGCGGCGGCGCTGGCGCGGGCCTTTGCCCGTGCCGGGCATGCCGCCACTCTCGTCTCCGGCGGGATGCCGGCTCCCCTCGTCTCGACCGAAGGCGCGAGGCTCGTGCAACTCCCGCCGGTCAGGACTGCCGGTACAGACTTCTCGAAGCTTCTTGACGAATCCGGTGCCCCGGTCCGGCCGGAACGCCTCGCCGCCCGCCGGCGCATGCTCCTCGATGCCCTCGAGGAAGCGCGCCCGGACGTGGTCATCACCGAGCTCTTCCCCTTCGGCCGCCGCGTGCTGGCGGCCGAGTTCGCGGCCCTCGTCGAGGCGGCGCGCGCGCGCCGCCCGCTCATCGCGGCCTCGGTGCGGGACATCCTGGCCTGGCCGAAGCCCGAGCGCGTCGCCGAGGCGCATCGGCAACTCGCGGATTCTTATGACGCCGTCCTGGTCCACGGCGACCCGCGGCTTGCCCCGCTCGATTTGTCCTGGCCGATGGACGAGGAGATCGCGCCGCTCCTGCACTACACCGGCTACGTCGACGAAGGCGGCCCCGCAGAGCGCCCGTCCGGAGAGCGCCGGGTCATTCTCGTCTCCGGCGGATCGAGCGCCGCGGCCCTGCCGCTCTACGAGGCGGCGCTCGGCGCGGCCCGCGTCGTGCCGAAGCCATGGCGCATCCTCGTCGGCCCGGGCGTGCCACAGGAGGATTTCGAGAGGCTCCGCCGCGCCGCGCCGGGCCATGCCGCGATCGAGCGCGCCCGGCCCGATTTCCGCGTGCTCCTCGGGCAGGCCGCCGTGTCGGTGAGCCAGGCCGGCTACAATACCGCTGTGGATTTGTTGCGCGCCCGCGTCCCCACCGTGCTCGTGCCGTTCGAGGCCGGCCACGAGACGGAGCAACGCCTGCGCGCCGAATGCCTCGCAAAGCTGGGCATCGCCCGGGTGCTGCCGGAAGCCGAGCTGTCCGCCGACGCGCTTGCCGCCGAAATCCGCGCTGCGCTGGCTCAGCCGCCGAGTTCCGCGCCGGACGTACGCCTCGACGGTGCCGAGACGACCGTCGCCCTCGTCGAGCGGCTGGCGCGTCTCACCGCCCCGCCGCCCCGCCTGGCTTACGACTGGTCGCCCCTCGACGACGCGCTGCGCCGTGCCGCCGACGCGGGCGTGACCGTCGAGGTCTGGTGGCGAGACGACGACGCGGTCGCCCATACGCCGGCCCTCGACCGTCTGCTCGGACTCGCCGGGAGCTTTGGCGTCCCCATCGCCCTCGCCGCCATCCCGGGCCGGATCGAGCCGTCGCTCGCTCGACGGCTCGCTGGCGAGCGAGGCGCCGCCGTGCTGGTGCACGGCCTGACCCACGCCAACCATGCGCCCGCAAAGGAGAAGAAGGCCGAGTTCGGCTCCGGCCGGCCGGCCGCGACGCTCGCCAGCGAAGCCGCCGCCGCGCTTGCGGGCGCAGCGGCTGCGCTCGGCTCCGGAGTGCTCGGTTCCGAAGCGCTCGTCCCGGTCTTCGTGCCGCCCTGGAACCGGATCGCACCGGAGCTCGTCCAAAGGCTTCCGGCGATCGGCTATCGCGGGCTCTCGACCTTCGGCCGCCGCGCCGCCCGCACGCCCGCGCCCGGCCTCGTGCAAGTCAACACCCACCACGATCCTACCGACTGGCGCGGCTCGCGTGGGCTTCTGCCTCCCGAGGCGTTGATCCGGCAGCTCGCCGCCGCCGTGGCGGCCCGCGTCGACGGTCGACACGATACGCAAGAGCCGATCGGCCTTCTCACCCACCACCTCATTCACGGCGAGGCCGTATGGTCGTATTGTGAGGCGCTCATCGAACGATTGGCGCGGCACGCGAACCTGCGCTATCCCTCGCCTAAGGACTTATTTCGATAGTCGGACTGCGCGCGCCGGCGGATTGTGACTAAGCTGGACAAGAAAAGGTCGGGAACGTCCATTTTGGAGAGCACTGCTTGAAGACGCCGCTCCTGTCGATCCGCGACCTTTCGATCGACTTCCAGACCGACGCCGGCGCCTTCCGGGCGGTGGACGGCCTGTCGTTCGACGTGCCGAAGGCGAAGACCATCGCGCTCGTCGGCGAGTCGGGCTCGGGCAAGTCGGTGACCGCGCAGGCGATCCTGCGCATCCTGCCGAAGGTCGCTCGCGTCAGCGGCGGATCGATCCTGTTCGACGACCCCGCGGACGGCGAGCCGCCCGTCGACATCGCGGCCCTCGACGCCGAGGGCGAGACCATGCGGGCGTTGCGCGGCGGCCGCATCGCCATGATCTTCCAGGAGCCGATGACCTCGCTCTCGCCCCTGCACACGGTCGGCGACCAGGTGAGCGAGGCGCTGCTCCTCCACGGTAACGTCTCCAAGGCCGAGGCCATGGAGCGCGCCGTCGACGTCTTCGCGCGCGTCGGCTTCCCGGACCCGAGGCGGGCGCTCGTCACCTATCCGTTCGAGCTGTCCGGCGGCCTGCGCCAGCGCGCCATGATCGCCATGGCGCTGATCACGCGGCCCGCCCTCCTCATCGCCGACGAGCCGACGACGGCCCTCGACGTGACCACCCAGGCGCAGATCCTCGACCTCATGCGCGAGCTGCAGGCCGAAACGCAGATGTCGCTCCTCCTCATCACGCACGACCTCGGCGTCGTCGCCAACATGGCCGACGAGGTCGTCGTGATGTACCGCGGCCGCGTCATGGAGGCCGGCCCCCGCGAGGACCTCTTCCGGCGCGCGCAGCACCCCTACCTCAAGGCCCTGATGCGCGCCGTGCCGCGCTTCGCCATGGAGCCGGGCGAGCGGCTGACCCCGATCCGCGAGGTCAAGAGCGCGATCCTGGCGCGGCGCACCGAGGCCGCGGCGGCGCACACGACATCGAAGGCCCCCGTGCTCACGGCCGAGGACCTGTGCAAGACCTTCACCCTGCGGGCCGGCTGGTTCAGCGGGCGCCTGCGCAAGATCCACGCCGTCAACGGCGTGAGCCTCGCCCTCCAACGGGGCAAGACCCTCGGCCTCGTCGGCGAGTCGGGCTGCGGCAAGACCACCGTCTCGAAGATGATCATGCGGGCGATCCAGCCGGACTCGGGGATGGTCGCCTTCGACGACGGCTCGGGCCCGCGGGACGTGTTCGCTCTCGATGGCGACGACCTCAAGGCCTACCGGCGCGCCGTGCAGTTCGTGTTCCAGGACCCGTTCTCGTCGCTCAATCCGCGCATGACCGTGTATGAGATCCTGACCGAGCCCCTGCGCATCCACGAGATCGGCTCGTCCGACGAGCGCTTCGAGCGGGCGAAGCAGCTCCTCGAGATGGTCGGCCTCGACCGCCGCTCGCTCCGGCGCTATCCGCACTCCTTCTCCGGCGGGCAGCGCCAGCGCCTCGGCATCGCCCGGGCGCTCGCCCTCGAGCCACGCGTGCTCCTGTGCGACGAGCCGGTCTCGGCCCTCGACGTGTCGGTGCAGGCGCAGGTGCTGAACCTCCTCAAGGACCTCCAGGCGGCGCTTGGGCTCTCCTACCTCTTCGTGTCGCACAATCTCGCGGTCGTCGACTACATCGCCGACACCATCGCGGTGATGTGCCGGGGCTACATCGTCGAGGAGGCCCCGAAGGCGACGCTGTTCCGCAATCCGGTGCATCCCTACACGCAGGCGCTGCTTGCGGCGGTGCCTGACCCCGACATCGACCGCCCGCTCGACTTCGCGAAGCTCAAGACCGACCGCTTCTCCGACCCGGCGCTGTGGCCCGCCCCCTTCCGCCTCGCCGCGGGCGAGGTCGGCGAGATGCGCGAGATCGAGAAAGGCCACAAGGTCCGCCTGACGAGTGAGCCGGCCAAGGAGGCCGCGTGATGAATCTTTTCGAGCGCGCAGTGGCCGAGAGGTCGAGCGCCGCCAGAGGCGGCGACCGGGTGAGGGATTACGGTCTATCCGGAGAGAGCGTAATCCCTCACCCGCTCGCCTTCGGCGAGTCGACCTCTCCCTCCGGGAGAGGTTTCGCGGCGGCGCTCGCCCTTGCCGCGGCGCTCTTCTCGGCACCGGCCCTCGCCCAGCCCTACGTCGAGACGCCGCTCTTCGCCGAGCGGGTGAAGAAGGGCGAGTTGCCGCCCGTGACCGAGCGGCTGCCGAAAGAAGCGCTCGTGGTCGACCTCGCCGCCAAGGGCCGCAGCCTCGGCAAGCCGGGCGGCGAGGTGACCTCCCTCGTCGCCCGGGCGCGGGACATCCGCTACATGTCGGTGCATTCCTACAGCCGGCTCGTCGGCTACACCGACAAGCTTGCCCTCGAGCCCGACATCCTCGTCAAGGTCGACAACGAGAACGACACGGTCTTCACCTTCCGTCTGCGCGAGGGGCACCGCTGGTCCGACGGCAAGCCGTTCACGGCGGAGGATTTCCGGTACTACTGGGAGGACATCGCCAGCAACGCCGAGGTCTCGCCCGCGGGACTCCCGGAGTTCATGCTCGCCGACGGCAAGCCGCCGCGCTTCACCGTCGTGGACGAGCGCACGGTGCGCTACGCCTGGGAGAAGCCGAACCCGCGCTTCCTGCCGAGCCTCGCCGGGCCGCGCGACCCGTTCCTCTACCGGCCGGCGCATTACCTCAAGCGCTTCCACGCCAAGTACGCCGACAAGGCGAAGCTCGAGGACGCCGCCAAGAAGGCGAAGCTCAAGTCGTGGGCGGCGCTGCACAACCGCATGGACGACATGTTCGAGAACTCGAACCCGGAGCTTCCGACGCTCCAGGGCTGGCGCGTCACGAACGCGGCGCCGGCGACCCGCTTCGTCTTCGAGAAGAACCCCTTCTACCACCGGGTCGACGCGGCCGGGCAGCAGCTCCCCTACGTCGACCGGGTGATCTTCGACGTGGCGGCGGGCGGGCTCATGGCCGCGAAGGCCAACGCCGGCGAGGCCGATTTCCTGTTCCGCGGCCTGTCGATGGGCGACATCCCGATCCTGAAAGAGGGCGAGCGCGCCAAGGGCTACCGCACCCTCCTGTGGCTCTCGGCCCGCGGCAGCGAGCTCGCCCTCTATCCGAACCTCAACGCCGTCGATCCGGTGTGGCGGGCGCTGAACCGCGACGTGCGCTTCCGCCGCGCGCTGTCCCTCGGCATCGACCGCAAGACCCTCAACAACGCCCTGCTCTTCGGCCTCGGCCGCGAGGGCAACAACACGATCATGGACGAGAGCCCGCTGTTCTCCCCCGAGCTTCGCACGACGAACGCCTCCTATGACCCGGGCGCGGCCTCGCGCCTCCTCGACGAGGTCGGGCTGACGAAGCGCAACGGCGCCGGCATCCGCCTCCTGCCCGACGGGCGCGAGCTCGAGATCATCGTCGAGACCGACGGCGAGGGCGGGCTCATCGTCGACGGCCTGACCCTGATCTCCGAGTTCTGGCGCGAGATCGGGGTGAAGCTGTTCGTGAAGCCGCAGGACCGCACGATCCTGCGCAACCGCGCCTACTCGGGGCTCTCCGTCATGGTGGCGGCCCAGGGCCTCGACCTCGCCGTGCCGACCGCCGACATGGCGCCGACCGAGCTCGCCCCGATGATGCAGACCTTCTACGCCTGGCCGAAGTGGGGGCAGCACGCCGAGACCAAGGGCAAGACCGGCGAGGCCGTCGACGTGAGCGAGGCGAAGCGCCTGCTCGAGCTCTACGAGCGCTGGATGGGCACCGCCGACGAGGCGGTCCACGCCGAGGTGTGGCGCGAGATGCTCACGAACCACGCCGAGAACCAGTGGTCCATCGGCACTCTCGCCGGCGCCCTCCAGCCGATCGTGGTCCGCAGCGGCCTCCTCAACGTGCCGAAGAAGGCCCTCTACAGCTGGGAGCCGACCTCGATGCTCGGGGTCTACCGCATTGACGAGTTCTACTGGGACCGGACGCAGGGCAAGGAGGCTTCGCTGGAAGACCCCCTCTCCGGCTTGCGGGAGAGGGCTGGGGTGAGGGGGGAATCATCGGGGGCAGGGGCGGCCCTCACCCGGTCGGCGCTCCGCGCGACTCGACCTCTCCCTCCGGGAGAGGTGTGGGGAGAGGTTGGCCTCCTTGCCCTGCGTCCTGTCCCAATAGAACTCGTCGATGCGGTAGACGCCGAGCATCGA
>DASVVU010000188.1:0-6997 GCA_036386395.1 Beijerinckiaceae bacterium | reverse complement strand
GACTTCGCCGACGTGCGCGCGATCATGCGCGGCATGGGCAAGGCCATGATGGGCACCGGCGAGGCCTCGGGCGAGAAGCGTGCCAACCGCGCCGCCGAGGCCGCGATCGCGAACCCGCTCCTCGACGACGTGTCGATGAAGGGCGCGCGCGGGCTCCTGATCTCGATCACCGGCGGGCGCGACCTCACCCTCTACGAGCTCGACGAGGCCGCGACCCGCATCCGCGAGGAGGTCGACCAGGACGCCAACATCATCCTGGGCGCGACCTTCGACGAGAACCTCGAGGGCATCATCCGGGTCTCGGTCGTCGCGACCGGCATCGACCACGCGCTCGCCGCGGCGGCCCCGGAGCTCACCGCGACCGAGCAGAAGATCGCCGAGGTCGCCGAGCGGCTTCGCGCCGAGGCGCGGGCCCGCGTCGCGCAAGGAGCGCCGGCGCGTCCGGCCGAGGCGGCGCCCGCGACCCTCTCCCGTCCCGCCCCGGTGCGCTCCGAGCCGCTGCGGATGGAGGCCGCCCCGGTGATTCGCGACGACGTCGTGCTGACCCCGGCGCAGCCGAAGCAGGCGATGGCCTACGAGCCGGAGCCGATGCCGCAGCCGGTGGCGGAGGCGGCCCTGCCGCATGCCGCCCCGTTCATCCCGCCGCAGGCCGACCGCCCCGTGCGGGCGGCGCGCATGCCGGAGATCCACGATCTGCCGCCGCACGTGCACACGCAGGTGCGGGCGAGCCGCGGCGAGACCGAGGCTTCGGTCGCGGCCGCCCCGGAGCACAAGCGCATGACGCTCCTCCAGCGTCTCGCGACGGTGGGCTTCGGCGGCGGGCGCAAGGAGGAGGCTGCCCCGGCGCCGATGCCGGCCGAGGCGCCGCCGCTGCCGATGCCCGCGGCCCTGGCGCCCGCAGCGCCCGAGCCCGCGCCGCGTCCGGCGCCGTCGCCGGCCCACGCCGAGTACGCAAAGCGCCCGGCGGCGCAGGGCTACCGCCCGGCGCAAGGGTCCCTCGACCCGCACGGGCGGGCGGTGCCGCCGCAGCGCTCGATCGAGGAGGAGCAGCTGGAGATTCCGGCCTTCCTGCGGCGTCAGGCTAATTGACGTTTGAGACGATAATCCTCGTCTCGGAGCCCCGGGCGCGCCATCGCCCGGGGTTTTCATTTTTTAAGAAAGTCTAAATCTCTCAATCGTTTAAGTGGCCGCGGCAATCCGTTTCAAATTGTAACAGAGCGTAAGAAAGCGTGATTTGGCGAGGCCGGTGGTCACGACTATGGTGCTGCCAAGTCAAAAAGAGGGCGGACGCTTCGCCAAGGCGGGGCGCCACCGTTCAAGGGGCTCAAACAGCGGGACCGGGACTTCCTCGACACGGACTGCAAGTCACGTGCGCGGACGTTCGCCCGAGGTTCAAAGAATGAAACAAAGCCAGCAGACGACGCTCCGCGCTCCGGTCACCTTGACAGGGTGCGGCGTACATTCCGGCGACGAGGTCCGCCTCGTTCTCCACCCTGCTGAAGCCAACCACGGCATCGTCTTCCTCCGCACCGGGCTTCCCGGCGGCCGCGACCGCCTCATCGACGCCCGCCACGTCGCCGTCTCCGCGACCGAGCTCTGCACCGTCATCGGCGATCGCGAGAGCGGGGCGGTCGCCACCATCGAGCACCTGATGTCGGCCCTCTACGGCCTCGGCGTCGACAACGTCCTCGTCGAGATCGACGGGGCGGAGATCCCGATCCTCGACGGCAGCGCGGCGCCGTTCATCGACGCCATCGACCAGGCCGGCCTCGCCATCTCCGGCGCCCCACGGCGCTACCTCAAGATCTTGAAGCCCGTCCGCGCCTCGCAAGGCAAGGCCTTCGCGGAACTGCGCCCCGACGACGCCTTCCGCCTCGACGTCGAGATCGACTTCGGCGACCGTATCATCGGCCGCCAGCGCCGCGCCCTCACCCTGTCGAGCCAAGCCTACCGCCGGGAGGTCTCCCGCGCCCGCACCTTCGGCTTCATGCGCGACGTGGAGCGCCTGTGGAAAGCCGGCTTCGCCCTCGGCGCCTCCCTCGACAACACCGTTGCGGTCGGCGACGACGGGGTCGTGAACCCGGAAGGCCTGCGCTACCCGGACGAGTTCGTCCGCCACAAGATGCTCGACGCCATCGGCGACCTCGCGCTCGCCGGCTCGGCGCTGCTCGGCGCCTACCGCTCCTACTGCGGCGGCCATCGGCTCAACTTCGCGGTGCTCGAGGCCCTGTTCTCCGACCGCTCGAACTACGCCATGGTCGAGGGCGGCACCCGGCGCGAGACCGGCTACGCCGAGATCGGCAACGGCATCGCGGTCCCGGCCTACGCCCCCGACACGCACTGATTTTTCGGCTTCGCCGCGCCGGGCCGCCGCACTGCCCGATTTTCGCCTTGCGGCTGTCGCACACCGTCGCGGCGTGGGGTTGGCGCGAGGCGCGCCCTTCAATAAAGAGCCCGTGGGGAGTCCGCTTAAAATCGCGGACAGGTGGAGAGGATCGTAAAGCCATGTCCGTCGCCAAGGCGTTCGAAGGCGCGCGGGTCGCCGTCCATGCGGCGGCGCTGATCGCCTGCGGGGTCGCGCTCACCGCGTGCGACACGATCGACAAGATCAACCCGTTCGGCTCGGGCGAGAAGTACAAGATGGAGATCGTGCCGGAGGTCCCGGCCGAGCAGCTCTACAACCAGGGCCTCGCCCGCCTCGAGGGGCGCGACTTCGAGGGCGCGGCCAAGAAGTTCGCCGACCTCGACAAGCAGTACCCGTACTCGGAATGGTCGCGCAAGGCGCTGATCATGACCGCCTACTCGCACTTCGAGGGGCAGCAGTGGTCGGACGCGATCTCGACCTCAAAGCGCTACCTCCAGCTCCACCCGGCGAGCAAGGACGCGGCCTACGCCCAGTACCTGATGGCGTCGTCGTACTACAACCAGATCCCGGACATCACCCGCGACCAGGAGCAGACCGAGAAGGCCGTGGTGGCCCTCCAGGAGCTCGTCGACCGCTATCCGAAGTCCGAGTACGCGCCGGACGCCAAGTACAAGATCCAGGTCGCGCGCGACCAGCTTGCCGGCAAGGAGATGCAGGTCGGGCGCTGGTACCTCGAGAAGCGCCAGTACACCGCCGCGATCAACCGCTTCCGCGACGTCGTCGGCAAGTACCAGACCACCCGCCACGTCGAGGAGGCGCTGATGCGCCTGGCCGAGGCCTACATGGCGCTCGGCATCACGGCCGAGGCGCAGACCGCCGCCGCCGTGCTCGGCCACAACTTCCCGGACAGCCCGTGGTACAAGGACGCCTACACGCTCCTGCGTTCCGGCGGCTTGGAGCCGCGGGAGGACACGGGCTCGTGGATCAGCCGGGCCTTCAAGCGCGTGGCGGGGCTCGGCGGCTAGCCCGACAGCGCTTGGCGCCCGGATGCTGAGCCAGCTCGCGATCCGCGACATCGTCCTGATCGACCGGATCGAGCTCGACTTCGACAAGGGCCTTTGTGTCCTCACCGGCGAGACCGGCGCCGGCAAGTCCATCCTCCTCGACGCCTTCGCCCTGGCGCTTGGCGCCCGCGGCGACGGCGCCCTCGTGCGCCACGGCGAGGCGCAGGGGCAGGTGACCGCGGTCTTTGACCTGCCCAAGAGCCACGCCGCCCGGCGCATCGCAGCGGACGCCGAGATCGACACCGAGGGCGACCTGATCCTGCGCCGGGTGCAGTTCGCCGACGGGCGCACTCGCGCCTTCGTCAACGACCAGCCGGTGAGCGTGCAGGTGCTGAAAAGCATCGGCGCGGCCCTCGTCGAGATCCACGGCCAGCACGACGAGCGCGCCCTCGTCGATCCCGTCACCCACCGCGCCATCCTCGACGCCTTCGGCGGGCTGCAAGCCGAATCGCGCGCCGTCGCGGAGGCTGCGCGCCGGGTGCGCGAATCGCGGGCGGCGCTGAACGAGCACCGCGCCCGGGTCGAGCGCGCCCGCAAGGAGGCGGACTTCCTGCGCCACGCCGTCGAGGAGCTGGGGACGCTCGCGCCGCAAACCGGCGAGGAGGCGGCGCTCGCCGACCGGCGCCTCGTCATGATGCAGGCCGAGAAGGTCGCGCAGGACCTCGCCGATGCCTTCGAGACGCTGGCCGGCCAGGGCTCGCCGGTGCCGACGCTGTCCGCCGCCGTGCGCAAGCTCGAGCGCCGCGGCGCGCAGGCCCCGGAGCTCGTCGACCCCTGCGTCAAGGCCCTCGACGGGGCGCTTACCGCCCTCGACGAGGCGCGCTCCGCCCTGGAGCACGCCATCCGCCAGACCGAGTTCGACCCGCGCGAGCTGGAGCAGACCGAGGAGCGCCTCTTTGCCCTGCGCGCCGCCGCCCGCAAGTACGACGTGCCGGCGGACGGTCTTGCGGAGCTTCGCGAGCGCTTCGCCGCCGACGTGCAGGCGATCGATGCCGGCGAGGAGCAGCTCGGCGCCTTGGAGCGCACCCTGAAGGAAGCCGACGATGCTTACGTCGCCGCGGCCCGCGCCCTCTCGGCCGGGCGCCGGCGCGCCGCGAAGGCCCTCGATTCGGCGGTCCAGAAGGAGCTGCCGCCGCTGAAACTGGAACGCGCCCGCTTCCTCACCGAGATCGCCACCGACGAGGACACCCGCGATGCGGCGGGCTTCGACCGGGTCGAGTTCTGGGCCCAGACCAACCCCGGCACGAAGCCCGGGCCGCTCATGCGCGTCGCCTCGGGCGGCGAGCTCGCGCGCTTCATGCTGGCCCTGAAGGTCGTGCTCGCCGACAAGGGCTCGGCCCCGACCCTCGTCTTCGACGAGATCGACACCGGCGTCGGCGGCGCCGTCGCCGACGCCATCGGCCAGCGCCTCGCGCGGCTTGCCGGCCGCGTCCAGGTCATGGCCGTGACCCACGCGCCCCAGGTCGCGGCGCGGGCGTCGAGCCACTTCCTCATCGCCAAGGAGGCGGTCGCGAAGTCGAAGCGCGTCGCGACCCGCGTCATGCCCCTCGACGCCACCCCACGCCGCGAAGAGATCGCCCGCATGCTCGCCGGCGCTACCATCACCGACGAGGCGCGCGCGGCGGCTGCGCGGCTCCTCGATGCGGCGGGCTGAAGGCAGGCCGGGTTACTCGGCGCGACGCCTCGCGACCGGCACAAGGCCGGATGCTCCATCGTCGCACGGGCCTGTGACATCGGCCGGTTTATTGGCTCGCCGCCTTGCGAAGTGCGGCAACGATTCTGTCCTGCCAGCCCGGCCCGTCCTCCTGGAAATGCTCGAGGATCTCCCGCGGGATCCGGAGCGAAACGAGTTCCGTCGGCCCGGGGATCGGAGGTGCCTTCGCGGGCGGCTCCTCCGGCGGCTTCGTGGTCGCGGATTTGAACGCGGCTTCGGCGGATTCACGCGAGCCCATCGGTGGGCGGTTCCTGGTAGGCGGTCTCGACATCGATCTCTCCGCGGCAAAGCTGTCCGATCGGGCGGTCGTTCAGTTCTTTTCCGTCGAGGGTGGCGTGAACGTCGTCTGCCCCATGACGGTGGCGTCCGCCATTCTCTGCAGCCCGTCGGCGATCTCGCGCGCCTGCATTGCCAGGCGATCGGACCCAAGAGCGCGGGTTCCCGCCAATGATTCTGACAATGTCGCGCGTGCTGTCTCCGACCGGTAACTCGACCCAACGTCAGAGTACAGCTGGCGCGAGGGTACCTCGCGCGCGGCGAGAAACCAAGTTAAGAGGTCGGCATGGCAAAAGCTGAAGACGATCCGACGGACGGGCCGCCTCGAGAGCCGGCATGGATCGGCAGGCTGGCCCGGGCAGGTCTCGCGGCCGAGGCTACACGGAACAAGTATCGGAAGGGCGGCACCTTGGGCGCTGCGAACGAAGGCCGCCGGGTTCATGCATGGACGTGCTCGTGCGGATGGTTGGGCGGCATGAAGGACCTGAAGGCGCTCCCGGCCGGGCTGGCATGCCCGGCCTGCGGCGAGGCCGGTGGGCTTAAGTCGTCACCCCAACCGTAGGCCCCGCCCATTGAGCAAGCTGCCGCGCGCCAATCGCAGGCGCTCGGCGCCCAACCGCACGAGACCTGGATGGTCGGCGGCAATCTCGAGTGGGAGGTCGCGGCGTCGCAACGTCTCGAATCTTCGCCATAGCGCGAGGTCAAGGTCTCCCCCCTCTCGCGAATCCTGCCGTCCACGCTATGGTGCGCCTCCCCGCCGCAGCCGCGCCGATGCCGACCAAGACCACCCCAAAGACGTCTCCGAAGACCGATCTCGACGCCCTCGCGCCACCGGAAGCGCGCGCCGAGCACGAGGCGCTCGGCCGCGAGATCGCGGAGCACGACCGGCGCTACTACGAGGAGGACGCGCCGTCGGTGTCGGACGCCGAGTACGACGCCTTGCGGCGGCGCTACGAGGCGCTGGAGGAGCGATTCCCGGAGCTTGCGACCGCCGAGAGCCTGACCCGGAAGGTCGGCGCGAAGGCGTCCGAGAAATTCGCCAAGGTGCGCCACCGGGTGCCGATGCTGTCGCTTTCCAACGGCTTCGGCGCGGACGACGTGCGCGAGTTCGTGGAGCGCATCCGCCGTTTCCTCGCGCTCCCCCCCGAGGCGCCCCTCGTGTTCACGGCCGAGCCGAAGATCGACGGGCTGTCCCTGAGCCTGCGCTACGAGAAGGGCCGCCTCGTCACGGCGGCGACCCGCGGCGACGGTGCCGAGGGCGAGGACGTGACCGCGAACGCCATGACCGTCGCCGACATTCCCAAGACGCTCGCCGGCAGGGACGTGCCGGAGATCGCCGAGATCCGCGGCGAGGTCTATCTGTCCCACCGGGACTTCGCGGCGATCAACGAGCGCCAGGCGGCCGCCGGCGACAAGGTCTTCGCCAACCCGCGCAACGCCGCCGCGGGGTCGCTGCGCCAGCTCGATCCGGCCATCACCGCGTCGCGGCCCCTGCGCTTTTTCGCCTACACCTGGGGCGAGATGAGCGCCCTGCCGGGCTCGACGCAGTTCAACGTCGTGACGGCCTTCAAGCGCTGG
>DASVVU010000187.1:0-13538 GCA_036386395.1 Beijerinckiaceae bacterium | reverse complement strand
CGGCGCGGCCCGGTGCAGCGCGGCATGTGACCGGGCGCGACGCCCGGTTTATGAAAATAGTCCTTGACAGCGTGACGCTCCCCTGCTAGGAAAGGGGCACGCTCGACAAGTGCGGGCGCTGGACACCGGCCGAAAGATTTCGAACCGCCCGCGCAGCCCGCCGGGCGGTTTTCGTTTGGGGCATGACCGGCCCGCCATGGGCGGTGCGGACGGAACTGAGCCGCCAGTCAAAATCCAGAACCGCCCCCGCGCGCCGCGCCAGGGCGGTCTTGTTTCGGCCCGCCAGTTCCGCCGGCCCGGAAGGAACGACGAGTCATGCCTGTGCACCCCTGCGCGAAGAAGGCTTCCGTCAAGGCCGAGGTCACGACGACGTCGCGACCGCTGACCGCCGTCGCGGCCGAGGCCGGCGTCTCGATCAGGACGATCTGGCGGTGGAAGGCCGAGGAGGGCTGGACCCGGCCGGCGCCGGAGCGCAGGCCGGCGGCGCGCAAGCCGCCGCTCGAGCCCCACGCGGTCGCGGCGGCGCGCCGGGCCTACGAGAAGGGCCTCGCCGTCATCGACATCGCGATCCTGACCGACCGCTGCGACGCCAGCATCGTCCGGATCGCCCGCCGCAACGGGTGGGCGCGCCTCCCGCCTCAGGCTCTCCCGGCCGCCAAGCCCGTTCCCCGCCCGCGCCGAAGCCCGCTCACGCCGCGCCGGCTCGCGGCGGCCGGCGCCGCCTACGGGAAGGGCGTCCATGCCGCCGACCTCGCGGCCCTGATCGGGCGCAGCGCGGCCCGGGTGAACCAGCTCGCCCGCGAGCACGGATGGGCGCGCGCGCCCGCGCCGGACGAGCGCGCGCCGGCGGGCGAGCCCTTCCCGCGGCCGGAGCTCGCCGGGATCGAGGCGGCGCTGCGCGGCGGCGGCCTTGTCCGCGCCGAGCTCCTCGACCTCGTCGGGCGCGCGGCGGCGCTCGCGGCCGCCGACGCCCTTGCGGGCGACCCGCGCGCCGAGGCCCGGGCGGCGGCGCTCGCGCGCCACGCCGCCACCATCCGATCCCTGCCCGAGGGCGCCCGCGGCGCCCCGGCCGCCGAGGAGACCCATGACCACGGATATTCCGCGCCCGGCACCCCCTTCACTTTCGCCGAGACCGAGCGTCTCATTGAGAACATTGCACGACGATTTGAGGCTTTCAGCCGAGCGAGACGAGCTGAGGACCTTCCTGGCGGGCCTGCCGCCGCGCGAGCTTGAGTACATGGACGTCGGCTGGCCGTTCTGCGGCGCCCGCCACCAGCTCCCGCCCGGGGCGGACGGCGCCGGGTGGACGGTCTGGCTCGTCCTCGGCGGGCGCGGCGCCGGCAAGACCCTGGCCGGCGCCGCCTGGGTCATGGGGCTCGCCGGGGGCCTCTCCGCCTTCGGCCCGCCGGCCGGGCGCTTCGCCCTCGTCGGCGAGACCCATGCGGCCGCCCGCGACGTGATGGTGGAAGGCCAATCGGGCCTCCTCGCCGCGCACGCCCGCCACGCGCGCCCGGCCTGGTCGCCTTCCTTGAGAAAGATCGAGTGGCCGAACGGGGCCGTCGCGCACGTGTTCTCGGCCGAGGACCCCGACAGCTTGCGCGGGCCGCAGTTCGAGGCCGCCTGGTGCGACGAGCTCGGCAAGTGGCGCCACGCCGAGGCGGCCTTCGACATGCTGCAGTTCGGGCTTCGGCTCGGGCCGCATCCGCGCCAGATCGTCACCACGACGCCGCGGCCGATCCCGCTCCTGCGGCGGCTGTTGGTCGACCCTGCCGTCATCGTGAGCCGGGCGGCGACCGCCGACAACGCGCGGAACCTCTCGCCCGCCTTCCTCGGCGGGATCGTCGCGCGCTACGCGGGCACCCGGCTCGGGCGCCAGGAGCTCGACGGCGAGATGATCGAGGATCGGCCGGACGCGCTGTGGTCGCGGGAGGCGATCGAGCGGACGCGGGTCAAGGCCCCGCCGGCGCTCGTGCGGATCGTGGTCGCGGTCGACCCGCCGGCCTCCTCGGGGCGCGGCGCCGACGCCTGCGGCATCGTGGCGGCGGGGATCGACGCCGCGGGCGACGGCTACGTGCTCGCGGACGAGACCGCGCAGGGCCTCACCCCCGAGCGCTGGGCCGCGCGCGCGGTCGCGCTCTACCGGCGCCTCCACGCCGACGCGCTGATCGCCGAGACGAACCAGGGCGGCGAGATGGTGGCGGCGGTGGTGCGCACCGTCGACCCCGGCGTGCCGGTGACGGCGGTGCACGCGACCCGGGGCAAGCACGCCCGCGCCGAGCCGGTGTCGTCGCTCTACGAGAAGGGCCGGGTGCGCCACGTCGGCGCCTTCCCGGCCCTCGAGGACGAGATGTGCGACTTCGGCTCAGGCGGCCTCTCCGGCGGCCGCTCCCCCGACCGCCTCGACGCCCTCGTCTGGGCGCTCCACGCGCTGATGCTGCAAGAGCGGGCGGAGCCGCGGGTGCGGGCGCTTTAACGCCGCCCGAGCGCGAAGCGGCCGGCGCCCGTCGCCACGACCATGAGGAGGCCGCCCATGATCGAGACGTTCTTCCAGAACTGGACCGTCTGCGCGGCCCGCGCCGGGCCGGAGAGGGCCCAGAAGTTGTGGGCGATGAGCGTCGCCACGATCGTGAAGGCGAAGAGCCCGAAGGCCGCGATGCGGGCCTGGAAGCCGACCGCCACGAGGGCGCCGAGCACCACCTCGGTCACCCCGGCCGCGTAGGCCAGCACCTTCGGCATCGGGAACGCCTTCGCCGAGAGCATGCCGGCAAGCCCCGTCGGGTCGATGAGCTTGTCGAGCCCCGACTTGATGAACACCGCCACGAGCGCCACGCGCCCGACGGCATGCACGAGATCCCACATCGCTTTCCCCTGTTCGCGTGCCGCGAAGCTAGCCGCGCCGACGCCGCCCCGGAAGGGCGGGGGAGGGGAGAATCAACAGGCTTCGCGCGGCACCCTCTCCCGTGAGGGAGAGGGACGAGTCGGCGAAGCCGACCGGGGTGAGGGAACGCTGTCGAGGCAGAAGGCTCATATCCGCAGCAGCGCCGCCGCGATGCGCGTCAGGACCGCAGACAAGCGGTCGCGGACGTCGTCGTTGCTCACCCGGAGCACCGCGAAGCCCATGCCTTCGAGCGCCCGGGTGCGCTCCGCGTCGTAGTCGGCTTCCCATCCGTGCTGACGCCCGTCGACCTCGACGATCAGCTTCGCGTCGAGGCACACGAAATCGACCGTGTACTGCGCCAGCGGAACCTGGCGGCGGAACTTGAAGCCCTTCAGCCGGCGGCCTCTGAGCTGGTGCCACAGCATCTCTTCGGCGCTCGTCTGGCGATACCGCAGGAGGCGGGCGAACTGTCGGGCGTCCGTGGTCATGCGTTCGCGATGGTGGCGCTTTCTGTGGCGACAGCCAAGCTCGTTCCGTCCCCTCTGAGCTTTCTGCTTCGACAGCATTCCCTCACCCCGGTCCGCTTCGCGGACTCGACCCTCTCCCTCTCGGGGGAGGGAGGAGAACCCCCATGCTCCACCTCCTCTCCCGCCTCCTCCGCCCGGCGGAGCAGAAAGCGTCGCGCGCGGGCGCGGCGGTCGCGCTCTACGTCGGCGGACGGGCGCAGTGGACGCCGCGGGACTATGCGGCGCTCGCCCGCGAAGGGTTCGGGCGCAACCCCGTGGTCCACCGCGCCGTGCGGCTCGTCGCTGAGGCCGCGGCCTCGCTGCCGCTCACCCTCCTGGAAGGCGGGCGCATGGCCGACGCGCATCCCCTCGCGGCGCTCCTTCGCCGCCCGAACCCGCGCGAGGGCGGCGCGCGCTTCCTCGAGGGCCTCTACGGCCACCTCCTCGTCGCCGGCAACGCCTACGTCGAGGCGGTCGCCGTCGAGGGCGTGCCGCGGGAGCTCTACGCGCTCAGGCCCGACCGCATGCGCGTCGTGCCCGGCCCCGACGGCTGGCCCGCGGCCTACGACTACGCCGTCGGGGCCGAGACCGTGCGCTTCGTGCAGGACGGGCAAGAGAACGGCGTGCCGCCGATCCTGCACCTCACGCTCTTCCACCCGACCGACGACCACTACGGCCTCTCGCCCATGGAGGCCGCGGCCGTACCCCTCGACATCCACAACGCGGCCGGCGCCTGGAACAAGGCGCTCCTCGACAACGCCGCCCGCCCCTGCGGCGCGCTCGTGTTCGGCGGCAGCGGCGGCCCGGTGACGGAGATTCAGTTCGCGCGCCTGAAAGAGGAGATCGAGCGCAACTACCAGGGTGCGACCAACGCCGGCCGCCCGCTGCTCCTCGAGGGCGGGCTCGACTGGAAGCCCCTGTCGCTCTCGCCGAAGGACATGGACTTCATCGAGGCGAAGAACTCCGCCGCCCGCGAGATCGCCCTCGCCTTCGGCGTCCCGCCGCTGCTCCTCGGCCTTCCCGGCGACAACACCCACGCCAACTACGCCGAGGCGAACCGCGCCTTCTACCGCCAGACGGTGATTCCCCTGGTGCGCCGGACATCCGAGGCGCTGGCGCAATGGCTCAGCCCCGCCTGGAGCGCCGATCTCTCCTTCGAGCCCGACCTCGACGCCGTCGAGGCGCTGGCCGGCGAGCGCGAGAGCCTGTGGCGGCGCGTCTCGGCGGCCGACTTCCTCACCGCCGACGAGAAGCGCGAGGCTGTGGGCTACGGGCGCCGTTCACCTCTCCCCGGCGGGTAAGGGGAGAGTATTGCTCATAAGTGAACGCGATGCTCGATCTCTGCCAGGATACGGCGGACGCGCGAATTGCGTTCGCGCGAAGCCGCCTTATTGTGGAGATGAGTGGCAGGCCACCAGGGGTATTGCCGTGAACGTCTTGCTTCGATCACTGTACTCGCTTGTGCGATTTTTTGCGGCGCTCTGGCTTTTTTGGTGGCTCTCGAGAAAGTATGGCGCTCTTGTTGAGGAAGGTGGAATTTACAAAGTAGGTGATCCTGGGTGGCACGCATTAATTGCGATAGCGGCGGCGTGTTTCATAGTGACTGAGTTCTTATACTTCTTCAGCCGTATGGGGTGGCGTGCCACAGTTTCATACATACGTGAGCAAAAGCGGGCAACTCTAATCGTTCCTGAAAGTGAAAAGTACGCGAGGACTGTCTGGCAGGCGATGAAAGATCACCCGATTCCGTTGCTTATCGGAATCACTTGCTTGCTTGCCGGCCATGCGTTCTCGCATAACGAGATTGTGCAAGAATTATTTAGAGATACAGGCATCGCATTCGTCGTTGCCTTCATCATCATCATCACTATTGAACAGAAATCCAGGCGTGAACTAAATGAAAGAATACAACAGTTTATGCAGTTATCTCACCAATATCTCTTTAAGTCGGTTTTCGGCGTCGATCTGCCTCAGCGGATGTACGATCTGGTGCAGGAACGTATATTGAAAGAGCCTTTTTATCGTTTTGGCACTCAGGTAAATTATGACCTTCGCCCTCTGACGGATCAGGCATCAACGCGGTTTGGTGCTCGCAGGCTATTGCTCGACGTCGACTTCTCCTATACTGTTAAAAATCTGAGCGATCGCGAGCAGCCGTATGCGGTTAAGTTTTTCGTTGAGAATAACTTTCCTATGAGGACGGGGGCTGATAGAGTGCCAGCGGTGCCTCAGCCGCGCGTCTCCATCAACGGAGTACCATTGACGGAGGCTGAACTCCGAGCGGCTGATGCTCAATGGTTCAACACGCCAGGGATGACGCGCTACATTCATGAGATCTCGCTTGCCCGGGGTGCAACAGCGCACATCAAGGTTGAGCATACGCTGGACAAATTGATTGCCGATTCAGAAACGTGGAGAAGCATTTATCCCTGTGATGGGTTGAATGTCAGCATCAGCTATCCTGATGAGCTTACAGTCGAGGTAGATGGCATCCATCGAAGCGACTTGGTGACCATCCACAAGAGTCCTGTCTCATATCGCGGAGAAATTCGCGAGCCGCTTTTTCCAGCGAATGGAATCGTGTTCTGGTGGCATCCGCGACAGCCGGGGGAGCGGGATGAACCGGACCCTAGACAGGCGGTCGACAGTCGGACTACCCCTTCGGCTACGATAGACCCTAGGCGGGAGCAAGGAACGGTGTTAACGGTGCGGCCGCCGCCGGCCGAGAGTCCGCCACCCGATCGCCCGAGTGGAGACGAAAGGACGTCCTAAGCCTGTGGAAACCTTTTTCGAGGATGCTAGTTGCTCTTCGGAGTGTCCCGGAGCACACTTGGGATCCTTGAAGATCGCGCAAGCTGTTCCCATCTATCTGGAGACCCCACAATGAGGAGATACGCGATGTGCACCCTCCGCTCCCCGGGCGGTGGTACGGGCGGTTGAGCCGGCACGCCCTCCTCCGCAGTCTCAATTGAGAGGCCGCTGTTCGCAGCGGCCTCTTTCTTTTAATTGCCACCCTTGACGCTGGTCTGCGAGGCGCGAAGCTGCCGCGCCGGGGTCACGAACCGGTCCATCCCCCCTCACCCGGACGCTTCGCGTCCGACCTCTCCCCGCCGGGGAGAGGTGTAGCGCGCTCCGCGCGCTTGCGCGAGGCATCCCCATGACCGCCCTTCAAACCATCGTCGACGCCGTGATCGCGAAGGGCGACCTCGCGCATCTCGCGCTGTTCCTATGGGCCTGCGGCGCCTCGGCGCTTGTGCGGATCGTGCTGCGCGATCTCGCCCGCTCGAACGAGCGCTTCGACGACTTCGTGCGCGAGCTCGCGCGCTTCAACCGCCGCCACTCCGGAGACTTGAGATGAGACAGAGCCGCCCTTCCGCGCCGCGCCCCGCATCCGCCGATGCGGCGCGCGAGCGCCCGGCCCCGCCCGTGTTCCGCACTTTCGTGCGCACCCTGGAGAAGCTCGAGGGCACGCGCGGCCAGGCCCCGCGCCCGGCCCGGGAGGGCGCGCGATGAGTTTCTCACGCCCGATTGTCATCCCGGAAGCCGCGCAGCAGCTATCCGGGATCCATGGCTACGGGCCGGCGCTTGCGGCTGGATCCCGGCTCTGCGCCGCGGAGCCTGTCCTCGGGCCGGCCGAAGGCCGGACCCGTGGGCGGCTTGGCCGGGATGACACGCGGTTAGACCTGCGCGAGCACGCCCTCGCCCGCGAACAAAAACTCCTCGCGGCGCCGCTCGCCGGCGTGGCGGAGGACGGCACCTTCGAGGGCTACGCCAGCCTGTTCGGCGTCGCCGACCTCGGCAAGGACGTGGTGGCGCCGGGCGCCTTCGCCGAGAGCCTCTCCCGGCGCGGCGCCGGCGGCGTGCGGTTGCTTTGGCAGCACGACCCGGCCGAGCCCATCGGGCGCTGGCTGGCGATCGCCGAGGACGCGCGCGGCCTTCGCGTGCGCGGGCGGCTCAACCTCGCGGTGGCGCGGGCGAGGGAGATCCACGCCCTCATGCGCGAGGGCGCCGTCGACGGCCTCTCCATCGGCTTCCGCGTCGAGCGCGCCCGCACCGACCGGGCGGGCCTGCGCCGCATCGAGAAGCTCGACCTGTGGGAGATCTCGGTGGTGACGTTCCCGATGCTGCCGGGCGCGCGCGTTGCCGGGGTGAAGCGGGTGCTGTCTTCGGCAGAGGGCCTCGCGCGCATCATACGAGGCGCGGCGCGGCGCCTGTTCCGGCCGTGATCAGCGGTTCCCCTCGGCGAGCCGGAACTGGATCGGATCGCGCACCATCGCCGGCCGCGATGCCGCCGGAGCTTCGGGCGCGCGAGCCTGCCGTGCCGGCCTTGCGGCCTGACGATGCTCGCGGACGGGGGCGGGCGAGACGTCCGGCGCCGGGGCCACGGGCGCCGCCTCTTTCGGCAAGCCGCCGGTCGCATCGGGATCGGGCGTCGAGGAGCGCGCCGCAGCCGGAATCTCGGAGCTCTGCGGCGGCAGCGTCGACGCGGGCAGCGCCGCCTGCACCTTGCCGTCCGGCAGGGCGGCGCTCTGCGCCACGGTCTCGGTGGGCTTCGGCTTCGCCGCGACGGCGGCGTTCGGCGCCCAATTCGGGACGCTTCGCCGCTCCGTGAACTGCGCCGCGGCGGCGAGGATCGCCGCGACGGCGGCAAGCCCGATGAGATGGCCGATCTTCATGGTCCCGCCTCCCGCGAGGCCCCCGCAACGCTCCTGCCCGCCTCATACGCCCGATCCGTTACCGGACGATGTCGCGGCGGGGAAAAAGGTTTCGTCGCGCCCTCTGCGACGAAACGAACCCAGAGAAACGACACCTTCCACCAACCCTGCAGAGGACCAGACATGACCACAGCCATCGCCCCCGAGACCAAGAGCGCCGACGTGGCGGCCGCCTTCGACGAGTTCGCCCGCGCCTTCGAGGCCTTCAAGGACACGAACGACGAGCGCCTGGCGCAGATCGAGACCAGGCTCTCGGCCGACGCCGTCACAGAGGAGAAGCTCGCCCGCATCGACGGCGCCCTCGACGAGACGAAGCGCCGCCTCGACCGCATCACCCTCGAGTCCCGCCGCCCGGCGCTCGGCGGCTCGGGCGCGGAGGCCCGCGATCCGGCCATCGCCGAGCACAAGGCCGCCTTCGACCTCTACGTGCGGGCCGGCGAGGCCGCCGGCCTCAAGCGCCTGGAGGCCAAAGCCCTCTCGGCGGGCTCGGGGCCGGACGGCGGCTACCTCGTGCCCGAGACCATCGAGCGCGAGGTGCTGCGGCGCCTGGCGAGCATCTCGCCGATCCGCGCCATCGCCTCGGTGCGCACGATCTCGGGCGGGCTCTACAAGCGCGCCTTCTCGACGGCCGGCGTCGCCGCCGGCTGGATCGGCGAGACGGCGGCCAGGCCGCAGACCACCGCCGCAACGCTCGCCGAGCTCGCCTTCCCGGCGATGGAGCTCTACGCCCAGCCGGCCGCGACGCAGACGCTCCTCGACGACGCCGTCGTCGACGTCGAGCAGTGGATCGCGTCCGAGGTCGAGACCGCCTTCGCCGAGCAGGAGGGCGCGGCCTTCGTCGCCGGCGACGGGGTCAACAAGCCGAAAGGCTTTTTGGCCTCCGACACGGTCGACAACGGCGCCTGGGTGTGGGGCAAGCTCGGCTTCGTCGGCACCGGCAACGCCGGCGCCTTCCCGGGCGCGAACCCCTCGGACAAGCTCGTGGACCTCGTCTATGCGCTCAAGGCCGGCTACCGCCAGAACGCCTCGTTCGTCATGAACCGCAAGACCCAGGCCGCGATCCGCAAGTTCAAGGACGCGAACGGCAACTACCTCTGGCAGCCCCCCGCCGGCGCCGGCCAGCCCGCGACCCTGATGGCGTTCCCGCTGGTCGAGGCCGAGGACATGCCGGACGTCGCGGCGAACTCCCTGTCCATCGCCTTCGGCGACTTCCGCCGCGGCTACCTCGTCGTCGACCGCGCCGGCGTGCGGGTGCTGCGCGACCCCTACTCGGCCAAGCCCTACGTCCTCTTCTACACCACGAAACGCGTCGGCGGCGGGGTGCAGGACTACGATGCGATCAAGCTGATGAAGTTCGCTTGATCTCCATGGCGCGTCATGGCCGTCCTCGGGCTTGACCGGAGGACGGCCGGGCGCGGCGTGGCGGAGAGGCGGCGCGGAGATCGCCCCGGGAGCGAGCCCGGTGCATCGCTTGCAACAGGCTTGGGCGGATGCC
Source organism: Beijerinckiaceae bacterium (assembly GCA_036386395.1). Classification (GTDB taxonomy): domain Bacteria; phylum Pseudomonadota; class Alphaproteobacteria; order Rhizobiales; family Beijerinckiaceae; genus JAJKJG01. The sequence goes on along the minus strand of DASVVU010000187.1, from coordinate 3,944 downwards.
ATCTTTCGTTAACGGAAAAGCGAGTCCCATTGCCGAGAGTGAACGGATCGGCGTGCCGTGCGTTCGGGATGTCAGGAGAGCCCATGACCGCTTCAACGCGCTCCTCCAGACTGTTCGGCAAGCTGCCCCGGTCCGCCGCCGGCGGGGCTTCGATGCGTCCCCCGAGCCTGATCGACAAGCTCGCCCAGCTCGCCAATGGCGACCTGGATCTCGTCCATGAGGCCATTTGGACCACCGGGGGAAATCCGGATACTCCGGCAAAGCTCGATGATGTCGTGAAGTACGTCGTGGAAAACCGCGACCGACGCAGCGCTGGACGGACCGCCGCTTAACCATCGGACGAAGCGATGTCCCTGGCGTGGACCACCGTCCTCGTCATTGCGCTGCTGTTGCCCGGCGTCTTCGTCCTGGTCGGATTTGCCGCAAGCGAGCGTCATTCCCGCGAGGTTGTCCGCACGAGCGCCGTCGGCGACGTCGCCCTTGCGCTCCTCCTGTCCATCATCCTGCATCTCTTGGCGGGGGTGCTCCTGGCCCTTCTTCCGATCGACTATCCGAGGTTCTTCCGGCCGTTCGCCTATTACAACCACTTTCCGCCGGAGATGCTCTCGAAGATCATCAGGACCCGTCTGTGGAAGGTTCTGATCTACATTATCGCGACAGCCGGTTTCGGGCTCTGGGCAGGATGGACCCTAGGCAGGCAGCTTGTCCGGGGGCGGTTCAGGTTCCTCGCGACTCATCGATGGATCTACGACATGATCCGCTTCAGCGAAGGCGTGCAGGGGACTCTTAGGGTCTTCATCGTGACGAGCACGGTCGAGAACAACAAGGCGCTGATGTACAAGGGTTATTATGAAGAGCTGTTCCTGAGGGGGGATGGCCGCATCGCTTACATCGTGCTGTACAACTGCACGAAGTTCTTCATGGATCTCACGAAGGAAACGCCGGTCACCGGCACGGAACTGCCGCTCTCCGGCGACGGGGGCGCCCCCATGGCGGATCCGTGGAATCGTCTGCTGGTCGACGGCGACAACATCGCCAACATCTACTTCGACAAGAGCCCAGGCTTCATCTCGACGCCGACCGGCGAGGCGGCCCTCGAGGAAGAACTCGCCAAGATGGGAGCGGCTGGGACGGTATCGCCCGGAGCCTCGGCTCCTCCGTATTCGACCCCTCCCGCCTCCCCAGCCTCGTCGTCGCCTACCGGCTGAACGAGGCGTGGCGTGGCCGCGAATGCGCCGACTCTCTCACGTTCCCGGCGGTGGGAAGAAGAAGCAGCGCGTGCTCTTGTCCGGGCGGCGGCATTGCCAGTACTGGCCGTCGCCGGACATGGCCGCGTTCGAATGCGGGATCGTCTCGCCGCTCTCGAGCACGTAGCCGCGCGGCGTGATCTTGATCTTCTCCTCGGGGATCGCCGCGCAGTCGTAGGTGTTGCAGCACCATTCGCCGGCGGCGTTGGTGCGGCGCTCCTTGTTGATCCAGATGTCGTGGGCGCTCGCCGCCGAAGCGAGGGCGAGCGAGATCGTGGCGGCGCCGAAGAGGCTCCGCCGGCCAGCGCTTCGAGGCATGAGCGCTCTCCGGGTCTATGCGTTGGTCGCTCGCGCCTGCCGGCGAAAGCGGCTGCATGGTCGGAGATGGCTGCCGGAAGAGCGCGCGGAACCGATGCGACAGCCGCGCCTCGTGCCGTAAGGCCGGTCCCGACCGGCGATACGCACTCAACTTCGCAAAGCATATGATCGGTTGATCGTGGTTAATATCGGGTTAACCGGCTATCCACACCGGAAAGGGCGGCAGGTTGCGTAAAGGAAGGGCAGCTTCTGAACCTCTCCCGGAGGGAGAGGTCGACTCGGCGAAGCCGAGCGGGTGAGGGGTTACGGCCTATCCGAGGAGAGCGTAATCCCTCACCCGGACGGCTGACGCCGTCTCGACCTCTCCCTCCGGGAGAGGTGATCAACGCCCGACCCAATCCGCGGCGTTCGAGGGCGCGCGCGGCTGGGCGATGGCCTGGCCCGGCGAAAGCCGCTGCAGGTCCGCGGCGCGCGCCGCGATCCAGGAGGCGTGGTCGGCGACGGGGGTCACCGCGGTGAGGCCGCCGCAGGCCGAGCGGTCGCGGCCCATGAAGGCGCCCGACGACCACGACACGATGCCGACGAGCTGGTAGCCGCCGGGCCCGCCGGCGAAGATCGGCCCGCCGGAATCGCCCCGGCAGGCGCCGGCCCCCGGCGCCTGCGCGAGGCGCTCCTCGTCGGCGACGACGACGACGCGGTTCGCGACCTGGAGCGTGCCGAGCGACACGAGGCGGGTCTGGCGCAGCACCCGGGCCGAGCCCTTGTTGCCCTCGCCGACGACGCCGAAGCCCGCGAGATCCACCGGCTGGCCCTTGGCCACGCGGCCCGCGCCGCGAGGGTCGAGGGGCATGAAGTCGGGGCCGAGCGGCTGCTCGAGCTTGAGGAGCGCGAGGTCGACGCCCGGCTGGGTGCGCGGCGTCGTCCCCGGCACGAAGGCCGGGTGCATCGCGGCGGCGACCGCGCGCACGGTGCGCGGGCGGAAGCGCCGGTCGACCGCCACGACCCGGTACTGCGCCCGGTCGGTGACGCAGTGCGCCGCGGTGAGCACGAGGTCCGGCGCGATCACGGCGCCGGAGCACAATTCGCCGCGGGAGGATTCCACCCGCACGACCGAGCCGCGGATGCCGTTCGGATCCCGCGCGACCGCGCCGCGCACCACGGCGTGGGCTTCGGCCGTCGCGAAGAGGAGAGGGAGGAGGGCGAGATGAGAGAGGCGCATCGTGACGCTGAACCCGTTGTCGACCCCTCCCGTTCCAAAGGTTCCGGAACGCGAAGGGTTCGTCAAGGTCCACCTCTCCCGGAGGGAGAGCTCGAGCGCGCTGAGCGCGACCGGGTGAGGGGTTACGCCCTCACCGGATAGAGTAATCCCTCACCCGGTCGGCTTCGCCGTCTCGACCTCTCCCTCCGGGAGAGGTCATTTCACTCCCACCGCGCCTTCTTCCCCCAGCCGGCGAGCGTGCGGTCGATCCAGCCGCGCTGCGGGCCCACGAGCACGCCCTGCGAGTACGCGCCGCAGGCGCCGCTGCTGCGGTCGCCGACCCAGGTCGTAACCGCGATCACCGCCTCGCCTTGCGCGACCGGGCCGCCGGAATCGCCCGTGCAGGCGCCGGCTTTCCCGCCGCCTTCGGCCCAGACCAGGATCGTGCTCTTGCCGAAGGGCTCGGCGACCGGCAGGGCGACCATGCGGAAGGTGCCGGTCGAGCGCGCGTCGCCGGCCTTCGCGACGCCGTATCCGCCGAAGGCCACGCGCGCCCCGGCGTTCGGGCTCGCGCCCGAGAGCGTCGCCGCGGCAAAGCGGTCGGGCAGGTTCCGGGGCAGGCGGACGAGCGCGAGGTCGATCGAGCGCCGCCGCGCCTCCACGGCCTTCGGGTCGTAGCCCGGATGGACGGCGATGGCAGCGGGCTCGACGAGCTGAGGCGCGCCGTCCTCGTCCTTCCAGTGGACGCGGTGCTGCGGCGCGCCGGTCGCGCAGTGCGCCGCGGTCAGGACCGCGTCCGCCGCGACGATCACGGCCGAGCACACCCCGCCCTTCGACGACAGCACCATCACGGTCCGGCGCGCGAGGGGACCTGAATCCTCCGCCCCGCCGACAATGGCATGGGCGGGGGCGATCATCAGCGCGAACGCGACGAGCGCGCGCCAACCTCTCCCAAAGGGAGAGGTCGAGTCGCGCCTTCGGCGCGACCGGGTGAGGGGACCGCTCTCACCGGAGAGACCGTGAACCCTCACCCGGTCGGCTGGCGCCGACTCGACCTCTCCCACGCAAGTCGGGCCTGCCCGACTTGCGCTCGCACAATGCGGATCTCGGCAACAGCCGAGATCCGGGAGAGGTGGTCCGCGCCGCGCCGTCCGCACTCGCATTTTCGCATTCCTTCGGAG
>DASVVU010000186.1:0-4042 GCA_036386395.1 Beijerinckiaceae bacterium | reverse complement strand
GCGGCCTCGAAGGAGGCGTCGGCGGCGAGCATCTTCGCCATGTTGGCCTCGGCGCCGGGGTTGTGCCCGGCTTCGTAGAGACGAAGCGCCTCGCGCACCATGAGCTCGGCGGCGCGCATGTTCGCGTAGGCGCGGGCGATCGGGAACTGCACGCCCTGGTTCTGGCCGATGGGGCGCCCGAACACGACGCGCTCCTTCGCGTAAGACACCGCGCGCTCGACGAACCACTTGGCGTCGCCGACGCACTCCGCCGCGATCAGGATGCGCTCGGCATTCATGCCCGAGAGGATGTAGCGGAAGCCCTTGCCCTCCTCGCCGATGAGGTTCTCTGCCGGCACCCGCAGGTCGTCGAAGAAGACCTCGGTCGTGGCGTGGTTCATCATGGTGCGGATCGGGCGGATGGTGAGGCCGCGTCCCAATGCCTCGCGCATGTCGACGAGGAACACGGAGAGGCCGTCCGTCCGCTTCCCGACCTGGTCCGCGGGCGTCGTGCGGGCCAAGAGCAGCATCAGGTCGGAGTGCTCGGCGCGCGAGGTCCAGATCTTCTGGCCGTTGACGACGTAGGCATCGTTGCCTTCGCGCCGGGCCGTGGTCTTGAGGCTCGCCGTATCGGTGCCGGAGGTGGGCTCGGTCACCCCGAAGGCCTGGAGGCGCAGGCGCCCGGCCGCGATCTCGGGGAGATAGCGGCGCTTCTGCTCCTCGGAACCGTGCCTGAGCACGGTCCCCATGGTGTACATCTGGGCGTGGCAGGCAGCGCCGTTGCAGCCCGCCCGCTGCACTTCCTCCAGGATCGCGGCCGCGGCCGAGAGGGGCAGCCCCGAGCCGCCGTACTCCTCCGGGATCAGCACCGAGAGGTAGCCCTGCGCGGTGAGCGCGTTCACGAACTCGCTCGGGTAGCGGCCCTCCCGGTCGAGCGCCCGCCAGTACTCGCCCGGGAAGCCGGCGCAGAGCCGCGCCATCGCCTCGCGGATCTCGGGGTAATCCGTGCGCTCGCCCGCCTCGGCCATGGTCGCTCCCGCCTGCGTGCCACGCATTAGCCCGTGACCGGAAACTGGTCTATGGCTCGCCCGCCCATGGGCCCCGAAGAACCCTCCACCCGCGCCCTCGTGCTGCGGGGCGTGCGCGACGCGCTTGCGCTGCCGGCGTGGGTCGTCGGGCTGTCCATGTTCGCGGTCGGGAGCCTCGCCGGCGAGACCGGGTTCCCGGCCGGCGCCGCCGTGCTCTCGACGCTCATGATCTGGGCCGGTCCCGCGCAGGTGATCTTCTTCGGCGGCATCGCGGTCGGCACCGCGCTGCCGGCGATCGCGCTTGCGGTCGCCCTGTCCTCGATCCGCCTCCTGCCCATGACCCTGTCGACCCTGCCGCTGTTCGGCGGGCGGGCGAAGGGCACGGGCCTCCAGGTCCTCGTCGCGCATTACGTGACCGTGACGGTGTGGGTCGAAGCGTTGCGCCTCCTGCCGCCGATGCCGATGGAGGAGCGCCTGCCGTACTATCTCGGCTTCGCCAACGCGTGCCTTCTCCTCTGCGCGGTGACGACCTTCTTCGGCTATGCGCTTGTCGGTGCGCTGCCGCTGCCGCTCGCGGCGGGCCTGCTGTTCCTGACCCCGACGTTCTTCACGCTCTCGCTCGCGGCCGGCGCGCGCGGCGCCTCCGACTGGGTCGCGGTCGGCGCTGGCTTCGTCCTCGCGCCCGTGTCGACGGCGCTCGTCGGCAAGGACTTCGACCTCCTCCTCGTCGGCCTCGTCGGCGGCACGGCGGCCTACCTGGTCCAGAAGAAGCTCGGGCGAGGCCCCGCATGACCGAGGCGCTGTGGCCCTACCTCCTCGTCGTCGTCTTCGGCTTCCTGCCGAGCGAGGTGTGGCGCGTCGTCGCCGTGTTCCTGTCCCGCGGCTTCGACGAGAAGGCCGAGATCCTGGTCTGGGTGCGCGCCGTCGCGACGGCGCTCGTCGCAGGCGTGGTGGCGAAGATCGTGTTCTCGCCGACCGGTCCGCTCGTCGCGGTGCCGCTCGTGTGGCGGCTTGCAGCGCTCGCTCTCGGTGTCGCGGCCTTCTTCGCGGCCCGTCGCTCGGTCATGACCGGCGTCGTCGTCGGCGAGGCGGCGCTGATCGGCGCCGCGTGGCTTGCGGCGGGGCGCATGCCTTGAGCTAAGGGACGATCAGCGGGAGCGACGGGGCCTTGTAGGCCACGAACCCACGGCCGCCTTCCGGCCCCATGTCCCGCGAGATGAAATCGACGTCGGGGAAGTACAGCCAGATGCTCGCGTGCTCGAGCACGACGCCCTTCTCCGCCTTCGCCCGGGCGGCGCTTCGGGCCAACTGCGCCCGCAGGGCGGCGAGATCCGTTCCCGGGCTGCTGGTGATCGACACGTCGCGCACGCGGCTGCCGTAGAGCCAAGACGCGTTCCAGGCGGTCCCGGCTGCGAAGGCGGCGACCGCGCCGTAACGAACGAGGCGCGGCCATGCCTCGGGCCGCATCAGGGCGACGACGGCGTAGGCGAGCGCGATCAGCGCCGGCGCGTAGTAGCGGGGAAAGCCGTCGCCGCCCCAGCCGCTCGCCGAAAATCCCGCCGCGATGGCGATCCCGCCCGCCGTGAGGATCGCCGTCCCCGGCCTGTCCGACACGACGGCCCGCAGGGGCCAGGCCGCGAGCGCGGCGGCGAGGAGGCCGAGGAGCAGGACCGGAGCCGTATAGGGGAGCTGCAACCGCAGGAGCGCGAGACGGCTGCTGGGAAGCGCATAGATGCGCTCCATCACGTTGAAGCTCGACATGTAGTCTGCCGGCGAGGCGGCGACGGAGACGCCGACGCCGATCGCGAGCCCCGCCACGAAGCTCAAGGCAAGCCCGGCGCGCCCCGTGCGGAGGATGGCCGCAAGCAACGCTGTGCCGAGCCCCGCGGCCAGGAAGGCCAGGGCCCACTCGTGCCGCCCGAGCCCCACCAGCACGCCGGCAAGCGGAAACGCGATCCTGGCCGACGGCCTGCCCTCCGTCGCGACGACGAGGAAGGCGGCGGTCCCGACGAGCAGGCCGCCGACGGCGCCGTCCACCTGCGGCTGCACCGAGGCCCCGACCGCAAGCGGTGTCGTGAGCGCGTAGGCAACGGCGGCAAGGGGCACGGCGGCCGCACCGGGCGGTCGGCCGTCCGAAAGCCCCGCCGTCGCGAGCCACAGGAGGCCGAGGACGCCGACCGCGAACGGCAGGAAGAACGTGCCTCGCGCAATGAGCGTCCGGTAGTCGGCGCCGTGCTCGAAGACGCCGGCGCGCCGCGCGAGCGCGCCGATGCCGTCCTCGAGGAGGATGTACGGCACGATCTGGTGCTCGAAGCTGATGTAGGCCGGACGGCCCTCGATCTGCGCCACCATCAGCTGCGGCAGGCCGTTCGCGGTGACCGCGGACGAGGGGGGCTCGCTCAGGATCAGCGCCGCGAAGGTCCCCTCCTCGCCGACCAGCGTGTTGGAGAGGAACGGCAGCCGGCTCGCGGCCAGCAGGAGCACCGCAAGCCCGAACGCCAGTAACCTCGATGCCCTCACGGCGACCCCGAGCTACCCGCCGACGAGCGGGCAGCTGCCGGCCTTGAGGGGCCGGAAGGCCTGGTCGGCCGCCACCGTGCCCACGACCCTGAACACGTCCCATTCGCCCTTCGACTCGCCCGGGGCCTTCACTTGCAGGAGGTACATGGGATGCATCTTGCGCCCGTCCTCCCGGATGTGGCCCTTGCCGAAGAGGGCGTCCTCGGCCGGCATCGCCTTCATGGCGGCGACCACCGCCCGGCCGTCGACGGGCGAGCCGACCTTGTCGACCGCCTTGAGATAATGCAGCGTCGCCGAGTAGACGCCCGCCTGCATGTGGTTCGGCATCATCTTCTTGGGGTGGCGCTGCTGGTAGCGAGCCGACCAGGCGCGCGTGTCGTCGTTCATGTCCCAGTACATGGCGTTGATGCCGACGAGCCCTTGGGCCGTCCGCAGCCCGATCGCGGGCACGCTCTGCAGATCGAAGATCAAGGCCACGACCTTCTGCTTTTCGGTGAGCTTGAACTCGGCCGCTT
>DASVVU010000185.1:0-6704 GCA_036386395.1 Beijerinckiaceae bacterium | reverse complement strand
GCCATGATCGTCTTCGGCCTGCCGAAGCCCAGGCCCGACGACGCCGCGCGTGCGCTCGCCGCCGCCGTCGCCCTCGCCCGGAGGGTGACGCGGTGGCTCGATGGGCTGGCGCCGGACCTGCGCCGCGCTCTCGGGCTGCGCGTCGGAGCCCACTTCGGGGCGATCGTCGCGTCGCGCCTCGGCGGCGACACGCACCACATCACGGCGACCGGCGATTGCGTCAACGTGGCGAGCCGGCTCCTCGAAGTCGCTGCCCAGCACGAGAACGTTTTGGCCATCAGCGCGGCGCTTTTCGACCGGGTGCGAGCTTCAGGCCGCGCGCCGCTGCTGCTGTTCACCCAGGAGCGTCAGGTGCGCATCCGTGGTCGCGCCCAGACGCTCCAGGTCCGCTTCTGGAACTGGGATGCCGGGCTTTGGGAACGCAAGCCAAGTGATACCATCTTCCATCATGAGGAACCCGCAGTTACGGCAGATGCTTGAGCGTGGCAGGATCTTGGGGCATGAGCCGATGAATGACGGCACTCCGTCGGCGTATGCCGGGACCATTGCCGGTCGCCGGCAGCCCTATTCCTATCGGCACGATCCCACGGTGCCGCAGTTCCCCGACGACCGGCCGATCATCGTCTTCGACGGGATGTGCGCCCTCTGCTCCGGGTGGGTGCGCTTCGTGCTGCGACACGACCGCAAGGGCCTGTACCGCTTCATCCCGGCGCAGTCGGTCCTAGGCCGGGTCCTCTATGTCCATTATGGGCTCGATCCCGCCGAGTACGAGACCAACATCCTGATCCAGGACGGCAGCGCCTGGTTCAAGGCTTCCGGCACCATCCGCATGTTCCAAAACCTCGGCTTCCCGTGGTCGCTCGCCGGCGCCTTGCGGATCGTTCCGGCGGCTTGGCTCGATCCGTTCTACGAGCGGCTCGCCCGCAACCGCTTCAGGCTCGGGGGCCGCCTCGACGTATGCTACCGCCCTCTTCCCGAGCACGAAGGGCGGTTCCTGGCATGACCTTCAGGCCGCGCCGGAGTGCCGGGTGAGCCTGCCGCGCGTGCTCGTGGTGGGAGCTACGGGGGCCTTCGGCCGGCGTCTCGCCGCCGGGCTCGCCAGGGATGGCTTCGCTCTTATCCTTGCGGCCCGGGACGGGACGCGGCTCGCAGCCTTGCGTGAGCAGCTCGCCCCGACCGGCGCGCAGGTCGAGACGCTCGCGATCGACCAGGCGAGCCTCGACGCCGAGCGTCTCGCCGCTCTGAAGAGCGCCCATCCCGACCTCTTCGCGGTGGCCGACGCGGCGGGCCCGTTCCAGGGGCGGGCCCCTGCGCTGCCTCGCGCCGCGATTGCGGCGGGACTGCACTGCGTCGACCTTGCCGACGCCCGGGACTACGTTCTTGGCATCCGGGACCTCGACGAGGACGCGCGCCGCGCTGGAGCCGCCGTCCTGTCCGGGGCGAGCTCGACGCCGGCGCTGTCGCACGCGGTCCTCGACCGGCTCACTGCCGAGAGCGGCGGGATCTACGCCGTCGACGTTGCGATCGCGCCCGGGAACCGGGCGCCGCGGGGCCTCAGCCTCGTCCGGGCGATCCTGTCCTGGGCCGGACATCCCGTGGGCGTCTTTCGCGGCGGGCGGTGGGTCGAGGAGGCAGGTTGGGGCCGCCCCGAACGGGTCGAGATGGACGGGGTCGGATCGCGCTGGCTCTCGCTCTGCGAGACCCCCGACCTCGACCTCCTGGTCGAGCGCTATCGCCCGACGGCAGACGCCACGTTCCGGGCCGGCCTCGAGCTCGGGCTCCTGCATGGGGGTCTCTACGCCGCCTCCGGCCTCGTCCGGCTCGGCCTCCTGCGCTCCCTCGCCGGGCTCGCTTGGCCGCTGAAGCGCGCAGCCGACCTGCTCTTGCCCTTCGGCACCGACCGGGGCGGGATGCGCGTCGAGGCCGTGACCCGGGATCGGGACGGCGCGCTCCGCCGCCGCGTCTGGACGCTCGTGGCCGAGGCCGGCGATGGGCCGCAGATCCCGCCTCTGCCCGCGCTCGCCGCCTTGAAGATGCTGGCCTCCGGCGAGCTCGCCTTCCGGGGCGCGGCGCCGTGCGCCGGCCTCATCCCCTACGAGCGCATCGCGGCCGAGTTCGCGCCTTACCGCATCCGCGCCACGACGCGCATGGAGGCGGTGGAGCCCCTGTTCCGCCGCGCGCTCGGCGGCGGCTTCGACTTGCTGCCGCCGCAGATCCGTGCGGCGCACGAGGTCGCGCACTGTCTCGTCCTCGAAGGCCGCGCCGACGTGGCCGGACCCTCAGGTCCCCTCGCCAGCCTCGCGGCGCGCCTCTTCGGCTTGCCGAGAGAGGGGCGCGACCTTCCCGTGCGGGTGGAGATGCGCGGCCTCGCGGACGGTTCCGAAACCTGGGAGCGGACCTATCCCGGGGTGACCATGCGCTCCCGTCTCGTCCGCGGCATCGGGCCCGGGATGCTGGAGGAACGGTTCGGCCCGCTCGAGGTCCGGCTTGCCGTCTCGGCGGACCGGGACGGCCTGACCCTCGAGACGACCGGCGCCCGTCTGCTCGGGCTGCCCCTGCCGCGGATGCTTGCCCCCGCAAGCCGTGCCCGCGAGAGCGTCGATGGGGCAGGGCGCTTCACCTTCGACGTGCCGATCCATGTCCCGCTCCTCGGCCGCCTGTCGCACTACCGCGGCTGGCTTGCGGAGACACGGCCCAAGGCGCCGGAGGAATAACTCGTTCGAAGCCTCGTGTCGGCTTCGTCGCTTACAGCCATTCACCATTGGATCTCCACCACCTTGGGTGGGCTTGCGTTGCTCTCCAATGCAATGTACTTTGCATTGTAAAGGACTAACGCGAATGCATGACTTCCAGAGGGCGCTCGCCGACATCGGCGCGATCCGGGCGCAGATGGCCCGCGGCACCGTGTTCCGCGGGCTCGGACCGGCGGCGCTGGCCGCGACGGGCGCGCTCGCGTTCTGCGTCGCCTGCGGGCAGTCCCTGTGGCTCGACGGGGCCGCGCCCGAGCCGGTGCCCTTCCTGATCCTCTGGCTCGCGACCGCCGTGGCGGCCGCGGCCCTGATCGGGGCCGAGGCCTTGACGCGGTCGCGCCGGATCCATTCCGACCTTGCCGACGACATGATCCAGGCGGCGATCGAGCAGTTCCTGCCCGTCGGCGCCGCCGGCGCGCTGATCGCGCTCGTCCTCGCGCGCTTCGAGCCGGGGACGCTGTGGCTCATGCCCGGCCTGTGGCAGGTGCTCGTCGGGCTCGGCCTCTTCTCCGCCGCCCGCCTCCTGCCGCGCGGCCTCGTCGTGGCCGGGGCCTGGTACGTCGTCGCGGGGCTCGCCGTCATCGCGCTTGCGGCGGCGGACAAGACCCTGTCGCCCTGGCACATGGGCCTGCCCTTCGCGATCGGGCAGGCGCTCGTCGCCGCCGTCCTGCAGTGGAGCGCCGGAGGGTCCGATGACGCCTGAAGGGCCCGGCCGCTTCTCCTACGAGGGCCTCGACCGCGTCATCCACGAGCGGGCGCGCCTCGGCATCCTGACCTCGCTCGCCGCCCATCCCAAGGGCCTGCCCTTCGCAGACCTGAAGGGCCTCTGCCGCCTCACCGACGGCAACCTCAGCCGCCATCTCCAGGTGCTGCAGGAGGCCGCGCTCGTCGCGATCGACAAGGGCTACGACGGCAACCGCCCGCTCACCCGATGCCGCCTGACGCCGGCCGGCCGCCGCCGCTTCCTCGACTACCTTGCCGTGCTGGAGCAGGTGGTCCACGACGCCGCAGAGGCCGCCGGCGCGGAATCGCCGGGCCCGGCGCCGCTCCGCCCCGCTACGGCCTGACCCTCTTTTTTTGCCTGGAGACTCTGCAATGCAAAGTTCTTTCCACGACAAGGCTCCCATCCACGTCGCGATCATCATGGACGGGAACGGCCGCTGGGCGACGCGGCGGGGCCTGCCCCGCACCGCGGGTCATCGCGCCGGGGTCGAGACGATCCGCCGGGTCGTCGAGGCGGCGCCCGGCCTCGGCGTCGGCACGCTCTCGCTCTTCGCCTTCTCGGCGGACAACTGGCGCCGGCCGCCGGACGAGGTCGGCGCCCTGATGGGGCTGCTCCGCCTCTATCTCCAAAACGAGGTCCGGCGCCTCGTCGAGGGCGGGGTCAGGCTCTCCGTCATCGGCCGGCGCGACCGCCTGCCCGAGGGTATCGCCGGCGCGATCGGCCGGGCCGAGGCGGCGACCCGGGGCGGGGGCCGCCTCCACCTGCGCATCGCGGTCGACTACTCGGCGCGCGACGCGATCCTCGACGCCGCCGCGCGGATCGCCGGGACCGCCACCCGCGAGGCCATGACGGCCTGCCTCGCCCCCGACGCGGGCGCGGTCGACCTCCTCGTGCGCACCGGCGGCGAGCGGCGCCTGTCCGACTTCCTCCTCTGGGAGTGCGCCTACGCGGAGCTCGCCTTCACGGAGCGGGCCTGGCCGGACTTCGGGCCCGACGACCTCGCCGCCCACGTCGCCGACTACGACCGGCGCGAGCGCCGCTTCGGCGGCCTCGTTGCCGCTTCGGCGGCCTGACGGCAGCCGCGTGAGAGACCGAAGCCATGCGCATCCTCCTCGTCAACGTCCCCCACCCGTCGATCGGCAGCCGCATCCCCGACGACCACCTGCCGCCCTTGGGTCTCCTTGCGGTCGGCGGGCCGCTCATCGACGACGGGCACGAGGTGCGCCTCCTCGACGCCGAGTTCGGGCCGATGCCGGTGGACGCGATCGTCGCAGAGGCCGTGCGCCTCGCTCCCGACGCGGTGCTGTTCGGCCACTCCGGATCGACCTCCGGCCACCCGGTGATCGCTAAGGTGTCGGCCGCGGTCGCGGCGCGGCTGCCCGAAGCCTTCATCGTCTACGGCGGGGTCTTCCCGACCTATCACTGGCGCGAGATCCTGGAGGAGGAGCCGCACGTCGACGCGATCGTGCGCGGCGAGGGCGAGGAGACGGCGCGGCGGCTGATGGCGGCGCTGCGGGACGGCCGGCCGCTCTCGACCGTCGACGGCATCGCCTACCGCGGTGCCGATGATGCCCCGCGGGCGACGGCGCCCGCCGCGGTCATCCGCGACCTCGACGCCTACCGGATCGGCTGGGAGCTCATCGACCACGCCCGCTACAGCTACTGGGGCGGCCTGCGGGCCGTGGTGGTGCAGTTCTCCCGCGGCTGCCCGCACCTGTGCAACTACTGCGGCCAGCGCGGCTTCTGGACCCGCTGGCGCCACCGCGACCCGGTCCGGTTCGCCAAGGAGCTCGCCCGCCTCCACCGGGAGCACGGGGTGAAGGTGATCAACTTCGCCGACGAGAACCCGACGGTCTCGAAGAAGGCGTGGCGGGCCTTCCTCGAGGCGCTCATCGCCGAGGACGTCGACCTGATCCTCGTCGGCTCGACCCGCGCCGACGACATCGTGCGCGACGCCGACATCCTGCACCTCTACAAGAAGGCCGGCTGGCAGCGCTTCCTCCTCGGTCTCGAGAACACGGACGAGCGCACCCTCGAGCTCATCCGGAAAGGCGGCGCGACGGCAACCGACCGGGAGGCGATCCGGCTGCTGCGCCGTCACGGGATTCTTTCGATGGCGACCTGGGTCGTCGGCTTCGAGGAGGAGACCGACCGCGACCACTGGCGGGGAATGCGCCGGCTCCTCGCCTACGACCCCGACCAGATCCAGATGCTGTACGTCACGCCCCACCGCTGGACCCCCTACTTCCGGCTCGCGGCGGGGCGGCAGGTGATCCAGAGCGATCGGCGGCGCTGGGACTACAAGCACCAGGTCCTCGCGACGCGCCACATGCCGCCCTGGCGGGTGCTCGTCTGGTTCAAGCTGACCGAGGCAGTGCTGCAGGCGCGGCCGAAGGCGCTCTGGCGCACGTACCTGCACCCCGACCCGGGCCTGCGCCACGCCATGCGCTGGTACTCGCAGATGGGCCGCCGCGTCTGGCCCTACGAGATCCGGAACTTCCTGTTCTGCGACCGCCGGACCGGCGATGGGCCGACCGTCGAGGCCTTCTGGGGCGAGCCCCAGGAGGCCGAGGAGGAGTCCATGAGCGCGCGGGCGGTGCCGCCGAGGAGACCGCACGCGGCCGATGCGGCGGTGGCCTGAGGATCGGCCGTGATCGGGACGGTGACTCACAAAGAAGCATCGTCGAGAATTTCGCGCCCGCAATTGAGACAGCAGGCCTAAAAACTACCTCTAAAAGGCCTGGATTCGGTAAGCTGTCTGCAAGCAGCAAGACCGAGACTTCGCGCTCGACAACACACGGATGTATCGATGCGGCGCGTATCCAGTGCGGACCTGATCCGCAATTTCAGTGTTCACTCGGACGAGGCTCTCGTCGAACCCATAGTGATCACTCGCAACAAGCGAGATCGGCTGGTGATGCTGAACGTCGAGCGTTACCGGGACATTCTGCTCGCGATCGCCGAGGCAAGCTCCGACTCCTCCGCGATCCGCGCTCAGCTCGAGAAAGAGCTCAAATTCCTCGGCGCGCCGCCCGACTGAACGGCAGGCCTTGAAGGGATCCCGGCTTCGTCGGCAAACGCCGACCGGAGCTGTCAGCCCGAATTCGGGCCGGTTTCCTCGGCCACGCCGTCGGCGAGAAGGATGACGGCGCGCGCGCTGCGCTGGCGCAGGTCGCGAAGCGGGCGATAGTCCGCCGAGCGATACCAGGCGAGTGCCGCGGCCTCGTCGG
>DASVVU010000184.1:0-7671 GCA_036386395.1 Beijerinckiaceae bacterium | reverse complement strand
ATTATATCGTTGCCCGCGCCAGCGACGATGTAGTCGTCGCCCTCCGTTCCGAGCAGCGTGTCGTTGCCGTCGCCGCCGCCGAGGATGTCGTTCCCGCTGCCGCCGTTCATGTAGTCGTTGCCGATGTCGCCGATCAGGATGTCGTCGCCCTCGCTTCCGCCGATGAGGTCGTCGCCGATGCCGCCGTCGAGGTAGTCCTTGCCGTCGGCCCCGAGCACGGTGTCGTTGCCGTCGCCCCCGCCGACGAGGTCGTCGCCGAGCCCGCCGTTGAGGTAGTCGTTCCCGGCGCCGCCGAGCACGGTGTCGGCTTCGTCCCCTCCGCCGAGAAGGTCGTCGTCGTCGCCGCCGTCGAGATAGTAAGCCCTCTCCCCGCAAAGCGGGGAGAGGAGGAAGCCCCGCCCTACTTCGGCGCGGCCTTCGACTCGTAGCGCTTCGACCACTCGGCGAGGATGCGGTCGCGGTTCGTCGCCATCCAGTTGAGGTCGTTCTTGACCATGGCGGCCTCGCCCTCGGTCGGGTAGTTCGGCGGCGCGGCCTTGACGGCCGGGTGGGCCACGATGGCGTAGTACTTGCCGTAGAGCTCGTTCGCCTTCTGCGTCGCGGCCCAGTCGGCCACCTTCTTCGCCGCCGCGAGGTTCTTCGTGCCCTTGACGAGGCCGGTCGCCTCCATCTCCCAGCCGATGCCCTCCTTGGGGACGATCAGGTCGATCGGTGCGCCCTTGGTCTTCTCCGAGGCGCCGCGCATGTCGAAGCCGATGCCTGCCATGCGCTCGCCGCGCGCCGCCTGCACGCAAGGCGCCGAGCCCGAGTGGGTGTAGACCGCGATGTTGTCGTGCAGCTTGTCCATGAACTGCCAGCCCTTCTCCTCGCCCATGAGCTGGAGCCAGGCCGCGATCGTGAGGTAGCCGGTGCCCGAGGAGGCCGGGTGCGGCATCACCACCTTGCCCTTGTAGGCCGCGTTGGTGAGGTCGTTCCAGGTCGCGGGCTTCGGCGCGCCGGCCTTCGCGGCCTCTGCGGTGTTGAAGCAGACCACCGCCAGGAAGGCATCCATGCCGATCCAGGTGTCCGGGTTCTTGCCGCTCTTGAACATCGGCTTCAGGTCCTTGGCGCCGGGCGGCGTGTAGGGCTCAAGCAGCCCCTGGGCCTCGAACAAGGCCATGCTGGAGGCCGCGAGCCCCCACACGATGTCGGCGCGCGGATTGTCCTTCTCGGCCAGGAACCGGGCCGTGATGACGCCCGTCGAATCGCGCACCCAGACGATCTCGACGTCTGGGTTCGCGGCCTCGAAGGCCTGCTTGTAGGGCCCGAGCTGGTCGTTCTCCATGGCGGTGTAGACCGTGACCTGGGTCTTCTGGGCGAGCGCCGCGCCCGTGCCGAGCCCGAGCCCCGCCAGCACTGCTGTGCCGGCGACCGCGAGCGCCTTCCATGCCTTCAGAGCCATCGTGTTCTCCCCTCGTGGATCTCTCGGATCCGTTGCGCGCGGCATTCGCATGAGTCCGCGACAGTGTCATGAACCCGCCGAGCCGCGGCGCTTGCCTCTCTGCGGGCCGGTCTTCGCCGGCCTCTCAGGAAGCTTAGCATGGGGCGACGGCCCGGCAAGCGCGCCAAGGAGTGTGATTTTGTGGGAAAATGTGGCATTGCGGGATTGGGCCGGACGGGCCGGCAGGTGCTAAAGTCCCGCGGATTCCGGCACGGCCACGGGAGGTCTTCGTGAACTACATGGCGACGCGGGCGATGCCCCAGGCTGGCTCGGACGTGGCGGAGCTGGCACGGCGGCACGTGCCGGGCGGGCCTCTGGAGCGGGCCTTCTACACGGCGCCCGAGGTGTTCGAGGCGGACCTGCGGCAGGTGTTCTACCGCCGCTGGCTCTTCGCCGGCCACGCCTGCGCGATTCCGAACCCGGGCGACTTCTTCACCTGGGCGCTCGGCTCCGAGACCATCGTGGTCGTGCGCGGCAAGGACGGGGAGGTGCGGGCCTTCCACAACTTCTGCCGCCACCGCGGCACGCGGATCTGCAACGAGGAGAGCGGGCACGCGCGCAAGCTCGTCTGCCCCTACCACCGCTGGACCTACGACCTCGACGGCAGCCTCATCACCGCGACGAAGCGCGAGTTCGACGTCGAGCGCTCGGAGCTTTCGCTCTTCCCGGTCGCCCTCCACAACGTCGCCGGCCTCCTCTTCGTGAACTTCTCGGACGACCCGCCGGACTTCTCCGACGTGATCGAGACCGTCGCGCCGCAGATGGCGCCGCACGCTCTGGAGAAGTGCAAGGTCGCCCACACGGTCGACTACGTCGTCAAGGCCAACTGGAAGATCATCTTCGAGAACAACCGCGAGTGCTACCACTGCCCCTCGCATCACGACGAGTACAACGCCGCGACCTACGACGTGATGCGCGACCGCGCGCTCTTCGACCCGAAGCTCCAGGCCGAGCTCGACGCCATCACGGAAGCCGCGAACGCCCGCTTCCGCAGCTTAGGGCTCAGCGAGGGCAACACCTCCTCCGAGATGACCGGCGCCTACTTCCGCTGCCACCGCACGCCGCTGATGAAGGGCTACGTGACCCAGAGCCTCGACGGCGCCCCCATCGCGCCGCTCATGGGCGACGTGCCGGAGGTCGATACGGGCACGCTGCGCACCACCATGTTCCCGAATTTCTGGCAGCACACCAACTGCGACCACGCCGTCGCGGCCCGCATCACCCCGATCGCCGCCGACCTCACCCACATCCGCGGCATCTGGCTGGTGGACGGCAAGGCGGTCGAGGGGCAGGACTATACGCTCGACAAGCTCCTGCCGGTCTGGGACCAGACCAACCGGCAAGACTGGGCGATCTGCGAGGGCCAGCAGATCGGCGTCTCCTCGCGCCGTTACGTCCCCGGCCCCTTCTCCAAGTTCCGCGAGCGCAACGTCGCCCAGTTCCTCGACTGGTACCTCGGCGAGATGCAGCGCTGATCGCTTTCGCCTGCTCAGACTTCCTCATGCTGAGGTGCGAGGCCGCAGGCCGAGCCTCGAAGCACGCACACCGGCGTGGCTGCATCCGCGGTGTGCGTCCTTCGAGGCTCGCTTCGCTCGCACCTCAGGATGAGGAGGTTTGAGCGGCGCAGCTGGCATAGCACTGGAGAAACGCGTGCTTCCGTCCCAGGCCCGGATCGTGATCGTCGGCGGAGGCGCCATCGGCTGCAGCATCGCCTACCATCTCGCCAAGGCGGGCGAGCGCGACGTGGTGCTCCTGGAGAAGGCGGGCCTGACCCACGGCTCGACCTGGCACGCGGCCGGCCTCGTCGGGCAGCTGCGCTCGAAGCGCAACCTCACGCGCCTGATGCAGTACTCGGCCGCGCTCTACGCCCGCATCGAACAGGACACCGGGCAGGCGGTCGAGTGGAAGAGCGTCGGGAGCCTGCGCCTCGCTTCCTCGAAGGAGCGCTGGAGCGAATTGAAGCGCATGGCGACGACGGCCCGCAGCTTCGGCTTCGCGCTCGAGATGCTGACGCCTTCGGAAGCCCAGAAGCTGTTCCCGCTCATCACCCTCGACCGGATCGAGGGGGCGGTGTTCGTGGCGACCGACGGCTACGTCGACCCGTCGAGCCTGACGCAGGCCTACGCCAAGGGGGCGCGGGCCGGGGGCGTGCGCATCGTCGAGCGGGTGCGGGTGACGGGAATCGAGCTCAAGGACCGGCGCGTCACGAAGATCAGCACCGACCAGGGCGACATCGCCTGCGAGATCGCCGTCAACGCCGCCGGCATCTGGGCCCGCGACGTCGGCCGCCTCGCCGGCATCGAGCTGCCGGCGGGCGCCGTCGAGCACCAGTACGTGGTGACGGAGAAGCGCGCCGACGTCCCATCCGGCCTGCCGACGCTCCGCGACCCCGACGGCATCTTCTACCTCAAGCCCGAGCCCGGCGCCTTCGCCATCGGCGGCTGGGAGGACAACGCGCCGACCTTCGGCGAGGCGGGCATGCCCGAGAATTTCGAGCGCGAGCTGTTCCAGCCGAGCATGGAGCGGCTGGAGAGCTTCATGCTCCCCGCCGCCGAGCGCATCCCTCTGCTTGGGGAAATGGGTCTTCGCACCATCATCAACGGCGCGATCCCGATCTCGCCGGACGGCGAGCCGATCATGGGGCCGGCGCCGGGGCTCGACAACTTCTTCGTCGCCTGCGGCTTCACCTCGGGGATCGCGGCGAGCGGCGGCGCCGGCAACGCCATGGCGCAGTGGATTCTCGAGGGCGAGCCCGAGAGCGACTTGTGGGCCTTCGACGTGCGCCGCTTCGGCCCGCACCACGCCTCGCGCCGCTACTTGGCCGAGCGCTCGGTCGAGGCCTACGGGCGCTACTACGCCCTGCACTGGCCGGTCGAGGAGATGCGCTCCGCCCGGGGCGGGCGGCGCTCGCCGCTGCACGGGCTGCTCGCGGCGCAGCGCGCCGTGTTCGGCTCGCGCAACGGCTGGGAGCGGCCGAACTGGTTCGCGCCGGACGGCGAGGCAGCCGAGGACCGCCCCTCCTTCGAGGGCCGCCCGAACTGGTTCTCG
The DNA here is from genome assembly GCA_036386395.1 of Beijerinckiaceae bacterium. GTDB lineage: Bacteria > Pseudomonadota > Alphaproteobacteria > Rhizobiales > Beijerinckiaceae > JAJKJG01. Next base: position 3,143 of record DASVVU010000184.1, on the reverse strand, counting down.
GCCGTCGCCGCGGAGCACCGGGCGGTGCGCGAGCGCGTCGCCGTCATCGACATGAGCTCCTTCTCGAAATTCGAGATCGCGGGCCCCGGCGCCCTCGGCGCTCTCCAGAGAATCGCGGCGGGCGACCTCGACAAGCAGCCGGGCGCGCTGACCTATACCCAGCTCTGCAATCCCCGCGGCGGCATCGAGGCGGACCTCACCGTTGCGCGTCTCGACGAAAATCGCTTCTACGTCGTCACCGGCAGCGGCTTCGGCGTCCGCGACGGCGGCTGGATCCAGAGGCACCTGCCGCGGGACGGCAGCGTCGCGATGCGCGACGTGACCGCCGCCCGTGCCGTCATCAACCTCTGCGGCCCGCGCTCCCGCGAGGTGCTGGCGGCGGTCGCCGACGGCGACGTGAGCGGCGCGGCGCTCCCCTACATGGGCGTGCGGACGATCCGGATCGGCTACGCCCCCGTCGACGCGCTCCGCGTGACCTACGTCGGCGAGCTCGGCTACGAGCTGCACCTCTCCGTCGAGTACGCCCAGCACGTCTACGAGCTCCTCTGGCAGGCGGGCCGCGCCTTCGGCATCGCCAACGCCGGCTACCGCGCCGTCGAATCGCTGCGGCTCGAGAAGGGCTACCTCTACTGGGGCGCCGACATCACCCCGGACTATACACCCCACGAGGCCGGCCTCGGCTTCGCGGTGGCCCTGAACAAGGGCGACTTCATCGGCCGCGAGGCGCTTGCGAAAGCGAAGGCCGAAGGGCCGCGGCGCAGGCTGTGCTGCTTCCTCCTCGACCAGGAGGCCCCGGTCTACGGCGGCGAGGCGATCTGGTTTGGCGACACGCTCCTCGGAGTCACCTCCAGCGGCGGCTACGGCCACACGGTCGGCAAGAGCATCGTCTACGGCTACGTCCCCGCCGAGCACGCCAGGCACGACGCATACGAAATCGAGACCTTCGGCCGCCGCGTCCCGGCGGTGCGCTCCCCGAAGGCGCCGTACGACCCGGAGCGGCGGAAGATCCTGGTGTGAGCGGTCGCGCCCGCGCCACCTCTCCTTGCAAGCAGGGGGAGGAAAAGCCTTGTAGGGGTGAAAGGCCCTACTCGGCTTTCTTCGCGGGCTTCGCCTTCGGAGCCGCGGCGACCGCGGCCTTCTTGGCGGGAGCCGCCGCCTTGGCGGCGGGCTTGCCCGTGACCTTTGCGGCGGTCGCGGCGGTCTTCCTCGCGGCGGCCTTCGCGGCCCGCTTCACGAGGGGCGGGGTCTTGGCCAGCGTCGCGGCCGGGCTCGCGGCGGGCTTCGCACCCTTGCCGTCGTCCATGACGGGGTCGGGCTTCGTCGAGGTGAAGGCCTGGGCGGCAGGCGAAGGCTGTTCGGTCCGGCCCGCGCGGGCGAGGGACTTCGCCGCGGGCTTTGCGGCCATCATCCGCTTGCCCCTGCGGCCCTTGCGCGGCAGCGGCTCCTCGTTGTCGGCGACGTTGCTGCCCGGCGTCGGGCCGGTCCACACCAGCACCGGCTGGAGCGGGGCGCGCGGCCCGAGCTTGCGCGGCCCGGGGACGCTGCCGCCGGCCGAGGCAAAGGAGGCGAAGCCCGGCGCCGCGAAGAGCCCGCCGTTCTCGGCGTTGCCGGTCGCGCTCGCCTGCACGGGCGACGTATCGTCCTCCGACGGCGTGCCCCGCTGCCCGCCGCAGATGACGGGGCGCATGTCCGGCGGCCCGGAAGCGGCCGACGGCGGAAGGTCCTCGAGGGTGCGGCCGCCGAAGGAGAAGAAGGTCGAGGTCCCGAAGCCCCGGTCGAACAGGTCGGCCGCCTTGTGGGTGCGCTCGGCCGCCGAGGGCGAGCCCATGACGACGGTGATGAGGCGCCGCCCGTCGCGGGTCGCGCTCGCCACGACGTTGAAGCCCGACGAGCAGATGAAGCCGGTCTTCATGCCGTCGGCGCCGGCATAGCGGCCGATGAGGCCGTTGTGGTTCGCCATGACGCGCCGCCCGAGCTGGATGGCGCTGAGCTGGAACAGGCCGCGGTGCTCGGGGAAGTCGCGCAGGAGCGCGCGCCCGAGGATCGCCATGTCGCGGGCCGAGGTGTACTGCGCCGGGTCGGGCAGGCCGTGCGGGTTCGTCCAGTGGCTCTCGCGCATGCCGATGCGCCAGGCCGCGTCGTTCATCATCTTGGCGAAGCCCTCGACCGAGCCGCCGATTCCCTCGGCGATCACGGTCGCGACGTCGTTCGCCGACTTGACCATGATGATCTTGAGCGCGTTGTCGAGGGTGACCTGGGTGCCGGGCCTGAACGCCATCTTCGAGGGCGGCTGGGACGCCGCGTTCTCGGACACGGTCAAGAGGGTGTCGAGCTTGACCTTGCCCTCCTGCACGGCGGAGAGCGCCACGTAGGTGGTCATCAGCTTGGTGATCGAGGCCGGGAACCACGGGTCCGTCGCCCGCTCGGCGTAGAGGACCTTGCCGCTGTCCACGTCCACCACGAGGGCCGGTGCGGCGGCGAGCGCCGGGGCGGCCATCGTCGCGAGAATGAGCGCGATGAAGCGAGAGGCTCGGCTCCCATGCATGCGGGTCAGCTCCATGCCTGACAATGATAGCGTGGGGCGCCGCGACCCCGACGAAGAAACTGCCGTTAAGGTTTAACCCCCGGGCCGCGCTTTGCCTAGGCGCAGCCCCTTGTCCCGACACGGTTTATCCCGCCATACGTGGCGAGAGCATGGCGGCGGTCTCTCCGCTCGGCAAATCGAACGCTCCGGTAGAATCAATGGACGTCTCCTGGCTCTGGGTCCCGGCGACCCTCGCGGCGTCGGCGGCGCAGACCGCGCGCAACGCGACGCAGCGCCGCCTCACCGAGACCCTCGGCACCGTCGGCGCCACGCAGGTGCGCTTCCTCTACGGCTTGCCCTTCGCGGCGATCTTCCTCGTCCTCGTGCTCACTGTCACGGGCGAGCGCCTGCCGCGGCCGGACGCGGGTTTCTTGGCCTTCATCGTCATGGGCGCCGTGACCCAGATCCTCGCGACCGCGCTGATGCTCGCCGCCATGCGCGAGCGCTCCTTCGCGGTCGTGACCGCGACGACGAAGACCGAGCCCGTCCACATCGCCGTGTTCGGCCTCGCGGTCCTCGGCGACCCCCTCACCCCCGCGATGGCCGCGGCCATCGCGGT
>DASVVU010000183.1:0-3221 GCA_036386395.1 Beijerinckiaceae bacterium | reverse complement strand
GTGAGCAGCACGAACGGCATCGAGAAGCCGTCGACGCCGAGCTTGAAGCGGATGCTCTCCGCCAACCAGGCGTGGGTCTCGACGAGCTGGAAGCCGGCGTTCGCGGGGTCGAACCGGCCCCAGGCCCAGAGCGACAGGAGGAAGGTCGCGACCGTCGCGAACAGCGCCGCCCAGCGGGCGTTCGAGCGCACGCTCTCGGGGTCGCCGCGCAGCGTCAGGATGAAGGCCGCCCCGACGAGGGGCAGGATGAGGAGGCCGGAGAGGATGCCGAGGCCGAGCATCAGTGCCCTCCCCCCGTCCCAAACCCGGGGCCGCCGACGGTGAGGTAGTACGTGACGAGAAGGGCGACGCCGATCAGCATGGCGAAGGCGTAGTGGTAGACGTAGCCGGTCTGGAGCCGCACCACCCCGCGGGTCACGTCGATGACGCGGGCCGCGATGCCGTCGGGACCGAGGCCGTCGATGATGCGGCCGTCGCCGGTGCGCCACAGGAAGCGGCCGAGGCGCATGGCCGGGCGGACGAAGATCAGGTCGTAGAGCTCGTCGAAGTACCACTTGTTGAGGAGGAAGCGGTACAGCAGCGGGTGCTCGGCGGCGAGGCGCGCGGGCCGCGCCGGGTCGCGGATGTACATGAAGTAGGCCAGGGCGAAGCCGAGGATCATCATCACGGCGGGCGAATAGACCACCCAGGCCGGGACGTGATGCATCTCCTCGAGGATCTTGTTGTCCGTGGCGGTGGTGAGGGCGCCGCGCCAGAAGTGGTCGTAGCCGTGGCCGATGAACCACTCCTTGAACAGGAGGCCGGCCGCGACCGAGCCGAGCGCCAGCACGGCAAGCGGGACCAGCATGGTGAGCGGGCTCTCGTGCGGCGTGTGGTCGTGGTGCCCGTGCTCGTGGTCGGCGGCGGTCGCCGGCTCGACGTCGACCGGGCGGATGGCGGAGGCGCCGTGCACGGCATGCTCCGCGCCCTCATGGTCGGGCGGCGCGCCGCGGGCGACGGGGTGCGCCGCATGGCCGCCGTGGCCCCAGCGCGGGCGGCCCTCGAAGGTCAGGAAGTAGAGGCGCCAGGAATAGAACGAGGTCATGAGCACCGCGATCAGGGTGCACAGGAACCCGTAGGCCGCGCCGGGGCGGTGCGAGGCGTAGGCGGCCTCGATGATGGCGTCCTTCGAGTAAAACCCGGCCGTGAACGGGAAGCCGGTGAGCGCCAGCGTCCCGATCGCGAACATCGCCGCCGTGAACGGGATGTGGCGGCGCAGGCCCCCCATGTTCCGGATGTCCTGCTCGTGGTGCATGGCGTGGATGACGGAGCCCGCGCCGAGGAACAGCAGCGCCTTGAAGAAGGCGTGGGTGAAGAGGTGGAAGATGCCGGCCGAGTAGGCGCCGACGCCTAAGGCCACGAACATGTAGCCGAGCTGCGAGCAGGTCGAGTAGGCGACGACGCGCTTGATGTCGTTCTGGACGAGCCCGATCGTCGCGGCGAAGAAGGCCGTCGTCGCGCCCACCGCGATCACCACGGTCTGGGCGGCGGGCGCCGCCTCGAACAGGGGCGAGAGGCGCGCCACCATGAAGACGCCCGCGGTCACCATGGTGGCGGCGTGGATCAGGGCCGAGACCGGGGTCGGCCCCTCCATGGCGTCCGGCAGCCAGGTGTGGAGCAGGAACTGCGCCGACTTGCCCATGGCCCCCATGAACAGGAGGAGGCAGGCAAGCGTCAGCGCGTGCCATTCGTAGCCGAGGAAGCGGAAGCTCGCGCCCGCGAGTTCTCCGACCCGGGGGAAGATCGCGTCGAAGGCGACGGAGTTGAACAGCACGAAGACGAGGAAGATGCCGAGCGCGAAGCCGAAGTCGCCGACCCGGTTGACCACGAAGGCTTTTATCGCGGCGGCGCGGGCCGAATCCTTCTCGTACCAGAAGCCGATGAGGAGATAGCTCGCGAGGCCCACGCCCTCCCAGCCGAAGAACATCTGGACGAGGTTGTCGGCCGTCACCAGCATCAGCATGGCGAAGGTGAAGAGGGAGAGGTAGGCGAAGAACCGCGGCCGGTGCGGGTCCTCGTGCATGTAGCCGATGGAGTAGAGGTGGACGAGGGCCGAGACCGTCGTGACCACGATCAGCATGACGGCCGTGAGCGTGTCGATCCTGAGCGCCCAGTCGACCACCATGTCGCCGGAGGCGAACCACTGCCCAAGCTGGATGCGGGTCGAGGTCCCGTGCAGGGCGACGTCGAAGAAGCCGATCCAGGCGAGGGCGCAGGAGAGGCCGAGAAGCGAGGTGGTCACGACCTCGCTCGGGCGCGCGCCGATCAGGCGCCCGAACAGCCCGGCGATCAGGAAGCCGACGAGGGGGAGGAAGACGATGGCCTGGTACATGGGCCGGCTCAACCCTTCATCATGTTCACGTCCTCGACCGCGATCGAGCCCCGGTTGCGGTAGAAGACGACGAGGATGGCGAGCCCGATGGCGGCCTCGGCGGCCGCGACCGTCAGGACGAGCAGCGCGAAGACCTGGCCGACGATGTCGTTGAGGTGGGCCGAGAAGGCGACGAAGTTGATGTTGACGGCGAGCAGGATCAGCTCGACCGACATCAGGATCACGATGACGTTCTTGCGGTTCAGGAAGATCCCGAACACGCCGAGGGTGAACAGGATCGCGGCAACCGTCAGGTAGTCGTTGAGGCCGATCATCAGGCGACGTCCTTCAGGCCTTCGCGGAACGGCACTTTCCTCACCTCGATCGCGGTCTCCTGGGTGCGGGCGACCTGTTTCGAGATGTCCTGGCGCTTGACCCCGAGGCGTTCGCGGAGCGTCAGGACGATGGCGCCGATCATGGCGACGAGGAGGATGAGGCCGGCCGTCTGGAAGGCGAAGAAATATCGCGTGTAGAGCACGCGGCCGAGCACCGCGGTGTTCGCGACCTGATCGGCGGGCGGGATCGCCGAGGCCAGGGGCCGCACGAGGCCGGGGTCGACGACCCAGGTGCCGACGACGAGCACGAGCTCGATCAGGAAGACCACGCCGATCAGGGCGCCGATGGGCAGGTACTGCAGGAAGCCCTCGCGCAGCTCGGCGAAGTCGACGTCGAGCATCATGACGACGAACAGGAACAGCACCGCGACGGCGCCGACGTAGACCACGACCAGGATCATGGCCAGGAACTCGGCCCCGAGCAGCAGGAACAGCCCGGCCGCGTTGACGAAGGCGAGGATCAGGAACAGCACCGA
>DASVVU010000182.1:0-13824 GCA_036386395.1 Beijerinckiaceae bacterium | reverse complement strand
GCTGTTCGGCCGCGCCGTCTGGAGGTTCTCGAGGATGTTGCGCAGCTCGTCGAGGAGGCGCTGGGCCTCGGCGACGTCGCCCCGGCGCATCATCTCCTCGATCTGGTTCAGCATCCGGTTGAGGTCGTCCTGGGTGACGGTTCGGTCGGGCGAGCGCTGGTTCTGATCGTTCTGGCCCTGCTGCTGCTCGCGCTGCATGCGCTCGGCGAACTCGCGCAGGAACTTGTCCATCGCCAGCCGAAGCTCGTCGGTCAGGCGCTTGATCTCCTCCTCGGAGGCGCCGCGGTCGAGGGCCTCGCGCAGGCGCTCCTGCGCGGCGCGCAGCTCGCGCTCGGCGTCCGAGAGGTCGCCGTCCTCGATCTGGAGCGCCATGGCCCAGAGCCATTCGGCGACCTCGAGGAGATCGGCGTCGCCCTTCGCGGCGCGCAGGCGCTCGGAGGCGACGCGCAGGCCCATGAAGACGCCCCACTGCGGCGTGAAGCGCTCGGGCTCGATGAGGAGCGCGTCAAGCGCCGTCTGCACGCGCTTGCGGTCGTCGGGATCGAGCACGATGGTGCGCCGCTGCTCGACGAGGGCCTTGGCGAGGGGCTTGGTGAACGGCCGCTGCGGCAGGGTGAAGTCGACGGTTTCGCTCCTCCCCTCCTGCTCGGCCTCGTCCTTGGCCGAGAGGGTGAGCTTGACCCGGGCGCCGGCCCAGGGGTGCTGCGTCAGGTCGACGGTCGCCTTGGTGTCGGCCTCGCCCAGCGCGTCCGGCGGGAGGGTCAGCGCCATGCGGGGCGGCGGCACGAGGGCGCGCCGGCCGATGAAGCCCTCGCCCTTCTCGACGAGGCCCTCGACCGAGGCGACGCCGTAGTCGTCCTTCGCCCGGTAGGTGAGGTTGAAGGTGCCCCGCGCATTGAGCTCCGGCGGGTTCGCGAAGGAAATCTCCGGCGGCTTGTCCGGGATCGCCTCGATGGATAGGCGCACGCCGCTTGCAAGGCCCGTGCGGACGGAGAGGTCGGCGTCGCCGGCGAGCGTGAAGCGCTCCTCGCGCAGGTCCGCCTTCTGGTTCTGGGCGGCGGGCAGGGCGTTGAGGCCGCGTCCCGGCGCGATCGTCACGTCGCCGCGTCCGGCGACCCGGATCACCACGGTCGACTTCACCGGCGCGCGCAGGCGCTGCTCGCCGGCCGCGAGGTCGATCATCAGCGGCGGCGTGCGGGTGTAGAGGGGCGGATCGATCCAGCCGTCCACCCTCAGCGCCGGCGCGGGCGGGGCGGGCAGCCGCCAGTCGAAGGCTGTGGCGAGGCGCGTCCAGGCCTCGGGCCCGGCCACGAAAGCGCTGCCGGCGAGCGCGACGAGCGCCGCGGCGCGCACGGCGTAGCGGTCGCGGCGGGCCATGCCCGGGCGGGGCGCCGCGACCTTGAGGCTGTCGACGGCCGCTTGGGCACGGCGGCGGTGCAGCTCCCACAGGGCGCGCGAGCCCACGTCGCCCTCGCCGAGCGCCATCGTGTCCTCGATCGCCCGCGCGGGACCGTGCCTGAGGCCGGCGTCGCGGTCGAGGCGGTCGAGGGCGGCGCGGCGCCCAGGCAGCCGCCGCAGGCGCCACAAGGGCAGGAGAGAGGCCGCCGCCGCGGCCGCGAAGAGGGCAAGGCCGATCTTGCGGCTCAAGGGCGAGAGGTCGAGCCAGAGCCCGAGCCACGACAATGTGAGGAAGACGATCACGACGGCGACCGGCAGCCACAGGGCCGGCCAGGCGCGCTCCCACCATAAGGTCGCGCGGGCCTGGCGGACGAGCCGGTCGAGCCGCTCCTGCCAGGGGCGGCGCGCCCAAGGACTGCCCTGGCTTCGCGGGGAAGCCGCGGGGCGAAAACCCGATCCCGGGCCGTCGCTCATGCCCAAGTCTCCATGCGCGCCAACGCGCGTCCCGCCCCCCGGGTTCGTTCCAAGCTAAACACGCTTACGCGACGTGGCCAGCCCCGCGGGCGCGACTTATTGGGCCGGGGTGCCCCGGTAGAGCCTGCGGTAGAGGGCGAAGGCGATGGCGGCGCTGACGGAAAGGCGCAGGATCGGCCCGAACGCGATGACGGTGTCGCTGTAGTCGAGGGCGCCGTGCAGGAGGACGATGAGGCCCTGCCCCACCATCATGGCGAGGAGGAACGCCGCAACGGCGATCAGGAGGGCGACGAAGTCGTTCACGCTCTCTGCCCCAGGGTCGCTCCAGCGTCGGTCCGTTATGGTTAACAAACATTAAAACCGAGGAATTGCCCAGCTCGGGCCGCGCCGCCGCCGCATTTTCCTGTGAGTAGGCACGCAACGAACATGCCAGAGGGGGCGGGCGATGATTCGCGGACAGGCAGCGGCGGCGCGCGGCTTCGAGACCGTGGGGCGGGAGGCCGCCGGCGCATCCGACGCCGGAGATATCCTGAGGCGCATCGCCTCCGTGGTCGGCGAGATCGACGCGCTCAAGCGCGAGCGCCATGCGACGCCGGTCCTCGACGCCCGCGCCAAGCTCGCCGAGATCTACTTCAGGAAGCGTCCGATATCCCGCCTCTCCAGTCCGGAGGGAGAGAGGTTCTGTCACCAGCCCTGATAGTCGTACAGGTACGGCGCCTCGCCGTAGGTGCGGTAGTAGCGGTGCGCCCGGAGCGGGAAGGGGTAGGGATAGGCGGGGCCGCGGGAATAGGAGCGGTTGTAGCCGTAGGGGCTGCCGGGCTCGACGAAGCCCGGGTTCTGGAGCTCGGCGCGGAGCGCGAAATCACCCTCGCCGGTGCTGCCGCCGCGCCCGCCGCGGGCTTCCGCTCCGGCGCTGAGCATGAGGCAAGCGCCGAGCCCGAAGAGGATGGCGGCGGTCTTCGTGGTCCTCGACATGACGGTTCTCCTTGAAGCGGTCGACGGCCAGCCGGGGCCGTCCGGATCGCGCGAGAGTGCCCGCTCGGGCCACCGCCGTCCGTGACCCGGCGCACATGGCCGCCATCGCCGCTCCGGCGCAATTGACGGACCGGTGGCGGTCTCCTACCTGCAAGGCCCGCCGCAACCCTCTCCACGATGATCGACCGTCGCACCTTCCTCGCCGGCGCCCTCGGGGCGTTCGCCGCCTTGAACGGCCCGCTTCCGGCCCGGGCGCTCAACGCGCTGCGCTTCGGGCCGGCGGTCCCGTTCTCGTTCGAGGCCCTGAAGCGGCGCGCGCAAGCGATGGCGCGCTCGCCCTACGAGCCGCCGCCCCGCCCAGCCCCCGAGGTGCTGCACGAGATCGACTACGACGCCCACGGCAAGATCAGGTTCCGCACCGACCTCGCGCTCTGGGCGGACGGCCCGAGCGAGTTCCCGGTCACGTTCTTCCACATGGGGCGCTACTTCCAGTCGTCGGTGCGCATGCACGTGGTCGAGAACGGGCAGGCGCGCGAGATCCTTTACGACAATGACTACTTCGACATGCCGGCGGATTCGCCGGCGCATCGGCTGCCGCCGAACTCGGGCTTCGCCGGCTTCCGCTTCCAGGAGGCGCGGGGCGGCGCCCTGGATTGGCGCAAGAACGATTGGGTGGCCTTCCTCGGCGCCTCCTACTTCCGCGCCATCGGCGAGCTTTTCCAGTACGGCCTCTCGGCCCGCGGCGTCGCCGTCGACACGGCGGTGTTCGGCAGGAACGAGGAGTTCCCGAGCTTCACCCACGTCTGGTTCGAGACGCCCGCCGCCGGATCGGACATTGTCACGGTCCTCGCCCTTCTCGACGGATCGAGCATTTCCGGCGCGCTCCGCTTCATCATGCGCCGGGGCAAGGCGGTCGTGATGGACGTCGAGAAGGCGCTCTATCTCAGGCAGAACGTGGAGCGCCTCGGCATCGCGCCGCTCACCTCCATGTACTGGTACTCCGAGACCGCGAAACCGATGGCGGTCGACTGGCGCCCCGAGATCCACGATTCCGATGGCCTCGCGCTCTGGACCGGCGCCGGCGAGCGCATCTGGCGCCCGCTCAACAACCCGCCCCGGATCGTGGCCTCGTCGTTCGCCGACGAGCGCCCCCGCGGCTTCGGGCTGATGCAGCGCGACCGGACCTTCGACCACTATCTCGACGGCGTCTACTACGACCGCCGCCCCTCGCTCTGGGTCGAGCCGCTGAACGATTGGGGCCGCGGCGCCGTGCAGCTCGTGGAGCTGCCGACCGACGACGAGATCCACGACAACGTCGTGGCCATGTGGGTACCAGCGGAGCCGGCCCGGGCCGGCACGTCCCAAGAATTCCGCTACCGCCTGCACTGGGTCGCGGACGAGCCCTATCCGCCGGCGCTCGCCCGCTGCGTCGCGACCCGCCTCGGCAACGGCGGCCAGGCCGGCACCGCCCGCCCGAAGGGCGTGCGGAAATTCATCGTCGAGTTCAAGGGCGAGCCCCTGGCCCGCCTGCCGAAAGGCGTCCTGCCCGAGCCCGTGCCGTGGGCGTCGCGCGGGGCCTTCTCGAACGTGCGCGCCGAGGCGGTGCCGAACGATGTGCCCGGCCACTGGCGGGCCGAGTTCGATCTTGCCGCCGCCGGCGCCGACCCGGTCGAGCTGCGCTGCTATCTCCGCAGCCGCGGCGAGGTCCTCTCCGAGACCTGGCTTTACCAATACCACCCAACGGTCTGAGCGCCCGCCCGCCGCCTCTGGACTCCGCGCGCGCGCCGGGGGAAGCTCCGCGGGACGGCTGGGCGGGGCCTCCACTGATCTTCGAGGGTTTGGATGGGCGTCGTCTGGCGCGCGCTCCTGATCGGGCTTCTCGTGTCGCCGGCGGTGGCCTTCGACCTCGAGGGCCACCGCGGCGCCCGCGGGCTCGCCCCCGAGAACACCCTGCCGGGCTTCGCCAAGGCCCTGGAGATCGGCGTCACGACGCTGGAGCTCGACCTCGGTCTCACCAAGGACGGCGTCGTCGTGGTGCACCACGACGCCCGGCTCAACCCGGACACCACGCGGGGGCCGGACGGCCAGTTCCTGACCGAGGTCGGGCCGGCGATCCATTCCCTCACCCTGGAGGAGGTGCGCCGCTACGACGTCGGGCGCCTGAAGCTCCGCACGCCTTATGCCCGCCGCCTGCCCGCCCAGCAGCCGGCGGACGGCGCCAGCATCCCCACGCTTGCCGAAGTGTTTGAGCTTGCGCGCCGCGCGGGCGCCGACCACGTGCGCTTCAACATCGAGACCAAGCTTGCGCCCGGCAGCCACGACACGCCGGAGCCCGAGGCGTTCGCCCGCGCCGTCGCCGAGACGGTGCGCGCCGCCGACATGGAGGCGCGCGTCACGGTGCAGAGCTTCGATTGGCGGACGCTGCGCATCCTCGCCGGCATCGCGCCGGAGCTTGCCCGCTCGTGCCTGACGAGCGAGGGCCACTTCGACACCATGCAGCGCGGCATCGACGGCCCCTCCCCCTGGACCGCCGGCCTCGACATCGACGCTTACGGCTCGGTGCCGGCCCTGGTGAAGGCGGCCGGCTGCCAGATCTGGTCGCCGTCCTTCCGCGACCTCACCGAGGAGCGGCTTGCGCGCGCGAAGGAGCTCGGCCTCCAGGTCCTGCCCTGGACGGTCAACACCCCCGAGGACATGGCCCGGCTCGTCGACTGGGGCGTCGACGGCCTCATCACCGACTACCCCGACCGCGCCCGCGCCGCGCTCGCTGCCAAGGGGATCCCGCTGCCGCCGCCGGTTCCGGCGCGCTAGGCGCCGGTTGATCGTCCCCCCGGCAGGCCGCTACGCTCCGCGAGAACGCTCCCCGGGGCCTGCCATGCCGACAGCTTACGATCGCGACCTCGACCGGAACCCGGCGAACTTCCAGCCGCTGACGCCGCTGACCTTCCTCGAGCGCTCGGCCGCCGTCTTCCCGGATCGGACCGCCGTCATTCATGGCCCTCTGCGGCGCAGCTACCGCGACCTCTACGCCCGCTCCCGCCGCCTCGCCTCGGCCCTCGCCAAGCGCGGCATCGGCAAGGGCGACACGGTCGCGGTCATGATGGCGAACACGCCGGCGATGATCGAGTGCCACTACGGCGTGCCGATGGCCGGCGCCGTGCTCAACACCCTCAACACCCGCCTCGACGCGGCGATCATCGCCTTCTCCCTCGACCACGGCGAAGCCAAGGTGCTGATCACGGACCGCGAGTTCTCCGCCACCATCAAGGCCGCCCTGGCCCAGGCCGGGAAGAAGCCCCTCGTCATCGACTACGACGACCCCGAGTACGCCGGCGCCGGCGAGCGCCTCGGCGAGATCGAGTACGAGGACTTCCTCGGCCAGGGCGATCCCGACTTCCCGTGGAAAATGCCCGACGACGAGTGGGACGCGATCTCGCTCAACTACACCTCGGGCACCACCGGCGACCCCAAGGGCGTGGTCTACCACCACCGCGGCGCCTACCTCCTGGCGCTCGGCAATGTCGTGACCTGCGGCATGGGCAAGCACCCGGTGTACCTGTGGACGCTGCCGATGTTCCACTGCAACGGCTGGTGCTTCCCGTGGTCGATCTCGATCGGGGCTGGCACGCACGTCTGCCTGCGCTGGGTGCGCGCCGACGCCATGTACGCGGCGCTTGCAGAGCACAAGGTCACGCACCTGTGCGGCGCGCCGATCGTGATGTCGCTCCTCCTCAACGCGCCGGACGCCGAGAAGCGGCCGCTCCCCCACACGGTGCAGTTCTTCACCGCGGCCGCGCCGCCGCCGGAGTCGGTGCTCGGCGCGATGCAGAAGGCCGGCTTCAACGTCACCCACCTCTACGGCCTGACCGAGACCTACGGCCCTGCCGTCATCAACGACTGGCACGAGGAATGGAACGCCCTCGACACCACGAAGGCGGCGGCCAAGAAGGCCCGCCAGGGCGTGCGCTACGTGACGCTGGAGGCCCTCGACGTCATGGACCCCGAGACCATGGCGCCGGTGCCGGCTGACGGCGAGACCATGGGCGAGGTCATGTTCCGCGGCAACGTGGTGATGAAGGGTTATTTGAAGAACCCCGCCTCCTCGGCGGCCGCCTTCGCGGGCGGCTGGTTCCACTCCGGCGACCTCGGCGTCAAGCACCCGGACGGCTACGTGCAGCTCAAGGACCGCTCGAAGGACATCATCATCTCGGGGGGCGAGAACATCTCCTCGATCGAGGTCGAGGACGCCCTCTACAAGCACCCGGCCGTGCAGGCGGCGGCCGTTGTCGCCAAGCCCGACGACAAGTGGGGCGAGACCCCCTGCGCCTTCGTCGAGCTCAAGCCCTCCGAGATGGTCTCGGCCGAGGAGCTCATCGGCTGGTGCCGCGAGAAGCTCGCCCGCTACAAGGTCCCGCGCCACATCGTCTTCATCGAGCTGCCGAAGACGAGCACCGGGAAGGTGCAGAAGTTCCGCCTGCGCGAGATGGCGAAGGAGATTTGAGGGGATTGCAGGCCGGAGCCGCCGGGTTCAAAGCCCCGCGGCCCCGCCGTCGGAGCGCGGATCGTGGGCCGCCTCGACACGGCCGTCGCGGGGGTGCTTCACCAGCATGCCGGCGTGGCCGCAGGTCTCGGAGTAGGGGACGCCCAGCTCCTCGACCTCGTGGCCCATGCGGGCAAGCCCTTCCAGGATCTGCGCGTCGAAGCGGCTCTCCATCTTGAGGGTCGTCGAGGTCTGGCCCCAGGTGCGCCCGAGGAGCCAGCGCGGGGCGTCGACCGCATCCGCCACGCCCATGCCGTCGAGATACCGGCAAAGAATCTGGCCCTGGAACTGCGGCTGCCCGTCGCCGCCCATGGAGCCGTAGGCCATGACCCGCCCGTCGTCGAAGGCGGCGAGCGCCGGGATCAGCGTGTGGAAGGGCTTTCGGCCGGGCTCCAGGGGATTGACGGCGTTCGGGTCGAGCGAGAACGAGGCGCCCCGGTTCTGCCAGTGGATGCCGGTCCGCGGCAGGACGCAGCCCGAGCCCCACTCCCAGTAGAGTGACTGGATGTAGGACACGGCGAGGCCGTTGCGGTCGATCGCGCCCATCCAGACCGTGTCGCCCTCAGAGCGCGGCAGCGGAAACGGCGCGGCCCGGCGCATATCGACCTTCGCGGCCTCGCGCTCGAACACGGCCGCGGTGAGGAACGCCGCCGGGTCGTGACGCAAGCGCTCGGGATCGGTGACGACCCGGTCACGGATGGAAAAAGCACGCTTCACGGATTCGACCAGGGCGTGGTGGTGCTCGACCGTGCCGGTGCGGCGCACCCCTAAGCGCTCGTAGATGCCGAGGATGAGGAGCGCCGCGAGTCCTTGGGTCGGCGGCGGGAAATTATAGAGCGTCAAATCCCGGAAGCGTGCGGCGAGCGGCTCCACCATCCTGGCCCGGTACTTCTCGAGGTCCGCCCGTGTCACGGGGCTGTCGATGCGTTCGAGGTCGGCCGCGATCTCGCGGGCGACGTCGCCGCGGTAGAAGTCGTCGAGCCCCGCCGAGGCGAGGTGGGACAGGGTCTCGGCCAGTGCCGGGAGCTTGCGGATCGCGCCCGCCGCCGGGGTCTTGCTGTCGGTGAGAAAGGTCTCGGCGAAGCCGGGCGCTTGGCGTAATGCCTCGGGCTCGTTGGGCTTGCCGTTCGCCTCGGACGGCGAGACCGGGCAGCCCTCGCGGGCGAAGCGGATGGCATCGGCCAGGAGCGTTTCGAGCGGCATCCGCCCGCCAAGCGAGCGGGCGTAGTCGAGGGCGACGCGCCAGCCGCCGACGGTGCCGGCGACGGTCACGGCGGCGTCCGGCCCGCGCCCCGGAATCGCGTCGTAGCCCTTGTCGCGGTAGCGCTTGATCGTGGCGAGCGCCCCCGCCGGGCCGCAGGCCTCGATGGCGCGCACGCGCCCGCCGGGCTCGCGCACGAGCCAGAAGGCGTCGCCGCCGACGGCATTCATGTGCGGATAGACGACCGCGATCGTCGCCGCCATGGCGGCCATGGCCTCGATGGCGTTGCCGCCCTCGGCCAGGACGGCGCGGCCGGTCTCGGCGGCGAGGCCATGAGGCGCCGCGACGGCGGCAGCGGGAAAGACGGGGCTGTCGGGCATTCTTTAAGGGTGCGTCAGGAGGGACGTTGCTCGAAGCCCCCCTATGCGGTAGTGCCGCCTTCCGCAACCGGAGACGGACCTTGGCCCGCCGCAACGGCATCAACTGGCAGAACCTGATCACCGTCACGAGCGTGCTGATCCTGATCGGCACGGAGGTGTTCGGGGTCGCGCTCGCGGCCGGCTGGGCGCTCGCCGGCTTGTTCGAGCTCGGCGACGCGGTCGGCCACGTCCTCATGGGCCTGTTCAGCCTCGCGGCCCTCTACGTCGTCTACCTCCTCTGGCGCCGCGCCGCCCACATCGAGCCGATCCGCGGGCGGTAGCCCGCCTATTCAGGCCGTGGCGAGGGCTGCGGCGCGGCGCAGGCTGGGACGGCCGAAGGCGACATGCCTTATCGGAAGGCGATGCGCCGCTCGCGGTCGCGGCGGCGCTCGGCGGCGGGCTGATAGGCGATGCGGCAATGGTGCTGGCAGTAGGGCAGGCCGGGGGTCGCCTTGCCGCCGCAGAAGCGGAACTCCGGCGTCGTCGGGTCGCCCATGGGCCAGCGGCACATGGAGTCCCTGAGCTCCATGATGGTGACCCGCTCCGACATCGGGATCACCACGTCCTCGTCGAGCTCGACGTGCGGCTCGGACGCGGCTTCCGGCTCCTCGCGCGGATGCGCCGCGAGCGCCGCGAGCGCCGCGTTGCCGTGCGCGGCGGGACGATGGGTCAGCGGATGGCTCGGCGCGCGCGCCGGCTTCTTCGGGCGCGGCTGCGCCGGGGCGGTCGCGCTCTTCGCCCGCCCGGAGAGGCCGAGGCGGTGCACCTTGCCGATCACGGCGTTGCGCGTGACGCCGCCCATCCGGGCCGCGATCTGGCTCGCGCTCAGGCCGTCGGCCCAGAACTTCTTGAGAAGCTCGACGCGCTCGTCCGTCCAGGGCAGGGCCGCATCCGTCATGGCTCGCTCCTCGGCGTGGGCGGCCTTGCCCGGAATCGGAATCCCTCAGGGATCGCGGACAAGCACTGGTCCGCGCCGCTTCAAGGGCTCGTTACTCGGGATTAAGGCCGCCGCACGAAATGTCGTGTTTCGACTGCGGCGAACCTACAAGGGGTGCTGACTCGGGCGCAAGAGTCGGGCTTTGCGGCCGCACTCGCTTTTCCCCAGGAGATGCCCTCTGTCCACCGCTCCCTGAGATGATTTGACTCACCCCCGAGACGGGCGCCGCCTTTTCCTCACGCGGGCTGATCCTCTGCATCGAGGACATTGATTTGACTCGCGCCCGCGCATTCATAGAATCTCGGACGGTGCCGCCCGACGAGGCGGCGCTTTTCGTTTCCGGCCCGCCGGGCCGGACTCGCTTTCCGGGAGATAGGCCGTGACCTCGCCCCTTCTGCCGACCTATGCGCCCGCCGACCTCGCGTTCGAGCGGGGCGAAGGCCCCTGGCTCTTCGGGCATGACGGCGAGCGATACCTCGACTTCGGTGCCGGCATCGCGGTCAATGCGCTCGGCCACGCCCACCCCCACCTCGTCGAGGCGCTGACCGAGCAGGCCAGGAAGGTCTGGCACGTCTCGAACCTGTTCCGCAATCCGCAAGGAGAGCGCCTGGCGCAGCGCCTCCTCGACGCGACCTTCGCGGACTATGCCTTCTTCACGAACTCCGGCGCCGAGGCGATCGAGGCGTCGATCAAGATCGCGCGCAAGTACCACTTCGCCAACGGCGAGCCCGGGCGCTTCCGCGTCGTCACCTTCGAGGGCGCGTTCCACGGCCGCACGCTCGCGGCGATCGCGGCCGGCGGGCAGAAGAAGTACCTCGAAGGCTTCGGCCCCAAGGTCGACGGCTTCGACCAGGTGCCCTTCGGCGACCACGACGCGCTGCGCCGGGCGATCGGGCCCGAGACCGGCGCGATCCTCGTCGAGCCGGTGCAAGGCGAGGGCGGCGTGCGCGTCGTGCCGACGCAGTGCCTGCGCGGCCTGCGGGAGCTCTGCGACGAGCACGGCCTCCTCCTCGTCCTCGACGAGGTGCAGAGCGGGATGGGGCGCACCGGCAAGCTCTTCGCCCACGAGTGGGCCGGGATCGCGCCGGACATCATGGCGGTCGCGAAGGGCATCGGCGGCGGCTTCCCCTTGGGCGCGTGCCTCGCGACGGCCGAGGCCGCCAAGGGCATCGGGGTCGGCAGCCACGGCACGACCTTCGGCGGCAATCCGCTCGCCATGGCGGTCGGCAACGCCGTGCTCGACGTGATGCTGGAGCCGGGCTTCCTCGAGCACGTGCAGCGCACGAGCCTCCTCTTGAAGCAGCGCCTCGCCGAGCTCATGGACCGTCACCCGGCGGTGATCGCCGAGATCCGCGGGGCCGGCCTGCTGCTCGGCCTTCGCGTCAACGTCCCGAACACCGACTTCGCGGCGGCGGCGCGCGGCGAGAAGCTCATCGCCATCACGGCCGGCGACAACGTCGTGCGGCTCGTGCCGCCGCTCATCGTCGGCGAGGCCGAGGTCGGCGAGGCCGTGCGCCGCCTCGACCGCGCCTGCGCGGCGATCGAGCGCGAGATGATGGCGGTCGCCCGGCGCGGAGCCGCCGAATGATCGACGGCTCACGCGGCAAGCGCGACTTCCTCGACCTCAAGGATTTCTCCGGCGCGGAGCTCCGCCGCGTCCTCGACGCGAGCGCCGCCATGAAGGCGCGCCGGCGCAAGGGCGAGATCCGCAAGGACGGGCCGCTCGCCGGCAAGGCCCTCGCGATGGTGTTCGACAAGCCCTCGACCCGCACCCGCGTCTCCTTCGACATGGCGATGCGCGAGCTTGGCGGCGAGACCTTGATGCTCACCGGCCAGGAGATGCAGCTCGGCCGCGGCGAGACCATCGCGGACACGGCGCGGGTGCTCTCCCGCTACGTCGACGCCATCATGATCCGCATCCTCGACCACGCCATGATGCTGGAACTGGCCGAGCACGCGACCATCCCGGTCATCAACGGGCTCACGAAGCTCACGCATCCGTGCCAGATCATGGCCGACGTCCTGACCTTCGAGGAGCACCGCGGGCCGATCAGCGGCCGCACCGTCGCCTGGACCGGCGACGCCAACAACGTGCTGGCCTCCTGGGTCCACGCGGCGGCGAGGCTCGACTTTACCGTCCGCGTCGCGACGCCGCCGGAACTCCACCCGCGCCCCGAGCTTTTGACCTGGGCGAAGCGCGAGGGCGCGAAGGTGACGGTGACGCGCGATCCGTTCGAGGCCGTGGCGGGGGCGGACGCCGTCGTGACCGACGCCTGGGTCTCCATGGGCGACGAGGACGAGGGCCGGCGCCACAACCTGCTCAAGCCCTACCAGGTCAACGCCAAGCTGATGGACGCGGCGGGCGACGGCGCGATCTTCATGCATTGCCTGCCGGCGCACCGGGGCGAGGAGGTGACCGACGAGGTCATGGACGGGCCGCGCTCCGTCGTCTTCGACGAGGCCGAGAACCGCCTCCACGCCCAGAAGGGCATCCTGGCCTGGTGCTTCGGGGCCGTCGAGGCATGAGGGTGCCATGAAGCTCGGCGCGTTCGAGGCCGCCGACGACGTCGTCCTGCCGTTTGCGGTCGAGGCCCTCGACACCCGCGGGCGCGTGGTGCGGCTCGGCCCCTCCGTCGACACGATTCTCTCCCGCCACGGCTATCCGGACGCCGTCGCCCGCGCCATCGGCGAGGCCGCGGCGCTGACCGTGCTCTTGGGCTCCTCCCTCAAGTTCGAGGGCCGCTTCCAGCTCCAGACCAAGTCCGACGGCCCGGTCGCGATGATCGTCGTCGACTTCGACGCGCCCGACCGCCTGCGCGCCACCGCTCGCTTCGACGCCGAGAAGGTGGCGGGGCTCGGTGCCGGCGCGCAGAAGACGGCCGATCTCCTCGGCCACGGCATCCTGGCCATGACCATCGACCAGGGCTCCGAGCGCAGCCGCTACCAGGGCGTCGTGGCGCTGGAGGGCCAGGGCTTCGAGGAGGCGGCGCACCAGTACTTCCGTCAGTCCGAGCAGATCCCGACCCGGGTGCGGCTCGCCGTCGCCGAGGAGCTCGCGGGCGGGGAACGGGCCTGGCGGGCCGGCGGCCTCATGGTGCAGTTCCTGCCGGCCTCCCCCGAGCGCATGCGCCAGGCGGACCTGCCCCCCGGCGACGTGCCCGAGGGCCACCCCTCCGAGGGCGCGGAGGCGCCGCGCGAGGACGACGCCTGGGTCGAGGCCAAGGCCCTCGTCGACACCATCGAGGACCACGAGCTCGTCGACCCGAAGCTCGCGAGCGAGCGCCTCCTCTACCGCCTCTTCCACGAGCGTGGCGTCAGGGTGTTCGAGCCCGCGGGCGTGCGCGAGGCCTGCCGCTGCTCGCGCGAGCGCATCATGGCGATGATGCGGCGCTTTTCTCCCGAGGACCGCCGCGACATGGTCGGCGACGACGGCCAAATCCGCATCACCTGCGAATTCTGCTCCCGCCGCTACGACCTCGACCCGGCCGAGGTGGAGGCCGAGGTGGCGCGGCCGGAGGCGTGAGGGACGCCGGTGTACGCCGGTGTGCCATGTCTAGGAACTCTAGGATTATACGGGCGCCGTCCGCCCGGGCACCCGGAGCTTAACCGCACCCGGACCAGAACAGATACAGGGGAGCGACGTCCGTCGAAGCCTCAGCCCCGCACCAATCCCTCCGCCGCCGCGACGATCATCGCCTCGCTCACCCGCACGACGTCCTCGAGGGGCGGCGCGTAGGAGATCGGCGCGCGGGGGGCGCCGAGGCGCTTGACCGGAGCCTTCAGCGCCTTGTGCAGACGCTCGGCGACGGTCGCGGCGACTTCGGCGCCAAAGCCTGCGACCGAGACCGCCTCCTGCACCTCGAGGAGCCGCCCGGTGGCC
>DASVVU010000181.1:0-2011 GCA_036386395.1 Beijerinckiaceae bacterium | reverse complement strand
CGCCATCCGGGTGCCGCCGCGGCGGGTGAACGAGATCGTGCTCGGCAAGCGCGCCGTCACGGCCGACACCGATCTGCGGCTGACGCGCTACTTCGGCCTGTCCGAGGGGTTCTTCCTGCGCCTTCAGGCCGATCACGACCTCATGGCCCGCCGCCGCGAGATCGGCGAGGAACTGGGAGCGATCTCGCCGCGCGCCGCCTGATCGGCGCGTCAGCGCCGCCGCTTCTTCGAGCCGCCTCCGCCCTGGATCAGGTCCGACATATCGCTCATGAAGTCGCCGGAGCCGGACGAGGCGCCCGCGTCGAGGTCGGCCGCGCGGGAGCGCCGCCCTCCCCCGCCTCCGCCCGCGGCGCCGCCCATGATGCCGCCGAGCACGTTGCGCAGGATGACGCGGGTGAGCTGGGTGCCGACCGAGCGCGCCGCGGAGGTCGCCATCGAGCGGATGATCACCTCCGTCGTCGACATGCGTTGCGAGCCCTTGGCCGCGCCCTTGCCGGCCGGCGCCTGCTGCCCTCCACCGCCGAGCGCGTCGGTGATCTTGCCGAGGATGCCGCCAAGGCCACCGGAGCTCGCGGCCTCCTGCGCGGGATGCTCGGCCATCTCCTTGCGCTTCGCCAGCATCTCGTAGGCGCTCTCGGAATCGACCGCGTCGTCGTACTTGCCGCGAAGCGGGCTCGCCTGGAGGATCGCCTTGCGCTCGGCCTCGGTCACCGGCCCGACGCGGCCGGCCGGCGGCGCGATCAGCGTGCGCTCGACGAGCGACGGCGTGCCGCGCTCCTCGAGCGTCGACACCAGCGCCTCGCCGACGCCGAGCTCGGTGATGGCCTTGGCGGCGTCGAAGGCCGGGTTCTGCCTGAAGGTCTCGGCCGCAGCCTTGACGGCCTTCTGGTCTCGGGGGGTGAAGGCGCGCAGCGCGTGCTGGACGCGGTTGCCGAGCTGCGCCAGCACGGTCTGCGGCACGTCGAGCGGGTTCTGCGTTACGAAGTAGACGCCGACGCCCTTCGAGCGGATGAGCCGCACCACCTGCTCGACGGCGTCGAGGAGCGGCTTCGGGGCGTCGTTGAAGAGGAGATGCGCCTCGTCGAAGAAGAACACGAGCTTCGGCTTGTCGAGGTCGCCGACCTCGGGCAGGGCCTCGAACAGCTCGGACAGCATCCAGAGCAGGAACGACGCGTAGAGCCGCGGCTTCGTCATCAGCTTGTCGGCGGCCAGGATGTTGATGGTGCCGCGCCCGTCGCGGTCGGTCTTCATGAAGTCCGCAAGGTTCAGCGCCGGCTCGCCGAAGAACTTTTGGGCGCCCTGGTTCTCCAGCCTGAGGAGCTGACGCTGGATCGTCCCGATGGAGTCCTTGGCGACGTTGCCGTATTTGGCGTCGATCTCCTTCTCGTTCTCGGCCACGAAGGCGAGGAGCGCGCGCAGGTCCTTGAGGTCGAGGATCGGCAGCCCCGCGTCGTCGGCGACCTTGAAGGCGATGTTGAGGATGCCCTCCTGCACGTCGTTGAGCTCGAAGAGGCGCGCGAGCAGCAGCGGCCCCATCTCGCTCACGGTGGCACGGATCGGATGACCCTGCTCGCCAAACAGGTCCCAGAACGCCACGGGGAAGCGGTCCGGCGCGTATTCGACGCCGATTTCCTGGGCGCGCTTGACGAAGGGCGCCTTGCCCTCGCCTGCTTGAGCGACCCCCGAGAGGTCGCCCTTGATGTCGGCCGCGAAGACCGGCACGCCGTTATTGGAGAAGCCCTCGGCGAGCACCTGGAGCGTCACGGTCTTGCCGGTGCCGGTCGCGCCGGAAACAAGGCCGTGCCGGTTCGCGAGCCTGAGGTCGAGGTATTCGGGCTTGGTGCTCTTGCCGATTAGGATCTTGCCGTCTTCGGGCATGGTGGCTCCCTAGCGATTCCGGGGGGAGTTGTAGGCGTTCGCGCCCCGCCCGTCATCAGCCGACGATGACGGGCGTTTTTCCCGGCGATGACGGGCGTTTTCCCCGACGATGACGGACCTCCTCCCCGACGAT
>DASVVU010000180.1:0-1649 GCA_036386395.1 Beijerinckiaceae bacterium | reverse complement strand
CGCCGTCTACATCGCGAACGTCGTGCCCTGGCGCCCGCCCGGCAACCGCGACCCGACGCCCCAGGAGGTCGCGGCGTGCCGGCCCTTCCTCGAGCGCCAGATCGAGCTCGTCGACCCCGACATCGTGGTCTGCGTCGGCGGCGCCTCGGCGCGGGCGCTTCTGGGCGTCAAGGACGGCATCCTCAAGACCCGCGGGCGCTGGTTCCCCTACCATACGGGCACGCGCGAGATCCGTGCCCTCGCGACCCTCCACCCGGCCTACCTCCTGCGCAGCCCCTTGCAGAAGCGCCTCGCCTGGCGCGATCTCAGGGCCCTGCGCCGGGCCCTCGACGGCAAGGACGCCCCATGAACGGCGCCGATGGAACGCCCGCGCCGCTTCACGCAAGCGTGTTGGAACGCCCGCCGTGGAACGCGTTCCATGGCGCCGTGGAACGTTGCACGGCGGACCCAAGCCGGAACCGATCGGACAGAACCCGCTTGTACGTTCGCGCGCCTCGCCCGAGCTTGGCCGGGCGTCCAACCCTTCGAGGATGACCTATGCGCTGGGAAGACTTCAGATCGTCCGACTACGTCGAAGATCGCCGCGGCGGCGGAGGGGGCGGGCTTGGCATCCCGATGGGGCGGGGCGGGCTCGGGATCGGCAGCATCATCATCCTGACGCTCGCCGGCTGGGCGCTCGGGATCGACCCGCGCATCCTGATCGGCGGCGCCGAGCAGATGACGGGAGGCGGCGGCTACACCCAGCAGCAGCAACAGACGCAGCCCCGCCCGCAGGGCGGCGCGCCCTCGGACGAGGCCGGGCGCTTCGCGGCAAAAATCCTCGGCAACACCGAGGACGTGTGGAAGCAGGTGTTCCCGGCCCAGCTCAACAAGCAGTACAGCCCGCCCAAGATGGTGATCTTCTCGCGGGCGACGCGCTCGCGCTGCGGCGGCGCCTCGTCGTCCATGGGGCCGTTCTACTGTCCCCTCGACCAGACGGTCTACATCGACCTGTCGTTCTTCCAGGAGATGCAGCGCCGCTTCAAGGCCGGCGGCGACTTCGCCTACGCCTACGTGATCGCGCACGAGGTCGGCCACCACGTCGAGAACCAGCTCGGGCTCCTGGCCCGCGTGCAGCAGCGCCAGCGCGAGGTCGGCGAGCCGCAGTCGAACCAGCTCTCGGTCCGGGTCGAGCTCATGGCCGACTGCCTCGCCGGGGTGTGGGCCTTCCACTCGAACCAGCAGTACAAGTCCCTGGAAGAAGGCGACGTCGAGGAGGCGATGCGCGCCGCCGAGGCCATCGGCGACGACCGCCTGCAGAAGCAGAGCCAGGGCTACGTCGTGCCCGACAGTTTCACCCACGGCTCCTCGGCCCAGCGCGTGCGCTGGTTCATGACCGGCATGAAGAGCGGCCAAATGCAGCAATGCGACACCTTTAAAGCGGCGCGGCTGTAGGCGGGTACCCCTCCCCCTGAACGGGCTAGCAGATTCACACATTGATCTGAGCGGCGAGGAGGGCAGCGCCGCGTTTGGCGGCTTGGAAGGCGAGCCAGCCGTGGAGCATGACGACGGGTCCTGGCTTGCCGTAGTAGCCGGTCCATCCGCCGAGGCGGGCGCAGACCCATGCCGCGTAGGCAAGCGAGCCCGTGGGGTGGGGGTTTCGTTGTCGT
>DASVVU010000179.1:0-8619 GCA_036386395.1 Beijerinckiaceae bacterium | reverse complement strand
GAGGGCGTGAAGTGGGTCGTCGGCCACTTCAACTCCGGCGTCTCGATCCCCTCCTCCGAGGTCTACCAGGAGGCCGGCATCGTCCAGATCACCCCGGCCTCGACCAACCCGCGCTTCACCGAGCGCGGCATGTGGAACACCTTCCGCACCTGCGGCCGCGACGACCAGCAGGGCGACGTCGCCGGCACCTATCTCGCCGCCCACTTCAAGGGCAAGAAGGTCGCGATCGTCCACGACAAGACCCCCTACGGCAAGGGCCTCGCCGACGAGACCCAGAAGGCCATGAACGGCAAGGGCCTCAAGGAGGTCATGTACGAGGGCGTCAACACCGGCGAGAAGGACTACTCGGCCCTCGTGTCGAAGCTCAAGCAGGCGAACGTCGACGTCGTCTACTTCGGGGGCTTGCACACCGAGGCCGGCCTGATCATCCGCCAGATGCGCGACCAGGGCCTCAACGCCCCGATGATGTCGGGCGACGGCATCGTCTCGTCCGAGTTCGTCTCGATCGCCGGCCCCGGCGCCGAAGGCACGCTCATGACCTTCTCGCCCGACCCGCGCAAGAACCCGAACGCCAAGGACGCGGTCGCGAAGTTCAAGGCCAAGAACTACGACCCCGAGGCCTACACCCTCTACAGCTACGCGGCGGTGCAGATCCTCGCCGAGGCGGCGAAGCAGGCGAACTCGACCGACGGCAAGAAGATCGCCGACGTGATGAAGGGCGGCAAGCCGTTCAAGACCGTGATCGGCGACATCTCCTACGACAAGAAGGGCGACATCACCCGTCCGGACTACGTCATGTACGTCTGGAAGAAGGGCGCCGACGGCAAGATCGACTACTCGGGCAACGAGCTCGGGATGTGATCTCCGCTTAAGGCGTACCGCCATGGCCCGCCCCGAGAGATCGGGGCGGGCTTTTTCATTGTGCGCCCCCTCTCCCGGCGGGAGAGGCCGACTCGCCGAAGGCGAGCGGGTGAGGGGTTACGGACTATCCGGATAAAGCGTAATCCCTCACCCGGTCCGCTTCGCGGACTCGACCTCTCCCTCCGGGAGAGGGGGCGCTCACCCCAGCCGGCCCAGCCCCGGGAACGCCTCGAGCAGCCAGTACGACGCGGTCTGGACCCAGCCGCTCAGGAAGCCGATGCCGGTCAGCACCAGGAGCGCGCCCATGGCGCGTTCGACGTGGACGAAGCGCGAGCGGACGCGCTTCAGGAGCGCGACGAAGGGGTTCATGGCGAGCGCCGCGAGCACGAAGGGGATGCCGAGGCCGGCGGAGTAGACGGCGAGCAGCGCCGCCCCGCGCCAGACGCTCGTCTCCGAGCCCGCGACCGCGAGGATC
Source organism: Beijerinckiaceae bacterium (assembly GCA_036386395.1). Lineage (GTDB taxonomy): Bacteria > Pseudomonadota > Alphaproteobacteria > Rhizobiales > Beijerinckiaceae > JAJKJG01. The sequence continues at coordinate 7,283 of DASVVU010000179.1, read as the reverse complement.
GCGGCGAGGATCGGGCCGATGCACGGCGTCCAGCCGAAGGCGAAGGCGAGGCCCATGACGTAGGCGCCCCATACATCCATGGACTTGTCCACGCTGATCCGCGCCTCGCGGTAGAGGAAGCCGATGCGGAACAGCCCCATGAAGTGCAGGCCCATGACGACGATGGCGAGCCCGGCCAGCGTCGAGAGCACGCCGACGTACTGGCGCACGAGGTGGCCCAGCGCCGATGCGGTCGCGCCGAGGAGCACGAACACCGTCGTGAAGCCGGCGACGAAGAGGAGCGCCGTGAGGAGCGCGCGCCGGCGCACGCCCCAGTCGTCGCGGGCCTGCAGCTCCTCGAGGGTGACGCCCGCGAGGTACGAGAGGTAGGGCGGGACGAGGGGGAGGACGCAGGGGCTCAGGAAACTGATCAGGCCGCCGATGAGCGCGGCGGCGAAGGACACGTCGGGCATGGCCCGCGTTCTACCGGCTGCCGGGCGGCGGCGGAAGCCGGCGTCGCCGTCTTGTGAAACCGGCGCCGATCCGCTCTCCTCGCCGAATGACCACCGGCCCCAAGAACCTCATCACCGACGTCCCCGGCATCCTCGTCGGCAACGCCCACGACGAAAAGCTCGCCTCCGGCGTGACGGTCGCGCTGTTCGAGGAGCCGGCGGTGGCGAGCGGGGTCATCCTCGGCGGCGCGCCGGGGAACCGGGATACCGCCTGCCTCGAGCCCGAGGCGGTCGTCGAGGGGGTCAACGGGATCGTCCTGTCCGGCGGCTCCGCCTTCGGGCTCGACGCCGCCTCCGGGGTGCAGGCCTGGATGCGCGAGCGCGGCATCGGCTTCACGGTCGGGCGGATGCACGTGCCGATCGTGCCGCAGGCGATCTCGTTCGACCTTCTCAACGGCGGCGACAAGGACTGGGGGCGCTATCCGCCCTACCGCGAGCTCGCCTACGCGGCCGTGGACCGCGCCCGGCCGGAGTTCGCCCTCGGAACGGCGGGCGGCGGCTACGGCGCGACGACCGTCGACCTCAAGGGCGGGCTCGGCTCGGCGAGCGTGGTCACGCCGTCCGGCTTCACGGTCGGGGCGCTCGTCGTCGTCAACGCCATCGGCTCGGCGGTGATCGGCGGCGGCCCGCACTTCTTCGCCGCGCCCTTCGAGGAGGGCGGCGAGTTCGGCGGCCTCGGCGCGCCGGCGCACGTCGCGCCCGCGATGCGGCGCCTCGCCTGGAAGGGCGGCCCCGCGGCGGACGCCCCTGTCCCCGGCACCACTATCGCCCTCGTCGCGACCGACGCCGCGCTCTCGAAGGGGATGGCGAAGCGGCTCGCGATCTCGGCCCACGGCGGCCTCGCCAAGGGCCTGAGCCTCAGCCACGGGCTCTTCGACGGCGACACGGTCTTCTCCGCCGCGACCGCCCGCAGCCCGCTCCGGGACGCCGCGAACGGGATCATCGAGATTTGCGCCGCCGCCGCGAACTGCATGGCCCGCGCCGTCGCGCGCGGCGTCTACGAGGCGACGGCGCTGCCGTTTCCCGGCGCCCTGCCGGCCTGGAAGGATCGCTTCGGAGCGACGGCCCGGGCGGAACGATCCCGCCCCCTTCAAAGTTGATTTGAACCGACAGCCCAGGGTCCTCCTCCGCGTTGGGTTTCGGGGCGCCCCGACCCTGCCCTGCCGGCCTGATTTTTTCAGGGGAGGATCCCATGGAGTTCCGTTATCCCGAGCAGCTGCGCCGCATTGCCGACATCTCCGACGCGCCCAAGGTCATGAGCCGGCGAGAGCGCCTCGACCGCTGGGCCGAGCTCCTTTCCCGCAACCCGGGGCGGATGCTGAAGACCCTCGACGAGATCGAGTTCAGGCCGGTCGAGGCGCGGGCCCGGATGCGGGCCGACAACTCCCCCCTCTCCGTCGCCTTCGCCGACCCGGTGCTGCGCGAGGAGGGCCTCAAGAGCGACCGCCTCGGCGACGCGCTCGCCTTCTTCCGCATCACCGAGCATCAGGCCCACCGGGTCGTGTGCTCGTGCCTCAACGGCCGCCAGATCGAGAGCGGGCGGGCCGCGAAGCGCGTGCGCGCCATCGCCAACGGCACCCACGAGATCGCCGCCGGCCTCGCCGTCGCGGCGATGATCGGCGCGCCGCTGTTTTTATATTTCTTCTGAGGACGCTCCTGTCATTCCGGGGCGGGCCGAAGGCCCGAGCCCGGAACCCATAAACACCAGCGGCGCCGAGCGGGCGACACCGCCTCGGCATGATCGCAGAGGGTTGTGTTCATGGGTTCCGGGCTCGCGCTCCGCGCGCCCCGGAATGACAGGGAGGCGTCCTCAGAACCGGTCGGCCCTATAGGGCGCGGGATCGGTGAAGGGCTCCGCGCCGGTCATCATCTCGGCGAGGAGGCGGCCGGTCACGGGGCCGAGCGTCAGGCCGTGGTGGGCGTGGCCGAAGGCGAGCCACAGGCCCTTATGACGCGGCGCCGGCCCGATCACCGGCAGCATGTCGGGGGTGCAGGGGCGCACCCCCATCCACGGCTCCGGGTCGAGGCGCTCGCCCAAAGGGAAGAGCTTCCTGGCGACGGGCTCGGCGCGCGCGAGCTGCACCGGCGTCTTCGGCGCGTCCCGGTCTGCGAACTCGGCGCCGGTGGTGAGGCGGATGCCGCGCGCCATCGGGGCCATGGCGTAGCCGGTCTCGGCGTCGAGGATGGTGTGGTTGAGGACCACGTTGCCGGCCGGCCGGTAATGCATGTGGTAGCCGCGCTTCACCCCGAGGGGCAGATCGTAGCCGAGCGGGCGCAGCACCACGTCGGCCCAGGGTCCGAGCGCCGCGACGGCCTCCCGCACCTCGACCGGGCCGTTGCGGGTCGCGACGCGCCAGCCCCCCTGCCCTCCTTCGAGGCTCGCGGCGTCCCCGACGGCGACCGTGCCGCCGAGCCGCTCGAACAGGCCGACGTAGGCCATGGTCAGCGCGTGCGGGTCCTTGACCCCGACGGGCTCGGGGAAGTGCAGGGCGCCGATCAGCGTCGGATCGAGGTGCGGCTCCATCTGGCCAAGCGCCCGCGGGTCGAGAACCGCGTAGTCGATCCCGAACTCCCGCGCCCATTTCTCCGCGTCCCGCACCCGCTCCTCCATGGCGGCGGGGGTGCGAAAAATCTTGATCCAGCCGCCGGGGCGCAGCAGCGCCGTCGCCTCCGCCTCCTCGGCGAGCGCCAGGTGCTCGGTCACGCAGCGCTCGATCAGCGGCGCGTACTTGCGGGCGATCTCGGCGTGCCGCTCCGTCGCCGAATGCCACCAGTAGCGGGCGAGGAACGGCGCAAGGCGCGGCAGGGCCTTCCAGTCGTAATGCGTGTCGATCGAGCGGTTGCGGCCGTGACGGAGGATCTCGCGCCAGCTCCGCGGGAAGCTGTAGGGATAGACCGCCTCGCGCTGGATCAGCCCGGTGTTGCCGAAGGAGGTGCCGAGCCCCGGCGCCTGGCGGTCGACGAGGACGACGGCGCGCCCGCGCTTCTGCAGGTTCACCGCGACCGACACGCCGACGATGCCGGCCCCCAGCACGATCACGTCCGCGCGCATTGTCGAAAGGCCCCGTTCTTTGTTTGCGACGGGTCCTTAGAGCAGTTTTGTCAGGGCGCGAACCCCTCTCTCCCTTCCGGGAGGTCGATCACCAATCGGCCGCGCCGGCGTACCAGCCGCCGCCGTAAGCCGGGGCGCCCCAGACGGGAGACGCCACCCTTCGCTGGCCGCCGAAGCGGGCGCGGTGCTCGGCCATGAGCTCGCGCACGTCCTCAGGCCTCGGGCGGGCCTGGACCACGATCCGCCGGCCGTCGGGCAGCACGTGGATCTGCTGGCTCGTGACCCGGAGGCTGCCGTAGCCGCCGTCGAAGTCGGGGGCCTCGCGGACGCGCACCCGCTCCCGGGCCATGCGGACGCGCTCGCGCTTGACGGCCTTCGAGCGGGCCGCCGCGACGGTGCGGGCAGCTTCCTTCGCCTTGGCGCGGTGGCGGGAAAGGCGCGCCGGGCGGGCGGGCTCGTCGTCGTCCTCGACGGCGCCCGGGCGCGCCCGCTCGCGGACGGCCGGAGACGCCGGGACCGACGCGGTGCGCTCGACGTCCCGCCTGCGCTCAGGCGCGGCGGGCTCGGGCGCCGGGGGACTGGCCGAGGCGGCGGTCGATGCGCCGGTCGAGGCACTCTTGGCGCCCTCGGGCTTTGCGGCCGGGGTCGCGATGGTCTTCTCGTCGACCGCCGGCGCGGGCTCGGGCGGCGGGACGAGGGCCGCGGTCGCCTTCGCGGCGGGCTCGGGGGCGCCGCGCGGCGACTTCACCGGGGGCACGGGCTCCTCGGGCGGAACGGCGGCGCTGCGCTCGGCGGCGGGACGCGGCTTCGCGGCCGGGCCGTTCTCGGCCGCAGGGGCCGGCGCCTTCGCGGGCGCGGGTTCCGGAGCGGCGGCGACGCGGGATTTCACCGGCGGGACCGGCTCCTCGGGCGGGGCGACGGTTGCGCGCGGCGCGGCCGGGGCAGGTTTCGGAGCTTCGGCAACGGCGTCGCGGGCAGCCGGGCGGGCCGGCGGGACCGGCGGCTTCGCTGAGGGATTGGCAATGGGGGCCGCGGCCGGCTTCGCAGGCTCATTCGGCGCATCGGACGCCTCGGTCCTGACGCTCGACGAGCGGCCGGTGACGGCCTTCGGCTCGACGCTGCCGGTCGTGGCCGGGCCTTCCGCGCCGGCCTTCAGGCATGGCGAGCGCCAGGCGTCGCGAGCGGAGGAGCAGTCGAGGGGCGCTTCGGCCGTCGCGACGGTGCGGGCGCCCTCGCCCGGGTCGCGGGCGAGGAGGAACCCGCTGACGAGGAGCGCGCCCAGGAACACGGGGAGGAGCGCGCCGAACAGGACGAGCTTCATGCCGAGCGAGCCCGTCCTCGGCTCGTCGCCTTGAAGGGAATCGGAAAGGTCGTCTCGCCGCTTTGCCATGTCGTGACCTCTGAAGAGGTATGGGGGTTGCGAGGCGCCTCGACCGGGCTCCCCGCGGGAACGCGGATCACTTCAGCGACTGCCCGCCGACTCCGGCCGCGAGCTCGTTCGCCACGTCGGCCTCGTCGCCTGCGCACTTCACGTGGCCGAAACCTGAAGCGCTTTTCCCGTCGGGCCCGAGGTCGTGGACGATGGCGTCCTTGCGGCTCGGGTTGACCCCCGCCGGCACCTTATCAAGCCCGAGCGCGGAACGCACGCGCCACGCGACGTTGTGATCGGCGCAGGACGAGTCGCCGCTGACGCCAAGGCCGCCGACGACGCCGCTGTCGTCGTAGAGCGCGAGCCCGCCGCCGAACACCACGATGCCGCCGATGCGCTTGCCGATCATCGGGTCCGAGGGCGTGCCGAATTGCGCAGCATCGCCGGAAAGGGCCTCCGGCGAGGGCGGGCTCGCCTGCAGGATGCCGTAGAGGCTCTGCCCGGGCTGGGCCTGGGCGAAGAGGTTCGCGGTCGAGAGCGCCATCTTCTTGACGCTGAAGGCATTCGCCGTCGAGGCCTTCTCCATGGCGACGGCGCGGGAGCCGGGCCACTGGTCGTCGGCCTTGTCGCCGCTGAAGGCGACGGCGCAGACGGCGCCGTCGCGGGAAACGACCGCCGCCCATTGGTGGTTCTCGAAGCCGCCGTTCTTCGGGCCGCCGGCCGGCTTCACGCTCGCCTTGAGGGCCTTGACGAGCCGGTCGTGGTCGACGGGGCAGCCGGCGGCGCGCGCGGACGGGGCGAGCCCGAGGACTCCACAAACTGCGGAGGCGAGGGCCCCCGCCTTTAAACCTTTCCGATGCATGCGCCGACCTCGCTCACGAAGGCAACGCGCGAACGGGAGTCCGGTTCGCCCTCAGGCCGCCGCGAGCTCCCGGTCCTTGGCGTTGGCGCGCTTCGCCGCCGGGCGCTCACCGATCCGGCCGATGTAGGCCTGGAACTCGGGGCGCTCGGGGATGAGCTTGAAGTGGGTCGCCCAGCGCAGGTTCGCCCCGATCACCACGTCGGCGGCGGTGAACTTTTCGCCCAGGAGCCACGGGCCGGGCGTGACCGCCTTGGCGACCGTATCCATGGTGGTATCGAAGTCGCCGAACGGCAGCGCCGCGCGGGGCGCCTCTTCGGCGCGCTTGAAGGCTCGGTCGAGGATCGCGGGCTCGAGCGCCCCCGGCCCGAAGAACAGCCACTTCAGGAACGTCCCACGGCGCGGATCGCCGATCGGGACGGTGAGGCCAGCGTGCGGGAAGGCGTCGGCGAGGTAGAGGCAGACCGCCGCGACCTCGGTGACGACGGCCTCGCCGTGCCGGAGCGCCGGCACCTTGCCCATGGGGTTGACGGCGAGATAGGCCGGCTCCCGGTTCTCGCCCTTCTTCAGGCTGAGGAGGTGGATGTCGTAAGGCTCGCGGATCTCCTCCAGCATCCACAGCGCGACGGACGAGCGGGACGGGGAGGCGTGGTAGAGGACGAGGTCGGCCATGAATCGCTCCTGCGGGTGAGGGCTTGTAGCGCAACCGTGGCCCGGAACGAAGTTGCGGCCGGGTTGCGGGGATGAGGAGACTGGAATGAAGCTTGTGCTGGCAATCGCGTTGGCCGCGGCCGCTTGCATCGCCGTGGAGCGGGAAGCCCAGGCCCACTTCTTTCCGGGCGCCGTCGCGACGGCGACCCTGGTCGACGCCGCGGCCTGCCACAAGCGCAGGGTCGTCCAGGGAAGCGTCAAGCGGATCACCGTCCCGTGCGGACGCTGGAGGGTGAAGGCCGACTAGAGCCATGCTACCTGAGCGGGCAGCGCAGGGATGATTTAAGAATTTCCTACTTTGTCATGCATCAGACGCAGCCCTGCCGGCCACGCTTTCCTCTCTCTGGCGTGCGCTGCCGCACATATATGCTGCATTGCAACAACTAAGTGCTGCGTATCCCCGATGCCCCAAACGGCGCTGCAAGAAAAGGAGTTATCCCATGTTCGTATCCTGGATCCTCGCGAAGGTCCGCGCCTGGATGAGCTACCGCGAGACGGTGCGCGAGCTCTCCGGGCTCACCGACCGCGAGCTCGACGACCTCGGCATCTCGCGCTTCGAGATCGACGGCGTCGCCCGCACCCACGCGGGCTTTTAACCTCTCCCATTCGGGCTAGCAGATTCACACATTGATCTGAGCGGCGAGGAGGGCAGCGCCGCGCTTGGCGGCTTGGAAGGCGAGCCAGCCGTGGAGCATGACGACGGGTCCTGGCTTGCCGTAGTAGCCGGTCCATCCGCCGAGGCGGGCGCAGACCCATGCCGCGTAGGCAAGCGAGCCCGTGGGGTGGGGGTTTCGTTGTCGT
>DASVVU010000178.1:0-14642 GCA_036386395.1 Beijerinckiaceae bacterium | reverse complement strand
TTCGGGCTCATCCCCGAGTTCGTCGGCCGCCTGCCGGTGATCGCGACCCTCGAGGACCTCGACGAGGTCGCGCTGAAGCGCATCCTCCAGGAGCCCAAGAACGCCCTCGTCAAGCAGTACCAGCGCCTGTTCGAGATGGAGAGCGTCGATCACACCTTCCAGGACGAGGCGCTCTCGCTCATCGCCCGCAAGGCGATCGAGCGGAAGACCGGCGCCCGGGGCTTGCGCTCGATCATGGAGGGGATCCTGCTCGAGACCATGTACGACCTGCCCGGCCTCGATTCGGTCGAGCAGGTGGTGATCGGGCCGGAGGTCGTGGACGGCAAGGCGCGGCCGCTGTTCATCCATTCGGACCGCGCCGCCGAGGCTGCCAGCGCTTAAAACGCCGGCATTCGGCCGCTTTTTCGGCTGTTGAGCGCGACAAACGCGCGCTTGAAAGCCGGAACCGCATCAACCACGTTAAGTCCCGCGGGGAAACCAGTCGCTCATCGAGAGGTCCAGGTCCCCGCACCGCGTCAGCGTCGAACAAAGCCTGAAGAACGCGGTTGTCCGTCCGTGACGAGCTCATGGCAGAGGCGTCGCGGGCGTTTCGAAAGGACCAGGAACAAATGTCAACTTCGAAGACCCGCCAGCCCGTCGTGCCCGGTTCCACCGGAACCTACGCCGTCCTTCCGCTGCGCGACATCGTCGTCTTCCCGCACATGATCGTGCCGCTCTTCGTCGGCCGCGAGAAGTCGATCCGCGCGCTCGAAGAGGTAGTGAAGGCCGACCGCCACATCCTCCTCGCCACCCAGATCAACGCGACCGACGACGACCCGGCGCCGAGCGCGATCTACGGGGTCGGCACGCTTGCGAACGTGCTCCAGCTCCTCAAGCTGCCCGACGGTACCGTCAAGGTGCTGGTCGAGGGCGCGAGCCGCGCCAAGATCAAGGGCTACAGCCGCACCGACGACTACTACGAGGCGGAGGGCGAGGCCTATCCGGATAGCCTCGGCGACCAGGTTGAGGCGCAGGCGCTCGCCCGCTCGGTCATCTCCGAGTTCGAGAACTACGTGAAGCTCAACAAGAAGATCTCGCCCGAGGTCGTGTCCGCGGTCACCCAGATCGAGGAGCCGTCGAAGCTCGCCGACACGGTCGCCTCGCACCTCGCGGTCAAGATCGCCGACAAGCAGAACATCCTCGAGCTGCCGACCGTAGGCGCCCGCCTCGAGAAGGTGCTCGGCCTCATGGAGAGCGAGATCTCGGTCCTCCAGGTCGAGAAGCGCATCCGCTCGCGCGTCAAGCGCCAGATGGAGAAGACCCAGCGCGAGTACTACCTCAACGAGCAGATGAAGGCGATCCAGAAGGAGCTCGGCGACGAGGAAGGCCGCGACGAGCTCGCCGAGCTCGAGGACAAGATCGAGAAGACGAAGCTCACCAAGGAAGCCCGCGACAAGGCCATCGGCGAGCTGAAGAAGCTGCGCCAGATGTCGCCGATGTCCGCCGAGGCGACGGTCGTGCGCAACTACCTCGACTGGCTCCTCGGCATCCCGTGGGGCAAGCGCTCGAAGATCAAGAAGGACCTCGTCGGCGCCCAGACCATCCTCGACGACGACCACTTCGGCCTGGAGAAGGTCAAGGAGCGGATCGTCGAGTACCTTGCCGTCCAGCAGCGGACGAACAAGCTCCACGGCCCCATCCTGTGCCTCGTCGGCCCGCCCGGCGTCGGCAAGACCTCGCTCGGCAAGTCGATCGCCCGCGCGACCGGGCGCGAGTTCGTGCGCATGTCGCTCGGCGGCGTGCGCGACGAGGCCGAGATCCGCGGCCACCGGCGGACCTACATCGGCTCGATGCCGGGCAAGATCGTCCAGTCGATGCGCAAGGCCAAGACCTCGAACCCGCTCATCCTCCTCGACGAGATCGACAAGATGGGCATGGACTTCCGCGGCGACCCCTCCGCGGCGCTCCTCGAGGTGCTCGACCCGGAGCAGAACCACACGTTCAACGACCACTACCTCGAGGTCGACTACGACCTCTCGAACGTGATGTTCATCACGACGGCGAACACGCTGAACATCCCGCCGGCCCTCTTGGACCGGATGGAGGTGATCCGCATCGCCGGCTACACCGAGGACGAGAAGGTCGAGATCGCCCGCAAGCACCTGATCCCGAACGCGATCAAGAAGCACGGGCTCAACGCCGATGAGTGGTCGATCTCGGACGAGGGCCTGCTCACGCTGGTCCGCCGCTACACCCGCGAGGCGGGCGTGCGCAACCTCGAGCGCGAGCTCTCGAACCTCATCCGCAAGGCCGTGAAGGAGATCCTGATCGCGAAGTCGAAGTCGGTGACGGTCACGCCCGAGAACCTCTCGGACTTCCTCGGCGTGCCGAAGTTCCGCTACGGCGAGGTCGAGGACGCGGACCAGACCGGCGTCGTCACGGGCCTCGCCTGGACCGAGGTCGGCGGCGAGCTCCTGACGATCGAGGGCGTGCTCATGCCCGGCAAGGGCAAGATGACGGTCACGGGCAACCTGCGCGACGTCATGAAGGAGTCGATCTCGGCGGCGGCGTCCTACGTCCGCTCGCGGGCGATCGACTTCGGGGTCGAGCCGCCGCTGTTCGAGCGCCGCGACATCCACGTCCACGTGCCCGAGGGGGCGACCCCGAAGGACGGGCCGTCGGCCGGCATCGCCATGGCGACCGCGATCGTCTCGGTCATGACCGGCATCCCGGTGCGCCGCGACATCGCCATGACCGGCGAGGAGACGCTCCGCGGCCGCATCCTGCCGATCGGCGGCCTCAAGGAGAAGCTCCTCGCGGCGCTCCGCGGCGGCATCAAGAAGGTGCTGATCCCGGAGGAGAACGCCAAGGACCTCGTCGACATCCCGGTGTCCGTGAAGAACGCCATGGAGGTCGTGCCGGTCTCGCGCATGGACCAGGTCCTGGAGCACGCCCTCGTGCGTCAGCCCGTGCCCATCACCTGGGACGAGACCTGGCCTGCCGACAAGCCGGCCCCGGCGCCCGCCGCCGCCGAGGAGGACGGGACGGGACTCGTAGCGCACTGAGGGCGGCCAAGCTCCACATCGTCACCCCCGGACCTCGGTCCGGGGGTTTTTCGTAGCGGCGCCACTTCGCTTGCATCGCGGCGGCGAGCTTTTTAAGTGGAAGGGCAGGGGCGGTTAGCTCAGCCGGTAGAGCATCTCGTTTACACCGAGAGGGTCGGCGGTTCGATCCCGTCACCGCCCACCACGTCCGCAAGCCCTTTCCAGAGCTCCCCATGCGTCTCCTCCTTGCCCTGACCCTCTCGCTCGTGGCGCTCAGCGGCAGCGCCTCGGCCATGACGTACCGCATGGCTCGCTTCGACGACGGCCGCTGTGTCGAGCGTTGCCCGCAGGCCATCGTGGCGGAGGGCACGGTGCAGGTCGACGAGCCCCAGAGGCTCGCCGCCTTCGCGGCCCGGGCCGGCGCCGCTACGGGCTCGGTGCCGTCGACGCTCCTCCTCCACTCGCCTGGCGGCAACCTCGCCGGGGCGCTTAGGCTCGGCTACGGCCTGAGAAAGCTCGGCCTGCGCACCGTGGTGGCGCGGGTCGGGCGAGGGCCTGGCAACCAGGTCCGGCTCGGGACGGGGGTCTGCGCCTCCGCCTGCGTGCTCGTGCTGATGGGCGGCCAGGAGCGCCTGGTGCCGTCGGGCAGCCGCGTCGCCGTCCATGCCGCGAAGCGCGCGGGCGGGCTCACCCGCGACATCCTGGGGAGCGGCACCATCGACCCGCAGGTGGACGACGGGTCGGTGCTCGGCCTCCTGCACCGCTACGCCCGCGACATGGGCGTGGACCCGGCCCTGATGAGCCTCGCCCAGAGCGTGCCGCACGAGTCCGCCCGCCTCTTGAGCCCCGCCGAGATCAGCCAGTTCCGCCTGGCCTCCGTCGGCCCGCGCCCGGCGCGGCGCCCGCGGTAAGCGTGAGGGCGGCGAGTTCAGGCCGGGGCCGGCCTGAAGCCGCTCAAGGCTTGGCCGCCTTTTCCGCCGGCGCCTTTTCCACCGCCGTCGAGACCTTAGCCGAGGCCGCCGCGGCCGGGCCCTTGAACGCCGCACGGACGAGGCTCAGGTCGAACCGCGCCGTCTCGGCCATCCACCGGCCGCACAGCACCCGCGCGTCCTGAGGGTCGAAGCCGCGGAAGCGGCGCGCGTACTGGAAGGCGACGATCCCGCGTCCGCCTGGGCCCCGCCCGTACTTGAAGACGTTGCACTCGACCACGTCGCCGTTCGGCACCTTGAGGACGAAGTCCACGAGCGCCTCGTCGCCCTTGGTCCGCAGCCGCGACATCGAGCCCGGGTAGCGTTTCTCGGTGAGGCGCGTGAGGGTCTCTCCCGCCTGCTTCGGGCTCCCCGGATTGTCGAAGAACGCGTGGAAGCCTACGAGCTGCGTCCAGCCGTCGAGCGACTCGCCGGCGGGCACGAACTCGACGATCCCGGCCTTGGCGTTCGCCTGCTCGTGCTTGCGCACGAGCTCCTCGCCGTCGAAGACGATGGAGGCCGGAGCGGCCGCCGCAATCGCGACCGGCGTCAGAAGGGAGAGGAGGGCGAGGGCGATCCGGACCATGACGGGGTTCTCCCGCGTTCGAGCCCGCCAGCATGCGGCGGGAGCCTTCCCCTAGCGGCGAATTGTTTCGCCCTTTTGTCGTGCTTCCGGCGATCATGTTGCGTCGCCTCTCGAAGGCGGCACCATCCACCCTAGGCCCGCGTCAGCATGGCGCAGCAAGCTTCGCCTTGGCCTTAGTGATCGCTTGACCCTGGGGAAGCCGCGGGTCCTGCTCCGGGCGATTACGGCCGGGTGAGCGGGAGCGGACCATGAACAGCGGCCTCGTGCTGATGGGCGCCTACGTCCTGTTCGTCGCCATCGGCAACCTCGCCGCCTGGCGCGTCGGCCTCTTCGTGGAAGACCGCTGGCCGGCGGCGAGCCTCATCGTGTTCCTGTCGATGTTCTTCGCCGTCCTGATCCTCGCCTGGCCGCTCGCCGTTCGCGCCACCGCGCGATGGGACGACGAGAGGCCGACGTCTTGAGGCGAAGCCCCTCAGCCGCCTCTGCTCTGCTTGACACTCCCGGGGCCGGCTCTTAAGTCCCCGGCATCGCCGCTCGCCGGCGACGTCATCGCGCGGGCGTAGCTCAGTCGGTTAGAGTGCCGGCCTGTCACGCCGGAGGTCGCGGGTTCGAGCCCCGTCGCCCGCGCCATCTTCTCAAAACCGAGATTTGCAACCCACGGCATCTCTCCCAAATCGGTTCCAAGTCAGCTAACCAGCATTCCAACTTAAAGTCCGTTCTCAAAAGCATCACCTGTGCTGGACCGTGCCAAACTGGACCAATCCTGCTTGCTTCGCGTTAACTGATCCAGGAAAATTGCCGTCAAGACTCGACATGAGAATCGGAGAGAGGTCGGACCATGAACGAGAGCCTGCGCAGACTGATCGCCCTCGCTTCAAAGGTCGAGATGACGCCTGAGGATCGCGAGCGACAACGCCGCAGCTTTGCCTACGGCTCCGCTCGAATCGAGAACGACCGGATCACGCAGGAGTTGGTCAAAGAGATCGCGGACAAAGTTAGGCCGGACTATTCGGCGCAGTCCGATGATCGATCGGTCTAGCGAGGCAGACGAGCCGGAATTGATCAAAGACCCGGACGAACGTGCCCGGGTCGAGGCTGAAAACACCCTCCGACAATTTGATGCCGCGACTGTGGAGCTGCGGAAGTGGCTCCGCACTCCGAGCCGCCGCCTCAGGCCGTCAGATATCTCCGCGCTGCACCCCGCGTGCTCATGGATCGCCTGAGTGAGTACGCAGGCATCTATCGGCCAGCGAAGATCAAGATTCGGGGCAGCCGACATGCGCCGCCTCCGGCAGACGAGGTTCAAGGCCTTGTCGAGGACCTCTGCGAGTACGTTAACCAGCACTGGGAGGACAAGACCCCGGTGCACCTCGCGGCCTATGTGCTTTGGCGCATCAATTGGATCCATCCCTTCTCCGACGGAAATGGCCGCACAGCTCGGATCGTGTCGTACCTCGTGCTCTGCGCCAATTCGGGCAAGGAATTGCCAGGTGACCTGACGATCCCTGAGCAAATCTCGCGCAACAAACAGCCCTACTATGCAGCCTTAGAGGCTGCTGATCGGGAGCTGAAGAAGGGGAAGATCGACGTTTCCGCGATAGAGGAACTGCTGAACGCGCACTTGGCCAATCAGCTGTACGACTTCTATCGGACCATCTCCGGCGATCGTCGCGAGCTAGGGGAGCTGCCGGTCGAAGAGCTCAATCAAATTCTTGAGGAAGCTCGCCATGAAGGGGCGGAGGACCGGCAGGCCGTGTATGCACGGTCACCTGCGCCGACACGGCGCGGGATATTGAAATGGATCGAGGAACACCAAGCTTTGACGGGCGCTATTGCAACGATCGCCGGCGGAGTTATCGTCTGGCTGCTGACCAAGATCGCTGGGTAGCTGCTAAGGGCGGGAGCCCCATTGCCAGGGTCACTGTTCCCTCCAAAATTGCTCCTAGTCTCACGAAGTCGCTCTCACGCCGGCGCGGCCGGCGCCGATGGTACCGGTGTTGTGGGTCGGGCCGCGGCCCGGCCCCGGGCGAGATACCGCACCCCGAGCGCCACCGCCGCGCCTCCAACCACGAGCGTGATCGAGACCGCCGGGCGGTACCACAGCCAGGCGATGGCGATCATGAGGGGGGCGATCACGACGGTGAGGAGGAAGGCGGCGATGCCGGCGCCCGCGTCGAGGATCGAGCCGATGATCGGCACGAGGTCGCCGACGACCGCAATCGGGCGGATGATCAGGTACCAGCCGCACCACAGGAAGATCGCGAACACCGCCCGCAGGAGCCAGGTGATGATCCGGTTCTCGTCCTCGGCTTGCTTGAACATCGTGGCCGCCGGCACGAGGCCGGGCGAGGCCATGAGCAGCCGGTCGCCGGCCTTGGTCTGGTACTCCCCGAGGTCCGCCCCCACTTGGCGGCCGATGAAGCTCGCGGGGCCCTGCGGCGCGACGTGGTATCTGATGCGCAGGTCGCCGATGCGCGGGCTCCCCGGGTCCGCTCCGAGGTAGAGCCGGCCGGCGTCGGCGTGGACCGGCGCGCTTCCGAGCCGCGCCTTTGCGGCCTCGGCCGCGGCGGCGTCGACGCGAAGCTCCTCCCGGGCCGGCAGGCGGTGGAGGGCCGCCGGCCCCGGCCGCCAGGCGCCGAGCGTCGCGTCTCGGGCCTCGGTCTCGAACGTCCCGTAGCGCATCTGCGGGTTCTCGTGGCCGCTGCGGTTGTGGAAGCTCGACGAATCGTTGCGCCGGTCGGACCAGACGCGGCTGTAGGAGTAGGTCGTGACCGTCTCCTCGCCGCCGCCGAGCTTCTTGCGCGTCTCGGTGCGCTTGTCCTCCTTCCACTGGTACATCTCGACCGTGCGCACGAGCCGCGCGCCCTGCGCCCGCACCAGGAAGTCGGGGTCGACGAGAGGCGCCCCGGTCTTGAGGTCGCCCTCCACGTGGACGAGCTTGCCCTCGTTCGCGGGATCGACACGGGACGCGTCCGCGTCGACCACGAGGCCGGCCCCCTCGGCGAGCGAGCGAGCGGTCGTGACCGCCCGGCCCTCGTTCCAGAACAGGCCGGCGCAGGTCGCGACCACGAGGACGAGGCCGATCAGCACGCCGACCACCGCGTCCATCAGGCGCTCGAGCCAGCCCTTCTCGGTCACCTCGGTGACGCTGTCGCCGTCCGATCCGATGTTCGTAGATGCTTCCGACGTGGTCTCCGGCGTCGAGTCCGGAGAGTCGAGGGCGCCCGACAGCGTGTCGAAGATGCTCCGGTCGTTGTCGCCGTCCGCCATCGTGCTCCCCTTGAAGTGGCAGGCCAATACGCCAGCCTAGACTCGCCGCAAGCCGCCGCGCCAGTGGGTTTTTGAGGGCATCCACCCCTCTGAAGTGGCTCCGCCTCAACCGTCGCTCTCTCACCCGGTCGGCGGAGCTTGTCCTCGGGCTTGCCGAAGGTAAGCCCCGGGGGGCCGACTCGACCTCTCCCGTCCGGGAGAGGTAGACGGGGGCATGCAATCCACCCTCCTGGTCTTCTTCGGCGCCGGCATCGGCGGGGCGCTGCGGCACGGCGTCAACGTCGCCTGCGCGCGGGTCTGCGGGACGGCGTTCCCGTGGGGGACGCTCGCCGTCAACGTCGCCGGCTCCTTCGCCATGGGGCTCTTGGCGGCTTGGCTTGCCTTCAAAGCCGGGGCCGGGTGGTCGCAAGGGGCGCGGCTGTTCCTTGCGACCGGCGTCCTCGGCGGCTTCACGACCTTCTCGGCCTTCTCTCTCGACGCGGTGCTCCTGTGGGAGCGCGGCGCCATGCTCGCCGCCTTGGGCTATGTGGCGGCCTCGGTCGTTCTCTCCATCGCGGGGCTGATTCTCGGGCTCGCCCTCGTGAGGAGCTTGTCATGAAGGGAAGGGGAGGCCGCGCGGGCGATCGCCTCTCCCGCTCGCGGGAGAGGCCGCGTCGGCCCCCGGGTCTTGCCTCCGGCAAGCCCGAGGACAAGCTCCGCCGACCGGGTGAGGGTAAGCCCACGCACCGAGCTTCCGGAGAGGCCCTCACCCCAGCCCTCTCCCGCAAGCGGGAGAGGGGCCCCGAAGCGCGGGAGAGGGGGAAAGATGCTCCGAAGACAGCCGCCAAAGCCGCCCCCCAGCCCACCCGCCGCGAGGTGAAGGCGCAGACCCAGGAGGTGCTCGCGACCGGGGTGCAGACCCTGACCGTCGATCCCGACGAGGCCGGGATGCGGGTCGACCGCTTCCTCGTGGCGCGTTTCCCGCAGCTCGCCTTCACCCACATCCAGCGCATCGTCCGCAAAGGCGAGCTCAGGGTCGACGGCAAGCGGGCGAAGCCGCAGGAGCGGCTCGATGCCGGGCAGAAGGTCCGTATCCCGCCGCTCAGGCTCGAGCCGCAGAAGGCTGCGGCCCGCAGCGCCGCCCGCGACAAGGACGAGCGTGCGTTCCTTCAATCCATCACCCTCTACGAGGACAAGGACGTCCTCATCCTCAACAAGCCGGCCGGCCTCGCCGTGCAGGGCGGGCCCGGCACGAAGCGGCACGTGGACGGCCTCCTCGAGGCCCTGCGCGACGCGGAGGGGCAGAAGCCGCGCCTCGTCCACCGCCTCGACAAGGACACGGCCGGCTGCCTCATCGTGGCGAAGACGCGCTTCGCCGCCGCGACCCTGGGAAAAACCTTCCGGTCCCGCTCGGCCCGCAAGATCTACTGGGCGGTCGTCGCCGGGGTGCCGCGGGTGCGGCAGGGCCGCATCTCGACCTATCTCGCCAAGGAGGAGGTCGAGCACGACTCGATCATGCGCGTGGCAAAGCACGGCGACGAGGGCGCGAGCCACGCGCTCACCTACTACGCCGTGGTCGAGACCGCGGCGCAGAAGCTCGCCTGGCTGTCGATGAAGCCCGTCACCGGCCGCACCCACCAGCTCCGGGCGCACGCGGCCCACATCGGCCACCCGATCGTCGGCGACCCGAAGTACTTCAACGTCGAGAACTGGGAGCTGCCGGGCGGCCTCCAGAACCGGCTCCACCTCCTCGCCCGCCGCATCGTCATTCCGCACCCGCGCACCGGGCAGCCGATCGACGTGTCGGCGCCGCTGCCGCCGCACATGGAGCAGAGCTTCAACCTCTTGGGCTTCGACGCCGCCCGCTACGACCCGATCGTCGAGGCGCCGGAGGAGTGAGGGCGCGCAGCTCGCCGCGCGCCGCGCCGCATGGTTAACGAACCCTGCCCCTGTGGCATTCGGGTGACGCCCTCCGGTCTCGCCCGGTGCTAAGAATCGCGCCGTGGCATGGGGGTCCTCAATGGACGATCTCGAAGACCGCGCCAAAGCGGCCGACGATCCGAAAGAGAAGACCGACTACGACTGGGACATCATCTCGGGCGAAGGGCGCGACGACAGACCTGCCGTCGAGCCCTTCGACCCCTATTTCGGCCGCCGTCCCAAGGACAAGTCGTTCTGGCCCTGAGCGCGTTGCGCACCAAGCGCTTGCGCTCGCGGTTTCACGCGATGCTTGAACTCCGGCCGGCCGCCATGGCCCCGAATTGATTTCGCACGCCCCATGCTATAGTTCCGCGCCATCTCGGACCTCATGGCGCACGCCCGGCTCGATCGAGCGGGCGCGCCGCTCTCGCATGGAGCCACAAGCTTGATCACGCCCGCATTCGCGCAAGGGCTCGGTGGCGGCGGGAGCGGGGACATCATCCTCCAGCTCGTCCCGTTCCTGCTCATCTTCGTCATCATGTACTTCCTCATCATCCGGCCGCAGCAGCGGCGGGTGAAGGAGCACCAGGAGCTGGTCAGGAACGTGCGCCGCGGCGACACGGTCGTGACCTCGGGCGGCATCGTCGGCAAGGTCACGAAGGCGACGGACGACCCGGAGCTCGAGGTCGAGATCGCCGACGGGGTCAGGGTCAAGCTCGTGCGCGGGATGATCTCCGAGGTGCGGACCAAGGGCGAGCCGGTCAAGTCCTGAACGGGAACGTTCCCGAGCGGACGCGGCGACCGGCCACGGTGACAAACGGCGGGCCCAAGCCCCATCTGATGGCTCGGGTCGGGCCTTGAGGTTGAGCCATCCATGCTGCGTTTCTCGACGACGAAGATCGTCGCCACCATCGGCGCCATCCTGATCGGCCTGATGCTTGCCGTGCCGAGCTTCTTCTCGCCCGAGCAGCGGCAGGCCTTCGCCAAATCTGCCCCGTCCTGGGTGCCGGGCTGGATGATTCCGACCCGCGGCATCGTGCTCGGCCTCGACCTCCAGGGCGGCTCGCACGTCCTCCTCGAGGTCGACGTGAACGACCTCATCCGGGGCCGCACCGGGCTCGTGAACCAGCTCCGCGACGACGTGCGCCGCGTCCTGCGCGAGACGGGCGGCCGGGTCGAGGGCGGCATCCAGACGACCCAGCGCGGCGTCCAGATCCGCATCCCGGACGCGAACGAGCGCGCCCGCATCCTGCCGAAGCTGCGCGAGCTGTCGCAGCCGATCTCGAACGCCATCCTCGGCCAGACCGGCCAGCGCAACGTCGACGTGACCGAGAGCCCGGACGGGCTCGTCCAATTCACCCTCACCGAGGCCGGCATCAACGACCGGGTGCGCCGGGCCGTCGACCAGGCGATCGAGGTCCTGCGCCGGCGCGTCGACGCGCTCGGCACAACTGAGCCCAACATCCAACGCCAGGGGGCGGACCGCATCCTGGTCCAGGTGCCAGGCCTGCAGGACCCTCAGCGTCTCAAGGAAATCCTCAAGCAGACCGCAGCGCTCGAGTTCCGCATGGTGGCCGAGCCCGGCGCGACCGAGGTCGACCAGTTGCCGTCGCAGGAGAACCCCGGCCAGACCATGCCGATCGAGCGGCGGGTCATCGTGAAGGGCGCCGACCTCACCGACGCCCAGCCGGGCTTCGACCAGCGCACCGGCGAGCCGATCGTCAACTTCAAGTTCAACATCCAAGGCGCCCAGGCTTTCGGCCGGACAACGTCCGAAAACGTCGGGCGGCTCCTCGCCATCGTGCTCGACAACAAGGTGATCTCCGCACCGCGAATCCTGTCGCCGATCACCGGCGGCTCGGGCCAGATCTCGGGCCGCTTCACCGTCCAGCAGGCGAACGACCTGGCGGTGCTGCTGCGCGCCGGCGCATTGCCTGCGACCCTGACCATCGTCGAGGAGCGCACCGTCGGGCCGGGCCTCGGCAAGGACTCGATCGAGGCCGGCAAGTACGCGACCTACGTCGCGACCGTCTTCGTCGTGATCTTCATGTTCGCGACCTACGGCCTGTTCGGCTTCTTCGCCAACATCGCCCTCCTCGTCCATGTCGGCCTGATCTTCGGCCTCATGTCGATCCTCGAAGCGACGCTGACGCTGCCCGGCATTGCCGGCATCGTGCTCACCATCGGCACCGCGGTCGACTCGAACGTGCTGATCTACGAGCGCATCCGCGAAGAGGTGCACGCCGGGCGTTCGATCGTCTCCGCCATCCAGGCGGGCTTCGACCGGGCCTTCGCGACGATCATCGACTCGAACTCGACCATGGCGATCGCCGCCGTCATCCTGTTCTTCCTGGGATCGGGCCCGGTGCGCGGCTTCGCCGTCGTCTTCATCCTCGGCATCCTGACGACCGTCATCACGGCCGTGACCCTCACGCGCATGATGATCGCGCTGTGGTATCACTACGCGCGGCCGAAGGCGCTGCCGTTCTGACCCGGAGTTCTTAGACGTGCGCCTCCTTCGCATCTGGCCCGACGACACCCGGTTCAGCTTCATGCGCTTCCGGCGCGTGAGCTTCCCGTTCTCGGCCGCGCTCTCGCTCCTCACCGTCGTCCTGTTCCTGACGGTCGGCCTCAACTTCGGCATCGACTTCAAGGGCGGCACGCTCATCGAGCTGCAGGCGCGCTCCGGCAACGCGGACGTGCACGCCGTGCGCACGACGGCGAACTCGTTCCACTTCGGCGAGGCCGAGGTGCAGGAGTTCGGCAACCAGGGCGGCCTGTCGCTGCGCTTCCCGCTCCAGGCCGGCGGCGAGGCGGCCCAGAGCGCCGTCGTACAGCGTGCCCGCGACGCCTTCGAGAAGGACTACGAGTTCCGCCGGGTCGAGACCGTCGGCCCGCGCGTCTCGGGCGAGCTCGTGCAGTCCGGCACCATCGGCGTCATCCTCTCGGTCTTGGCGGTGCTGCTCTACCTCTGGTTCCGCTTCGAGCGCGAGCTCGCCATGGGGGCGATCGTCGGCACGCTGCACGACATCGTGCTGACCCTCGGCTTCTTCGTCGTGACGCGGATCGAGTTCAACATGACCTCGATCGCCGCGATCCTGACCATCGTCGGCTACTCGCTGAACGAGACCGTCGTGGTCTTCGACCGCACCCGCGAGCTCCTGCGCCGCTACAAGGCCATGCCGGCCCAGGAACTCCTCGACCTCTCGATCAACTCGACCATGTCGCGCACGGTCATGACCGCGACGACGGCGTTCCTGTCGCTCCTTGCCCTCGTGTTGTTCGGCGGCTCGGCGATCGAGGGCTTCGCCCTCGTGATGCTGTTCGGGGTCGTGGTCTGCACCTACTCGGCGATCTTCATCTCCTCGCCGGTGCTGATCTACATCGGCGCGATCGGGCGGGCCGAGGCGCCGGTCCGCGACGCGCGGGTGCCGCAGCCGGCGGAGTAGGGGAGGGCAGGCCCATGGCCGGCCGCCGCTACGACGGCTTCGTTCCCGGCCGGCACCTCATCGACGCCTACGGCGCCGGCGGCTTCCGCTTCGCCGACATGTCGCACCGCGGCTCGATCCTGGCGCTGCCCTCCGGCGTCAGGGCCTGGGACGTACGCTCGGCCGCGGATTTTTCTGAGGCGGCCTTCGCGCCCTTGCTGGCGGAGGCCATCGACATCGACGTGCTCCTGATCGGCACCGGTTCCGACCCGGCGCCGCTCCCCGAGACGCTCCGCCGCCTCTTCCGCGAGGCCGGCATCGGCGTCGACTCCATGCAGACCGGGGCCGCCGCCCGCACCTACAACGTGCTGGCCGCCGAGAACCGCAAGGTCGCGGCGGCCCTGGTGGCCGTCGCTTGAGCGCTTCCGAACCGTCGCCCGCCGACCCCGCCTGGCCCTTCGCCCACTGCGAAGCCCTCGTGCGCGCCGCGGACCCCGACCGCTTCTTCGCGTCCCTGTTCGCGCCCGCCGACAAGCGGCCATTCCTCTTCGCCCTCTACGCCTTCAGCCACGAGGTCGCGCGCGTGCGCGACAGCGTCTCGGACCCGGCGCTCGGGGAGATCCGCCTGCAGTGGTGGCGCGACGCGCTCGAAGGCAAGGCGCGGGGCGACGTGCGCCGCAACCCGGTCGCCGCGGCCCTCGACGACACCATCGTGCGCTTCCGCCTGCCCCGCGCCGCCCTCGTCGCCCTCGTCGAGGCCCGCGCCTTCGACCTCTACGACGACCCGATGCCGACGGTCGACCAGCTCGAGGGCTACGCCGGCGAGACCTCCTCGGCCCTCATCCGCCTCGCGAGCCTGATCCTCAACGACGGCGCCGATCCCGGCGCAGCGGACGCCGCCGGCCACGCCGGCGTCGCCTACGCGGCCGCCGGGCTCCTGCGCGCCTTCCCCTGGCACGCGAGACGGGGGCAGGTGTTCCTGCCGATGCAGGTCTTCGAACGACACGGCGTCGCCCGCGACGACATCGTCGCCGGCCGGTCGATCCCCGGCCTCCTCGCGGCCCTCGCGGAACTCCGCGCGCTTACTCGCGACCACTTGCGCCGCGCCCGCGCGCTCCGCGCCACTATCCCGTCCGCCGTCGCGTCGGCCTTCCTGCCGGCCGCCCTCGTCGAGCCGTACCTCGCCCGCATGGAGCGCCGCGACTACGACCCGTTCCAAACGGTGGTGGACTTACCGCAATGGCGCAGGCAGTGGCTGCTGTGGCGGGCGGCGCGAAGGGGAGGGGTGTAGGACGCGAATCCCCTCTCCCGGATGGGAGAGGGGCAGGGGTGAGCGACTGTGTTGTCGGTCAAGCGGGTTGCCATGGTTTGCTGTCGCGGATGATGGCATTGAGGATGGTGAGGAGTTTTCGAGCGACGGCGATGAGGGCGACCATCTTGGGCTTGCCGGCCTGGACGAGGCGGTCGC
>DASVVU010000177.1:0-2469 GCA_036386395.1 Beijerinckiaceae bacterium | reverse complement strand
GGATGGCTTCGCTCGCCCGCGCCGCGGCTTCGAGGGCCACCTCCTCGAAGATCTTCTTCTCCGCGTCGGAGAGCCTGCGCCAGACATGCCCGCCGACGATCGTCAGAAGCGACTCGGTGATGTGGCCGGTCAGCATGACGTGGCTCTGCACCTCGTAGAACTTCTTCGCCATGATGGTGGGAAGCGGGTTCTCCTGCCCGTCGACGGTGCCCTGCTGCAGGGCAAGGTAGACTTCCGCGAAGGCGATCGGCGTCGCATTGGCGCCCACCGATTTGGTGAACATCAGATACAGCGGCGCCGGCGGCACCCTGAGCTTCATGCCCTTCATGTCCTCGGGCCGGGTGATCGCCTTGTTCGCCGTGACGTGGCGCTGGCCGTAGTAGGTGAGGGCCAGGACCTTGTGTCCCGTCTTGTCCTCGTAACCCTTCGCGATCGCCCGAAAGAGGGGACTGTCGCGGTAGCGCTTCCAGTGCTCGTAATCGCGCAACGCGAAGGGCGCGTTGGTGATCGCGACCGGCTTGTGGATCGAGCCCGCGAAGGCGACGCCGGTGTAGATCATGTCCACGGTGCCGAGGCCGAGGCCCTCGTTGATCTGGTTCTCGTTGCCGAGCTGGGACGCCGGGAAGACCTGGATCTCGTACTTTCCGTTGGTGCGCTTCTTGATCTCGTCTGCCGCCCACAGGCCCTCGGTGTGGTAGGGCTCGGCGACCTCGTAGACGTGCGCCCACTTGAGCTTGGTCTGGGCGGCGGCGGGGAGCGCGAGCGCAAGCACGGCGGCGCCGGCAGCAAGGACGCGCGTCAGGATAGGGGAAAGTGCGGGCATCGGGTTCCTCCGGGTGAGATGGGAGCCGGCTCGAGCGCCGGTCTTTGAATTGGCGGGCGGAGCCGCCGCATGACGTAAGCGTAGGCTAATATACCACTCGACGCCAGATGGCCTCGTGGTGCAACTTGAGGCTCATTCGATGACCGCCGGGTGCGTGCGCTGCGCCATGCCCGGCCCGCGGTGAGCGAGCCCCGGAATGACAGAACCCGTTCACCAAAAATTCATTGCGTCCCGCCTGATACTTAGGTCTGAATGACAAGCCCGGTCCGATCCAGGACCGGCCCAGGGGGGACATGGCCGTCGTCGTCACGCCGGACGATCCGCGCGACCTCACCTACGACCGGCAGGTGGCGCGCCAGTTCGCGCGCTTCGTCGCGGGCTGGTGGCGCGGGTCGACGGCGCGCCGGGCGTGGTTCCTCACCGTCGCGCTCGCGACGCTGGTGATCGCCAACATCGGCCTCAACCTCGCGGTCAACCAGTGGAACCGCGTGTTCTTCGACGCGCTGGAGCGCCGGGACGGCGCGACCCTCGGCTGGGCTGTGCTCGTCTTCGCCGGCCTCGTCGTGGTGATCGCCGGGATGGGCGTCCTCATCGTCATCACCCGCGAGACCTTGCAGGTGCGCTGGCGCGAGTGGCTCGTCCACCGCCTCACCGGCCTGTGGCTCGGGCGCCAGCGCTATTACCGCCTCGCGCTCGCCCGCATCGAGCCCGCGAACCCGGAGTACCGCATCGCCGACGAGAGCCGGCTCTCGACCGAGCCCGTGGTCGACTTCGCCATCGACCTCCTGAACGCCCTCCTCTCGTTCGTCGCCTTCATCGGCATCCTCTGGACGGTCGGCGGCGCGATCTCGTTTCAGGTCTTCGGGACGTGGGTGACGATCCCGGCCTACATGACCGCCGCGGCGGTGCTCTACGGCCTCGTCATGTCGGGCGCGACCGTCTGGATCGGCCGCCCGCTCGTGCCCGCCGCCGCGGCCAAGAACGAGGCCGAGGCGCGCTTCCGCTTCGAGCTCACGCGGCTTCGCGAGAACGCCGAGTCGATCGCGCTGATCCGCGGCGAGCCCGACGAGCGCGGCATCCTCGCGCGCTCCTACGGCCGCCTCGTCGGGCGCTGGCTCTCGGTCGTCGCCCTGCACGGGCGCCTCACCTGGATCACCAACGCCTCCGGCGCGCTCATTCCCGTCGTGCCGCTGCTGCTCGCGACCCCGAAATACCTCTCGGGCGAGCTGACGCTGGGCGCCGTGACGCAGCTCGCGGCGGCGTTCCTCCAGGTCCAGGTCGCCTTCGCCTGGCTCGTCGACCGCTACAAGTTCGTGGCCATGTGGTACGCCTCGGCGCGACGCGTCATGGCCCTCGTGGAAGCGGCAGAGGAGCTCGACGCCAGCCTCGACGCGGTCGGCGGCATCGAGCGCCTGGAGCGCGCCGATCCCCGCCTCGTGCTGGAGCATCTCACCGTCGCGGACCGCGACGGCCGCGTGCTGATCCGCGACGCCGACGCGGTGGTGGAGGCCGGCGAGAAGGTCCTGATCCTCGGCGAGTCCGGCACCGGCAAGAGCACCCTCATGCGCGCCGTCGCGGGGTTGTGGCCGTGGGGCCAGGGCCGCATCCTCGTGCCGCGCGACACCGCCATCGCCTTCGTGCCGCCG
>DASVVU010000176.1:0-16532 GCA_036386395.1 Beijerinckiaceae bacterium | reverse complement strand
TCGCGCTTCGGCGGCTCCGGCGGCGGCACGGCGTCGCGGACCGGCGGCACCGGCGGGACCGCGGCCTCGACGGCCTCGTCGGCGACCTTCATCTCGGCGGGCCGCGTCGGCGGGGTCGGCACGTCGCGCTTGGCTTCGCCCGGGTCGCGCTCCTCGCGGATCTCCGCGACTCGGTCGGTGCGGGGCTTGGGGTCGGGCTGCGGCGCCTTGGCGTTCGTCTCGCCGCGGGTGATCTCCGAGAATTGGTTGTCGGTCAGCACCTCGACCGGGATGCCCTCCTCGGCCTCGGGGAACTTCTGGGAGAACGCGAAGCCGAACACGAGCGCGCCGAGAAGCGCCGCGTGCAGCGCGCCCGACACCCAGAATCCGGGTTCCGCTCGGTCGAACTTCAGCCCCACCGTCCTATCCACCGCAGCCTAGCGCTGCTCCGTCTCGGTCACGAGCGCGACGCGCTTGAAGCCGGCGCCGGTCACGAGCGCCATGACCTGGGCGACGCGCCCGTAGTCCACCTTTTTGTCGCCGCGCAGGAAGATGCGCTCCTCGAAGCCCTGCCTGGCGGCGGCCGTCACGGCCGGCACGATCTGGCCGTCGTCGAGGGCGCTTTCCCCCAAGAAGACCTTGCCGTCGGCCTTGATCGAGAGCGTCACGGGCTTCACGTCGACGTTGAGCGGCGCGGCCGAGGCCTTCGGCAGGTCGAGGGGCACACCCGCGGTCATCAGCGGCGCCGTGACCATGAAGATGATGAGGAGGACCAGCATGACGTCGATGAACGGCGTCATGTTGATCTCGTTGATGACGCCCCGGCGCTTGCCCCGCCGCCGCCGGCGCCCGCCGCCGTGTCCATGCGCCATTCCGGCGACCGCCATCGCTTAGCTCCTTCAGGCCGCGTGGGCGTGGGCGATGCGCTCGTCGATCTGGCGCGACAGGATCGCCGAGAACTCGTCGGCGAAGCCTTCGAGCCGTCCCTGGAGCTTCGTCACCTGCGACTGGAGCTTGTTGTAGGCGAGCACCGCCGGGATCGCGGCGAAGAGGCCGATCGCGGTCGCGAACAGCGCCTCGGCGATGCCCGGCGCCACGACCGCGAGGCTCGTGTTCTTCGAGGCCGCGATCGAGGTGAACGAGTTCATGATGCCCCACACCGTGCCGAACAGGCCGATGTAGGGGCCGGCCGAGCCGATCGAGGCCAGGACCATGAGCTTGCCCTCGAGGCGCTCGACCTCGCGCTGGATCGTGACGTCGAGGACCTTGTCGATGCGCTGCGACAGGCTTGCGACCGAGCGCCCCGAGCCCTCGAAGGAGCGCTTCCACTCCCGCATGGCGGCGACGAACACGGCGGCAAGGCCGGTGTTCGGGCGGCTTTGCAGGTTCAGGTACAGCTCCTCCAGGGACTGTCCGGACCAGAAGATCTCCTCGAAGCGGTCCATGGCGCGCTTGGTGCGGGAGAACAGCAGCGTCTTGTCGACGATGATGGCCCAGCACCAGACCGAGGCGGCGAGGAGCCCGATCATCACGAGCTTGACGACGATGTGGGCGCTCCAGAAGAGGCCGAGAAGCGACATGTCATGCGCGGCCTGAACCGCCGGGAGGGCGTCGGCAGGATTCATCGACTGGTCCTCATCCCCGGGGCCTGCCCCTATGAGGCCGGCCCGTGCCGCTTTGCAACACAAGCGGAGCCTTATTTCGCTGCTTGCTGGTTCGCCCGGAAATCTGTCGAAAGTAAGGGCCTGCAAGCGCTTAAGCCGGCTCCGACGGTGTCCGAGAAGTTAAGCACCGAGCACGGTTAATGCCGGGTTAGGGCTGTGCCCGGGATCGCCGGCGTGCCCATACAAAGCCGGCTCCATCTTCGCCCATTGGGCATCGGTCAAGGCGAATCGTTCCGTCCGGAGCCTGAATCGCAAACCGAGCTCGAATGAGAATCCCGAATCCCGGCAGACCTAGCAGGCTCCGCGCCGGCCTTCAGGCGGAAGTGCTGGACCTTGCCGAGAGCGTTGCGGGGGAGGTCCGCGACGAAGATCACGTCGCGGGGGACCTTGAAGC
Organism: Beijerinckiaceae bacterium; assembly: GCA_036386395.1. Classification (GTDB taxonomy): domain Bacteria; phylum Pseudomonadota; class Alphaproteobacteria; order Rhizobiales; family Beijerinckiaceae; genus JAJKJG01. The sequence goes on along the minus strand of DASVVU010000176.1, from coordinate 14,495 downwards.
GGGCCAGATGCGCGAGGACGTGCGCCTTGAGGGCGGCGGGATCGGGGTCCGCGCCCGGCCGCAGCACCACGTAGGCGACAGGGACCTCCTGCCATTGCGGGTCGGGGCGGCCGATGACGGCGGCGTCGGCCACGCCGGGGTGCGAAAGGAGCACCCGCTCGACCTCCGCCGCGTAGACGTTCTCGCCGCCCGAGATGATGAGGTTCTTCTTGCGGTCGTGGACGGTGAAGTAGCCGTCGGCGTCGCGCGAGCCGATGTCGCCGGAAAAATACCAGCCGTCGCGCAGGGCCTCCCGCGTGGCGGCCTCGTCGCCCCAGTACTCGAAGAAGACGTTCGGGCCTCGGACGGCGATCTCGCCGGGCTTACCCGGCGGCGCCTCGGCGCCGTTCTCGTCCATGATTTTGGCCTCGCAGGCGAGGCCCGGTAGTCCCGTGGAGCCTAGGCGGAAGCGGTCGCCGGAGAGGCTGGTGTAGATCGCGATCGGGCAGGTCTCGGTCGAGCCGTAGACCTGGAGCACCGGCACGCCGCGGGCCTCGAAGGCGTCGATCAGGTTCTGCGGCACGATGGTCGAGCCGGTGGTGAGGGCCCTAAGGCTCGACAGGTCCGTCTTGGCGAAGGCGGGATGTCCTATCAGGGCCTGCATGGTGGCGGGCACGAGCACCGTGAGAGTCGGACGGTCTTGCGCAATCGCGGCAAGCGCGGCGTCCGGCGCGAAGCGGGGGTGGAGCGTCACCGTCGCGCCGTGGTGGAGGGCAGGCGTCGTCTGGATATTGAGGCCGCCGACGTGGAACAGGGGCAGGACGGTGAGGACGTGGTCGTCGGGGTTGAGTCCGTGCATGTGCTGGCTCATGACCCCGTTCCAGAAGAGGGCCTCCTGGCGCAGCACCGCGCCCTTCGGCCGCCCCGTCGTGCCCGAGGTGTAGACGACGAGCAGCGGCGACGAGAGGTCCGCGTGCGGGTTGCGGCCGTCGCCCGTTCCGGCCGCGAGGAGCCGATCGAACGAGAGCCCGCCCGGCGGCGCGAAGTCGAGGCCGACGACGCGCGTCTTCGGCTGCGTCTCGCTGAGGAGCGCGACCACCGCCGCGAAGGCCTCCTCCACAAAGAGTGCGCCCGCCGCGGCGTCGGTCAGGATGAAGAGCTGCTCGGGCACCGCAAGGCGCCAGTTGAGGGGCACGAGCATCGCCCCAAGGCGGGCGCAGGCGTAGAGCAGGACGAGGTAGTCCGGCCGGTTCTGAGACAGCACCGCGACCCGGTCGCCGCGCCCGACCTTCAGCTCCGCCTTCAGCGCCCGCGCCGCCGCCTCGACCCGCGCGGCGAAGGCCGAATAGGTGAGCACGCAGCCTTCGAATCGCAGCGCCGGTTTGTCCGGCGTGAAGGATGCCTGGCGGTCGATCAGGTCCGAGAGGTTCATCCCTCGTCCGTCTCGCCGGGCTCGTAAAGCGCCTCGCGGCCGAGGCGGTCGAGGCACAGCTCGGCGGTCCAGGGGAGCATGAGGGAGCCGCAACGGCTGTCGCGGTAGATGCGCTCCAGCGGCAGGGACTTGAGCATTGCCTGGCCGCCGCAGGTGCGGATGGCGAGGCGGGCGATGTCGTTCGCGGTCTCCATGGTGGAGTGCTGCGCCGCGTAGGCGCGCAGGACCTGCTCCTTCGTCGGGTTCGCCCGCGCCTCGCTGACGGCCTGGAACCACAGGGCCTTCGCCGCCTCCAATTTGATCCGCATCTCGGCGACGGCGATCTGCTTCGTCGGGTACATGCGCCGCTTCACCGGCGGCGTGCCCGGTGCCTCGCCGCGCAGGTATTTGATGGTGAAGTCGTAGGCGGCTTGCGCCAGGCCCATGTAGGTTGGCGAGAGGGTGAGGAACATGTGCGGCCAGCGGGTCGCGGCCTGGAAGTACACGCCGCGCGGCATCAGGGCCGCGTCCTCGTCCACGAACACGTCCTTGAAGACGAGCGTGCGCGAGACGGTGCCGCGCATGCCGAGCGGGTCCCAGTCGCCGACGACCGAGACGCCCTCGGCGTTCGCGGGGATCGCGAGGTAGAGGGTGTCGCGGCGCGACGCCTTCTGCCCTTCGCCGACTTCGGTGCAGAGCACGCCGTAATAATCGGCGTGGCCGGAGAGGGAGGCAAAAATCTTCTTGCCCGAGACGCGCCAGCCGCCCGCGACCGGGCGCGCCTCGGTGCCGAAGGCTGCGGCGCCCGCGGCGGCCGCGCCCCCTTCCGAGAAGGGCTGCGAGTAGATGGCGCCCTCAGTGACGATGCGGCGGTAGTGGAGCGAGCGCCGGCGCTCGTGCCCGGCCCGCGTCTCGGCGTCCATGTCGAGGTCGTCGGCGAGCGCGCCCGACCACAGGGTCGAGCAGACGTGCATGTTCCAGGTGAGCGCGGTCGCGCCGCAGTAGCGGCCGATCTCGGCAGCCGCGATGGAGTAGGCCCGGTAGCCGGCTCCGAGCCCGCCCCGCGCCTTCGGGATGCAGATGGCGAGGAAGCCGGCGGCGTGGAGGTCGCGGTAGTTCTCGGTCGGGAACGTGGCGTCGCGGTCGTAGGCCGCGGCGCGCTGCCCGAAGATTCCTTGGCCCATGGCCCGCGCCTTGTCGGCAAGCGCCGCCTCCTCGGGGGTCAGGCCGAACGCCTCGGGGTCGAAGAGGGGCGCGTCGGGGGGAAGGCCGTTAAGATCGGGCGAGGCGGCGGCGCGGGTCACGGGGGCGGTCATGGGAGGGCGCTCTCGCGGGATAGGGCGTGCTCGGAGAGGAACGCGAGGAGCGCGCGGTTGAAGGCGGCGGGCCGCTCAAGGTTCGCGAGGTGCCCGGCGCCGTCGAGGCAGACGTAAGCCGCGCCCGGGATGCGCTCGGCCATGCGGCGCATCATCGGGGCCGGGGCGTTGGTGTCCTTCCCGCCCGCCAGCACGAGGGCCGGGACGGCGATCCGCGGCAGCGCCGCGCGCAGGTCGAAGCCGAGAAGGGCCGTCACCATGGCGCGGTAGCTCGCCTCCGGCACCGCCGCCATGCAGGCGTGGGCAAGGGCGCGTCCTTCAGGGTCCGGATCGTCGCCGACGAGATCACCGACGATGCCGGCGGCAAGCGACGCCATGATGGCGCCGCGGTCGAGGGGGCCGAGCCGCGCCGCGACGAAGTCGCGCTGCCATTCGCCGTCACGGCTGCCGAAGGCCGGGCTCGTCTGCGCGAGGACGACGGCGCGGGCGGCGTCTGGGCGCTCGGCGACGAGCTGCTGCACGATCATGCCGCCGATGGAATGGCCGACGAGCACCGGGCGCTCAAGCCCGAGCTGCCCGAGGAAGTCGGTGAGCGCCTCCGCAAGGATGGCGATGCTGACCTCAGGGAGCGGCGCCGAGCCGCCGTAGCCCGGCATGTCCCAGGCGACGGCGCGATATTCGCCGGCGAGCGCTGCGAGCTGCGGCGCCCAAGCCCAGGCCGAGCCGCCGATGCCGTGCAGGAACACCACCGGCGCTCCGGCCCGCCCGGCCACCGCATACGTGAACCGCCCGTCCGGACTGGACAGCGCCTCGCCCTCGCTCACACCCCGCCTCCGCGAATGCCGCAGACTATAGCAGACGGGATCGACGCGGGCCCCCTCTCCCCGCAAGCGCGGAGAGGATTAATACTGCAGCGCGGCCTTGGCTTCGCGGAGCTGCACGATGGTGGCGTCGGCGGCGTCCTTGAAGGACTGGTCGTGGCTCGCGTCGCGCTGCATCTCGACCTGGAGGATCTCCTGATCGATGCTCTCCGGCGTAAGCTCGGAGGGGGCGAGGGCGCGCTCGGCAAGCACGGTCACCGAGGCCGCGTTCACGTCGGCGAAGCCGCCGCGGACGAGGACGCGGGTGCCGTGGTCCTTATGGTCGGTGACGACGATGAAGCCGGTCTTGAGCGCAGTCATCACCGGAGCGTGGCCGGGCAGCACGGTCATGTCGCCCTCGGTGCCGGGCAGCATCACGGCGTCGACGTCGCCCGAGTAGAGGACGCGCTCGGGGGCGACGAGCTCGAAACGAAGGGTGGCCATTAAGTCAGGGCTCCGGTCCGGTCATCCCCTCTCCCCGCCTGCGGGGAGAGGGCTGGGGTGAGGGGCGGGGGGAGTTCGCGCGGAACCCAGCCCCTCACCCGCTCGCGCCGAACTCGGGTGTTCCCGAGTTCGGCACTCATAATACGCAAGTCGGCAACAGCCGACTTGCGGGCGAGTCGGCCTCTCCCGCAAGCGGGGAGAGGTGGGTCAGGCCGCTTCCGCCGCGAGGCGCTGGGCCTTCTCGACCGCCTCCTCAATGGTGCCGACCATGTAGAAGGCCGGCTCGGGGAGGTGGTCGTACTTGCCCTCGACGAGGCCCTTGAAGCCCTTGATGGTGTCCTCGAGGGGGACGAGCTTGCCGGGCGAGCCCGTGAAGACCTCGGCGACGAAGAACGGCTGCGACAGGAAGCGCTCGATCTTGCGGGCGCGCGCGACCGTGACCTTGTCCTCTTCCGAGAGCTCGTCCATGCCGAGGATCGCGATGATGTCCTGGAGCGCCTTGTAGCGCTGCAGGGTCTGCTGGACCTGGCGGGCGACCTGATAGTGCTCCTCGCCGACGACCGCGGCCGAGAGCATGCGCGAGGTCGAGTCGAGGGGGTCGACCGCCGGGTAGATGCCCTTCTCGGCGATCGAGCGCGACAGCACCGTCGTGGCGTCGAGGTGGGCGAACGAGGTCGCCGGCGCCGGGTCGGTGAGGTCGTCCGCCGGGACGTAGATCGCCTGCACCGAGGTGATCGAGCCCTTGGTCGTGGTGGTGATGCGCTCCTGCAGGTTGCCCATGTCGGTCGCGAGCGTCGGCTGGTAGCCGACCGCCGAGGGGATGCGGCCGAGGAGCGCCGAGACCTCGGAGCCGGCCTGCGTGAAGCGGAAGATGTTGTCGACGAAGAACAGCACGTCCTGGCCCTGGTCGCGGAAGTGCTCGGCGACGGTGAGGCCGGTGAGGCCGACGCGGGCGCGGGCGCCGGGCGGCTCGTTCATCTGGCCGAACACGAGGGCGCATTTCGACCCTTCGGTCGAGCCGCCGTGCTCCTTCGGGTCCTTGTTGACGCCGGACTCGATCATCTCGTGGTAGAGGTCGTTGCCCTCGCGGGTGCGCTCGCCGACGCCGGCGAACACCGAGTAGCCGCCGTGGGCCTTCGCGATGTTGTTGATCAGCTCCATGATCAGCACGGTCTTGCCGACGCCGGCGCCGCCGAACAGGCCGATCTTGCCGCCCTTGGCATAAGGCGCGAGGAGGTCGACGACCTTGATGCCGGTGACGAGGATCTGCGCCTCGGTCGACTGCTCGGAGTAGCTCGGGGCCGGCTGGTGGATGGCGCGCCGCGTCTCCGCCGGGACCGCGCCGGCCTCGTCGACCGGCTCGCCGATGACGTTCATGATGCGCCCGAGCGTGCCGGCGCCGACCGGCACCGCGATCGGCTGGCCGGTGTCGCGCACCTCCTGGCCGCGCGTGAGGCCCTCCGAGGTGTCCATGGCGATGCAGCGCACGGTCGACTCGCCGAGCTGCTGCGCCACCTCGAGGACGAGGCGGCTGCCCTGGTTGTCGGTCTCCAGCGCGTTCAGGATCTCGGGCAGGTGGCCGTCGAAGTGCACGTCGACGACGGCGCCGATCACCTGGGTGATGCGGCCTGTCGTGTTGGCGCCGGGCTGGCCGGCGGCGGGGCGGGTCATGGTGAGTTCGGCCATGGGTTTCCTCTGTCTTGTCTTTGGATTAGAGCGCCTCGGCGCCCGAGATGATCTCGATGAGTTCCTTGGTGATCATGGCCTGGCGCGAGCGGTTGTAGAGCTGCGTTTGGCGGCGGATCATGTCGCCGGCGTTGCGCGTCGCGTTGTCCATGGCGCTCATGCGCGCGCCCTGCTCGGAGGCGGCGTTCTCGAGGAGCGCCCGGAAGATCTGGACCGTGAGGTTGCGCGGCAGGAGCGCCGAGAGGATCTCGCCCTCGCCGGGCTCGTAGTCGTAGACCGTGTCGCCGCCCCCGCCGTCCGCGCCGCTCTCGATCTCGGCCGGGATGATCTGCTGCGCCGTCGGAATCTGGGCGATGACCGACTTGAAGCGCGAGTAGAACAGGGTCGCGACGTCGAACTCGCCGGCCTCGAAGCGCTGGAGGATGTTCTGGGCGATCGCGTCGGCGTTCTCGAAGCCGAGCTGGCGCACGCCGCGCAGGTCCACGAAGTCGATGATGCGCTCGCCGAACTGGCGCCGCAGGATGTCGTAGCCCTTCTTGCCGACGCAGATGATCTTCACGTCGCGCCCGTCGGCGAGGAGGCGGTTGGCGTGGTCGCGGGCAAGCCGCGCGATCGAGGAGTTGAAGGCGCCGCACAGGCCGCGCTCGGCCGTGCAGACGACGAGGAGGTGGACGCGCTCCGCCCCCGTGCCCGAGAGCAGCCGCGGCGTCTCGGGGCCGGCGACGATGCCGGAGGCGAGGTTGCCGAGCACCTGCGCCATGCGCTGGGCGTAGGGGCGCGCCGCCTCGGCGGCGCTTTGCGCGCGCCGCAGCTTCGCCGCCGCGACCATCTGCATGGCCTTGGTGATCTTCTGGGTCGCCTTCACCGAGGCGATGCGGTTGCGAAGGTCCTTGAGGCTTGGCATCCCTGCTTCTCTGCTCCGTCATGCCCGGCCTTGGGCCGGGCATCCACGCCTGCCCACGCCGAAGGCGTGGATGGCCGGGCCAAGCCCGGTCATGACGGCCGGTGATTACGAGAACGACTTGGCGAAGGCCTCGACCACGCCCTTCAGCTTGCCCGCAGTCTCGTCGGACAGATCGCGGGAGGTGCGGATCGCGTCGAGGACGTCGGCGTGCTTCGAGCGGATGGTCGAGAGGAGCCCGTCCTCGAAGGCGCGCACCCGGGCGACCGGCAGCGGGTCGAGGTAGCCGTTGACGCCGGCGTAGATGACGACGACCTGCTCCTCCATCTTGAGCGGCGAGAACTGCGGCTGCTTGAGGAGTTCGGTCAGGCGCGAGCCGCGGTTGAGGAGGCGCTGCGTCGCGGCGTCGAGGTCGGAGCCGAATTGGGCGAAGGCCGCCATCTCGCGGTACTGGGCGAGCTCGCCCTTGATGCGGCCCGCGACCTTCTTCATCGCCTTGGTCTGCGCCGCCGAGCCGACCCGCGACACCGAGAGGCCGACGTTCACGGCCGGGCGGATGCCCTGGTAGAACAGGTCCGTCTCCAGGAAGATCTGGCCGTCGGTGATCGAGATGACGTTCGTCGGGATGTAGGCCGAGACGTCGTTCGCCTGGGTCTCGATGATCGGCAGCGCGGTCAAGGAGCCCGCGCCGTTCTCCTCGTTCATCTTGGCGGCGCGCTCGAGGAGCCGCGAGTGGAGGTAGAACACGTCGCCTGGATAGGCCTCGCGGCCCGGCGGGCGGCGGAGCAGCAGCGACATCTGGCGGTAGGCGACGGCCTGCTTCGACAGGTCGTCGTAGGTGATGACCGCGTGCATGCCGTTGTCGCGGAAGAACTCGCCCATGGCGCAGCCCGAGAACGGCGCCAGGAACTGCATCGGCGCCGGGTCCGAGGCGGTCGCCGCGACGACGATGGAGTATTCAAGCGCCCCGTTCTCCTCCAGCGTCTTGACGAACTGGGCGACCGTCGAGCGCTTCTGCCCGACCGCGACGTAGACGCAGTAGAGCTTGATCGACTCGTCGCTCTGCTGGTTGAGCGGCTTCTGGTTGAGGATGGTGTCGAGGACGATCGCCGACTTGCCGGTCTGGCGGTCGCCGATGATCAGCTCGCGCTGGCCGCGCCCGATCGGGATGAGGGCGTCGATGGCCTTGAGGCCCGTCGCCATCGGCTCGTGCACGGACTTCCTCGGGATGATGCCCGGCGCCTTGACGTCGACCCGGCGGCGCTCGGTCGTGGCGATCGGGCCCTTGCCGTCGATCGGGTTGCCGAGGGCGTCGACGACGCGGCCGAGGAGCGCCTTGCCGACCGGCACGTCGACGATCGAGCCGGTGCGCTTCACGGTCTGGCCTTCCGCGATCTCGCGGTCGGAGCCGAAGATCACGATGCCGACGTTGTCCTGCTCGAGGTTGAGCGCCATGCCGCGGGTGCCGGACTCGAACTCGACCATCTCGCCGGCCTGGACCTGGTCGAGGCCGTAGCAGCGTGCGATGCCGTCGCCGACGGAGAGCACCTGGCCAACCTCGGTGACCTCGGCCTCGGCGCCGAAGTTCTCGATCTGCTGCTTGAGGATGGCGGAGATTTCGGCGGCTCGGATGTCCATCAGGGGGACCTCTTTTCCTTACATACGTTAAGTGGCGGACGCGGGCCTTAGCGGGCCTCGCGCATCGCGAGACGGATGGCGTTGAGCTTGGTGCGCAAGGAGGCGTCGACCATGCGATGGCCGAGGCGCACCACGAGCCCGCCGATGAGGGCGGGGTCGACCTTCACGTCGACATCGACCTCGGCCTTGGCGACCTCGCGCAGCGCCGCCTTGATGTCGCCGAGCACCTTGTCGGAAGGCGGCTCGGCGACGCGAACCTCGGCCTCGACGATGCCCTTCGCCTGCCGCACGAGCGCCCGGAAGCTGCGGATCATGTCGGGCAAGGCGAAGAGGCGGCGGTTCGAGGCGACGAGGCGGATGAAGTTGCCGGCGAGCCCCGTGAGGCCCGCCCGGTTGAGGATCGCCGTGACGGCCTTCTCCTGCTCCTCGGACGAGAACACGGGGCTGCGGATCAGGCGGCGGAGATCCTCGCTGTCGCGGATCATCGCGTCGAAGGCGTCGAGGTCGCGGGCGATCGTATCGACGGCCCGCTTCTCCTGCGCGAGCTCGAACAGGGCGGAGGCATAGCGCCCCGCCACGCCCGACACGATGCTCCCGCCTTGCGAACCTGTCTCAGCCACCGGCTTCTCTCTTGCTCTCACGGGCCACGGCAGCGCCGGAGCGGCGGCTTTCCGGCCCGTCAGGTCATTGGAATTTTTCGCGATCGCGGAAGCGAGCGCCCCCGCAGGCGCGGGTGCGTTAGCATGGGCCTCAGGGGGAGGCAAGGCGATGCGGAGCGGCTTCGAGAACGCCGTTTGTCAGTTCGCCATCAGCCCGCGGATGCGCTGCACGACGGCGGCGCTGTCGTAGGGTTTCGCGATCGGCGGGCCGGCTTCGCAGAGCTCCCCCGCGAGTTCCGCGGCGCTGTAGAAGCCGGAGGAGAGGATCACCTTGATCTCGGGATGACGCTTGCGGATCCAGCGCGCGAGCTCGAGGCCGCTGGAGCGGCCGGGGAGCTCGAGATCGGTCAGCACCACGTCGATCTTGAGGTCGGCGTCGAGGATCAAGACGGCGTCCTCGGGGCCGCCGGCCTCGAACACCCGGTAGCCGCAGTCGCGGAGATAATCCGCGATCACGAGTCGGACCAGGGCCTCGTCGTCGACGACGAGGACCGTCGGCGTGGTGTTGTCCTGGGCGGTTCTGCTCAAGCTTGCAGGCATGCCACGGCAACGCTTTCCCGCCGAGCTTCGTTCCTGGCCCGCCAAGCTTTTTGCCGGAGGGCGGCGGAGCGGCTTGCATCTGCCTTGATCCCGCCTTAAACAAGCGTTTGAAATTCGAACGACTGTTTGACACGGGGAGATTGAGCCATGGCGCGATTGTCGCGGGTCGCGGGCCGGTTCCGGAGGCGGGCATGGCGGACGGTGCTGCCGCAGATCGCCATCTCGATTACCGGGGCTGTCGTCGCGACCTTGATGCTTTCGAAGGTGATCGCGGAGCACCCGGCCGTCACAGAGCGGGCCGCGCCCGCCGTCCCGGTGGCGCAGCTCTGGCCGCGGCAGACGGACCCGGCCCGGCTGTTCTCGCTCTCCTTCGACCTCGCGCCCGCGGCGGCTCCGGCCGCCGTCCAGACGGCGATTCCGGCGTCCGCGCCTGTGGTCGAATCCAAGCCTCAGGTCGTTGTCGCCAAGGCCGAGCCGAAGGCGGTTCAGGCGAAGCCCCGCCGCCCCGCCGTCGCCGTTGGCGGCGTTGACGTGCTGCCGCCGCCCCGTCCGGCCTCGCTCGCCGTTGCGGCCGCCGAGGTCGCGCCGGCGGAGCCGGCGGAATCGCCGCGCCTGTTCGGCGTGAAGCTCCCGGGGAGCATCGCCCGGGTCGGCGGCACCGTCGCGACCACGGTCGCTTCGCTTGGCGAGCGCCTCTGGGACCAGCTCCCCTGATCCCGATTTCCTGTTGCGTCGCGTAGAGTAGAGTTCGTCAGTGACCCGCCCCTCCGACCTCACCCGCCAGTCCCTGGTTGCGGCGGCGCTCGCCGTCTTCGCCGAGAAAGGCTTCGAGGCGGGCTCGATCCGGGAGATCACCCGGCGCGCCAAGGCCAACCAGGCCGCCGTCACCTATCACTTCGGCGGCAAGGAGGGGCTCTACCGCGAGGTGCTGCGGAGCGCGGTCGCGGCCTTCGAGGAGAGCGCGCTCGTCGACGAAGAGACCGCAGCCGCGCTTCCACGGGAGGAGGCGCTCGCCCGCTTTGTGCGCCAGCAACTCGTGCCGCTCGCGAAGCGCGACCAGTTCAGCCGCTATGTCCGCCTCTTCGCCTGGGAGCACGTCAGCGGCACGAAGGTGTTCCGGGACTTCATCGCGACCGAGAATTTGCCGATTCTTTCGGTCGCCGGGCGCCTCGTGCGGCGCTATCTCCCGGCCGACGCCTCGCCCGAGGAGGTCGCGGTCACGACGGTGTGGCTCATCAACCAGCCCTCGGCTTTCGTGCGCGATTCCGAGCACCTCACGGGCCCGCCCCTGAACCTCACCCTCGACCAGGCCTTCGTCGACCGCCTCGCCGGCACCCTCACGGCCCTCATCGACGCCGGCCTCTCGGCCCGCTCGGCGCGGGGCGCGCCCGCGTCCTGAAGGGTTTTTCGGGTCGACAAGCCCAGGCCTCTCCTGTATAGCGGCCGGCAATTCACAACAGGATGCCGAAATCCTCGCAGGGCGCCTCGCCTGAGCCGCCCATGCGCCACGGCAGGAGCATGACATGAACATCATCCAGCAGCTCGACCAGGAGCAGATCGCCAAAGTCGGCCGGGAGATTCCGGACTTCCAGCCCGGCGACACCCTGATCGTCAACGTCAAGGTCAAGGAAGGCGAGCGCAGCCGCGTGCAGGCCTACGAGGGCGTCTGCATCGCCCGCGCCGGCTCCGGCTTCCAGGAGAGCTTCACGGTCCGCAAGATTTCTTACGGCGAGGGCGTCGAGCGCGTGTTCCCGCTCTACTCGCCGATGATCGACTCGATCAAGGTCGTGCGCCGCGGCAAGGTCCGCCGTGCCAAGCTCTATTATTTGCGCGACCGCCGCGGCAAGTCCGCCCGCATCGCCGAGCGCACCGACCGCGCCGCGCCGCAAGCCGCCAAGACCGAGACGCCGGCGGCGGAAGCCGCGGAATAAACTGTCGGCACAGGCGTTTCGAGAAGGCCGGGACTCCCGGCCTTTTTCATGGGCGGGTTACGTCCGCATGCGGCGGCTGCGGCATCAATCCCCTTGATGGCCGGCCATCATCTTATGCGGTTGCGATCCGGCCGGCCGAGGGCGATGCTGGGCAGGATCCCTGGAGACCGCCGATGCTCGTGCTCAAGCCCAACTGCGAGTGCTGCGACAAGGACCTGCCGCCGGACGCGCCCGACGCCGTGATGTGCACCTACGAGTGCACCTTCTGCGCGGAATGCGCGACGGAGCGCTTCGGCGGCCGCTGCCCGAACTGCGGCGGCAACCTCGTCCCACGCCCGACCCGCCCGCCGGCGATGCTGGCGAAGCACCCGGCCTCGACGGAGCGATTCGTGAAAGCGCCCCCGGAGTGCGTCGCGGCGGCGTGACTCAACGAAAAAGGGCGCCGAAGCGCCCTTAATGACGAATGTGAAGGCCGCTCAGGCCGTCTGCTTCACCGCGATGCCCTTCTCGGCGAGGAGCTGCTGCAGCTCTCCGGCCTGGAACATCTCCCGGGTGATGTCGCAGCCGCCGACGAACTCGCCCTTGACGTAGAGCTGCGGGATCGTCGGCCAGTTGGAGTAGGCCTTGATGCCCTCGCGGATCTCCTGGTCCTCGAGCACGTTCACGCCTTTGAACGGCACGCCGATGTAGTTGAGGATCTGGACCACCTGGCCCGAGAAGCCGCACATCGGGAACTGCGGCGTGCCCTTCATGAAGAGCACCACGTCCTCGGACTTCACTTCGCTGTCGATGCGCGCTTGGGCATCCATGGCTTGCCTCGTTCCGTTCGGCGCCGGCCAAAGCGGCGCGGGCTGTCGAGCTGTCCCTATAGGGATGCCCATGATCGATCCGCTTTTCAAGGGCAAACGGCATTTGTGGCGCGTTGCGGGGCTCTGCCGCATGCGCTAAACGCGCGTCCAACCAAGCCGACGGGATGACACGATGGCCGACACGAAGCATGCGCCGCAAGAGCACTATAGTCCCGTGGGCTACAGCCCCGACATGGACGGCGAGGCGCACGAGCGGATGTACGCGGGCTTCCTCCACTTCACGACGGTGGGGGTTTTCTTCGCGCTGGGCTGCGTCGCGGGGCTCGCGGTCGGCGGCATCCGGCACGCCTGGTTCTCGGCCGTCCTCGGCATCATCGCGGTCCACGTCGCGGCGGCGATCGGCCTGTTCGCCCCGTCCCTCAAGTGGAAGCCCGGGGCGGCGGCGCTTGCGCTGATGATCGCGATGCTGCTCTTCTACGGCTGACGCGGCCTTCCCACGACCCAAGAAGCCCATTCACGCCCAAGGGGGCCCTGATGCGGATCGCGGTTCTGTCCGAAACCGACCCGGTCGAGACGCGCGTCGCCGCGACGCCGGAGACCGTGAAGAAGTACAAGTCCTTAGGCGCCGAGGTCGCGATCGAGGCCGGCGCCGGCCGCAAGGCCGGCGTCCCCGACGCCGAGTTCGAGGCCGCGGGCGCGACCATCGCCCAGAGCGCCGCGGAGGCGGCGCGCGACGCCGACGTGGTCCTGAAGGTCCGCCGCCCGGGCACGGGCGAGCTCATGGCCATGAAGAGCGGCGCCCTCGTGATCGGCATCATGGACCCCTACGGCCACGAGGATGCCGTGCGGGCGATGGCCGAGGCGAACGTTTCGGCCTTCGCCATGGAGCTGATGCCGCGCATCACCCGGGCGCAGGTCATGGACGTGCTCTCGTCCCAGGCGAACCTCGCCGGCTACCGTGCTGTCCTCGATGCGGCGGCCGAGTACGGCCGCGCCTTCCCGATGATGATGACGGCGGCCGGCACCGTGCCGGCGGCCCGCCTCTTCGTCATGGGCGTGGGGGTCGCGGGCCTCCAGGCGATCGCGACCGCGCGCCGCCTCGGCGCCGTCGTGACCGCGACCGACGTGCGGCCCGCCGTCAAGGAGCAGGTCGAATCCCTCGGCGCCAAGTTCCTCGCCGTCGAGGACGAGGAGTTCCGCCAGGCCGAGACCGCCGGCGGCTACGCCAAGGAGATGTCGCCGGAGTACCGGGAGAAGCAGGCGGCGCTGACCGCCTCGCATATCGCCAAGCAGGACGTGGTCATCACGACGGCGCTGATCCCGGGCCGGCCGGCGCCGCGCCTCGTCACCGCCGCCATGGTCGAGTCCATGCGGCCGGGCTCGGTGATCGTCGACCTTGCCGTCGAGCGCGGCGGCAACGTCGAAGGCGCGCGGGCGGGCGAGACCGTCACGACCCCGAACGGCGTCCGCATCGTCGGCCACCTCAACGTGCCGGGGCGCCTCGCCGCCTCGGCCTCGGCCCTCTACGCCCGCAACCTCTACGCCTTCGTCGAGACCCTCGTGAACAAGGCCGAGAAGCGGCTTGCCGTGAAGTGGGACGACGAGCTGGTCAAGGCCACCTGCCTGACCCGCGACGGGGCGGTGGTGCACCCGGCCTTCCAGCCGGCCGCCTGACGGACAGGAGACGATCCATGGCAACCTCTTCCGAGCAGGCGCTGAAGCAGGCAGGCGAGGCCGCGCGGCTCGCCCGCGAAGCGGCCGGCGCCGCCGAGGTCTACATCGACCAGGCATCGGCGGCGCTCGGGGCCGCGGCGCACGCGACCACCGGGGGCGCCGTCGATCCGACGGTGTTCCGCCTCGCCATCTTCGTGCTCGCGATCTTCGTCGGCTACTACGTAGTGTGGTCGGTGACGCCGGCGCTGCACACGCCGCTGATGTCGGTCACGAACGCCATCTCCTCCGTGATCGTCGTCGGCGCGCTCCTCGCCGTCGGGGTGCCGGCCGTCGAGCAGGGCACGGGGCTCGCCCGCACCTTCGGCTTCCTCGGCCTCGTGCTCGCGAGCGTGAACATCTTCGGCGGGTTCCTCGTCACGCAGCGCATGCTCGCCATGTACCGCAAGAAGGATTGAGGCATGTCCGCGAACGTCTCCTCGATCCTCTACCTCGTCGCCGGCGTCCTCTTCATCATGGCCCTTCGGGGCCTGTCGCACCCGACGACCTCCCGGCAGGGCAACCTGTACGGCATGGCCGGCATGGCGCTCGCCATCCTGACGACCCTCGTCGGGGCGCCGCCGTCCGGGATCGGCGCCTGGCTCCTCGTG
>DASVVU010000175.1:0-18019 GCA_036386395.1 Beijerinckiaceae bacterium | reverse complement strand
CGGTCGGCGTCCGCCCCGCCGCCGATCTCGCGCGCAGCGCAGGCATCGAGGTTCGCCGCGGCATTGTGATCGACGACGCCCTCGAGACCTCAGCGGAAGGCGTCCACGCCGTCGGCGAGTGCGCGGAGCATCGTGGCACGGCTTACGGTCTCGTCGAGCCCGCCTACGAGCAGGCCGAGGTGTTGGCGCGCCGCCTCAGCGGCGAGGCCGCTTCCTACGCCGGAAGCCTCCTGGCCACGAGCCTGAAGGTGTCCGGCGTGCCCGTCGTCTCCGCCGGCGACGTCGCCGACGAGTCCGACGCCGAGCCTATGGTCTTCTCCGATCCGGCCGCCGGCGCTTACCGCAAGCTCATGATCCGCGACGGACGCCTCGTCGGCGCGCTCCTCGTCGGCGACGTCGCCGAGCAGGGCTGGTACCTCGACCTGATCCGCTCGGGCGAATGCGTCGAGAGCTTCCGCCACGCCCTCATGTTCGGCCGCCCCGCGCAAGGCGCCGAGCCGGCCCGCAAGGCGGCCTGAGGAACGTCAAAGACGATGTCCGAGTTCGGCGCCGAGCAGAAACGCTACCTCGAAGGCTTCGCCTCGGGGCTCTCGGCCGCCCGCGCGGCGGGGGCAGGACTTGGGCGCGCCGCGCCGGCTGCGGCCGAGCCGACCGGGCCCGACGCGATCCATCTCAAGGCGCAGGACAAGGCCGTCGCCGAGGGCAAGAAGCTTGCCGAGCCCGAGAAGTGGAAAAGGGCGGAGCACCCCTTCGACGGCTACGCGCGCCTTGCCGCCGAGGCCGGGGAAGGAAAATTCCCGAAGCCTGAGGACAATTTCCGCTGGCGCTACCACGGCCTGTTCTACGTCGCGCCGAACCAGAACTCCTTCATGTGCCGCCTGCGGATCCCGAACGGCGTCCTCAACCACTGGCAGCTCGCTGGCGTCGCCGCCCTCGCGGACGCCCACGGCGGCGGCTACGCGCACGTGACCACGCGGGCGAACCTCCAGGTCCGCGAGATCATGCCCGAGAGCGCCGCCGCGGTGCTCGAATGCCTGCAGGACCTTGGTTTGACGGCGCGCGGGGCCGGCGCCGACAACATCCGCAACGTCACCGGCTCGCCGACCGCCGGCATTGATCCGCGCGAACTCATCGACACGCGCCCCCTCGCCCGCGCCTGTCACTTCCACATCCTTAACGACCGCTCGCTCTACGGGCTGCCCCGAAAATTCAACGTCGCCTTCGACGGCGGCGGCGCGGTGCCGGTGCTGGAGGAGACGAACGACATCGGTTTCCAGGCCGTCACGGTCGTGGAGGGGGCCGCGGTCCCGCCCGGCGTGTGGATGCGCCTCGTGCTCGGCGGCGTCACCGGCCACCGCGACATCGCCCACGACACCGGCGTCGTCTGCGCGCCGAAGGACTGCACGGCGGTCGCGGACGCGATCGTGCGCGTGTTCATCGAGAACGGCGACCGCACGAACCGCAACAAGGCCCGCCTCAAGTACGTGCTCGACGCCTGGGGCTTCGAGAGGTTTTTGGGCGCGGTCGAGGCGAAGCTCGGCCGGCCGCTCGCCCGCGTCGCTCCCGAGCACGTCGCGCCCCGCGCGGCGGCCGACCGCTTCGCCCACCTCGGGGTGCATCCGCAGCGGCAGGCAGGGCTGAACTGGATCGGCCTCGTCCTGCCGGTCGGCAAGCTCACGACGGACCAGATGCGGGAGATCGCGGCGATCGCCCGCGACTGCGGCGACGGCGACCTGCGCCTCACCGTCTGGCAGAACCTTCTGGTCTCCGGCGTGCCCGACGGGCGCGTGGCCGAGGTCGAGGCGCGCGTCGCGGCGCTCGGGCTCTCGACCAAGGCGTCGAGCATCCGCGCCGGGCTCGTCGCCTGCACGGGCAACCGCGGCTGCAAGTTCGCGGCCTCCGACACCAAGGGCCACGCGCTTCTCATCGCCGACTACGTCGAGGCACGCGTCCCACTCGATGTCCCGGTCAACATCCACCTCACCGGCTGCCACCACTCCTGCGCCCAGCACTACATCGGCGACATCGGCCTCATCGGCGCGAAGGTGCAGGTGAGCGACGACGGCGACACCGTCGAGGGCTACGACATCGTGGTCGGCGGCGGCTTCGCCGAGAACGCCCGCATCGGCCGCGAGCTGTGGAAGGGCGTACGCGCCGAAGAGTGCCCGGCTCGCATCGAAGCCCTGTTGAAGGCCTATCTCGCTCATCGCCACGGCCCGGACGAGAGCTTCCAAGCCTTCACCCTGCGCCACGGGATCGACGCGCTGCGAGCCCTCGCCTCTCCCCCGGAGCCCGCCTCTCCTCCGGGGAAGACATCTGCGGAAGGGTATCCCCATCATGACGTGATCGATTCCCGTGCGATTCCAGAGTCCCTCCGTTATGATGATGGGCATTCTTGTCATGATGAGAGCGTTTCGCGGAGGTCTCCGGAGGGGGAGGCCGAGTCGCGCGGAGCGCGACCGGATGAGGGGGGAAGCCCGTCGCTTCCTGACAGGGCTGCGGCCGCATGACCATGCATGCGCCCCCGCCCGCGCTCCTCATCCCCGAGAGCGCCCCGTTCTCGCCCGAGCAGCGGGCCTGGCTCTCGGGCTATTTCGCGGCGCTGATCGCGCCCGACCTCGCCGGCGCGACGCCGCTCTCGGGAGCCGACGCCGCGGGCTTCTCCGGCGCGGCGGAAGCGCCGCTTGCGGACGCAGGCGACGCCCCGTGGCACGATCCGTCGCTTCCCCTCGACGAGCGACTGTCCATGGCGGCAGGCCGTCCTCTCGCCCCGCGCCTCATGGCCGCCATGGCGCAGCAGGATTGCGGCCAGTGCGGCTACAACTGCGCCGACTACGCCAACGCGCTCTTCCTGAAGAAGGAGGAACGCCTCAACCTCTGCGCTCCCGGCGGCAAGGAGACCCTCAGGGCGCTTAAAAAACTCGCCGAGGAGTTGGAGGACGCGAAAGCGGAGGCGAAACCCGCCGCGTCGGCCCTCGCCCAGAACGCCGCCGAAGCGCCCGCGCCTGTCGAGGCGCCCGCGGGCACCCGCGAGAACCCGGCCGAAGGCGCGTTCCTCTCCCGCCGCCGCCTCAATGCCCCGCACTCCGAGAAGGAGACATGGCACGTCGAAATCGACCTGACCGCCTGCGGCTTGACCTACGAGGTCGGGGACAGCCTCGGCGTGTTCGCGGTCAACCACCCGGCCCTCGTCGACGCGGTGATCGCCCAACTCGGCGCGAGGCCCGAGCGCCTCGTCGGTGCCCGCACGTTGCGCGACCATCTCCTCCGCCACGCGGACCTCGGCGCGGCGCCGGACGCGCTCTTCGGGCTCCTCTCCTACGTCACCGGCGGCGCGGAGCGCCGCAAGGCGCAGGCCCTTGCGTCGGGGGAGGACCCGGACGGCGATGCCGCGACCCTCGACGTGCTCGGCGCCCTGCACAAGTTCGCGGCGGCCCGCCCCGACGCCGAAGCCTTCGTGGAGGCGCTTGAGCCGCTGCAGCCGCGGCTCTACTCCATCTCCTCCTCGCCCAAGGCCGACCCAGGCCACGTGGCACTCGCCGTCGATGCGGTGCGTTACATCGTCAACAAGCGCCGCCGCCTCGGCGTCGCCTCGACTTATCTCGCCGAGCGCATCGAGCCGGGCGCCCCTGTAAGAGTCTACGTCCAGAAGGCACACGGCTTTGCGCTGCCGAAGGACCCGGCGACGCCGATCGTCATGATCGGCCCCGGCACGGGCGTCGCCCCCTTCCGCGCCTTCCTGCGCGAGCGGCAGGCCACGGGCGCGCCGGGCAGAAACTGGCTGTTCTTCGGCCACCAGCGCCAGGACACCGACTTCTTCTACAAGGACGAGCTTACGGCCATGAAGGAGGCGGGCCATCTCGCCCGCCTCACCCTCGCCTGGTCGCGGGAGGGGAACGAGAAGATCTACGTCCAGGACCGCATGCGCGAGGTCGGCGCGGACCTGTGGCGGTGGATCGTCGAGGGCGCGCACGTCTACGTCTGCGGCGACGCGAAGCGCATGGCCCGCGACGTGGAAGGCGCTCTCATCGACGTCGTGGCGCGCCACGGCGCCCGCTCGACCGACGAGGCCATCGCCTTCGTGCAGGGCCTCAAGAAGGCCGGCCGCTACCAGGCCGACGTGTATTGATGAACGCGCGCGCCGAGCCGCCGCCGGTGCGCACAACGTGCCCCTACTGCGGCGTCGGCTGCGGCTTGGTCGCGCGGCCGGACGGGCGCGGCGACGCGGCGATCGAAGGCGACCCGGAGCATCCGGCGAACTTCGGGCGGCTGTGCTCCAAGGGCTCCGCGCTGGGCGAGACCCTCGGGCTCGAGGGACGGCTCCTGCACCCCATGGTCGACGGCCGCCGCGCGACCTGGGACGAGGCCCTCGACCGGGTCGCGCGGGGCTTTTCGGAGACGCTTGTGCGCCACGGCCCGGAGAGCGTCGCCTTCTACCTCTCGGGCCAGCTCCTGACCGAGGACTACTACGTCGCCAACAAGCTCATGAAGGGCTTTCTGGGCTCGGCCAACGTCGACACCAACTCGCGCCTGTGCATGGCCTCGTCCGTCGCCGGCCACCGGCGCGCCTTCGGCTCGGACACGGTGCCGGGGTGCTACGCGGATCTCGACGAGGCGGACCTCGTCGTCCTCGTCGGCTCGAACACGGCCTGGTGCCACCCGGTCCTGTTCCGGCGCATGCTCGAGGCGCGCCGCCGGCGCGGGACGAGGATCGTCGTCGTCGATCCCCGGCGCACGGCGACCGGCGACGAGGCCGACCTCTTTCTCGGGGTCGCGCCCGGAACGGATGCGGAGCTGTTCGCCGGCCTCCTTGCCCACCTCGCCGCGACCGGGACCCTCGACCGTGCCTTCATCGCGAACCACACAACCGGCTTTGCCGCGGCGCTCGCGGCGGCTCAAGGCGTTGCGCCGACGATCGCCGCGACCGCTGAGACGACCGGCCTCGGCGAGGACGCCGTCGCGGCATTCTTCGCCTTGTTCCGGACGACCGGGCGCGCCGTCACCGGCTTCTCGCAGGGGGTGAACCAGTCGGTGCGGGGAACCGACACGGTCAACGCCATCGTCAACTGCCACCTCGCCACGGGGCGGATCGGACGGCCAGGCATGGGGCCGTTCTCGCTCACGGGCCAGCCGAACGCCATGGGCGGGCGCGAGGTCGGCGGGCTCGCGAACATGCTCGCGGCCCACATGGGCTTTTTGCCCGACGAAGTCGACCGGGTGCGCCGGTTCTGGCGCGCGCCGCGGATGGCCGCGCGCGAGGGCCTCAAGGCCATCGCGCTGTTCGAGGCGGTCGCGCGGGGCGAGGTGAAGGCCCTGTGGATCATGGCCACGAACCCGGCCGTGTCCTTCCCCGACGCCGACGCCGCCAGCGCCGCCTTGCGGAAGCTCGACCTCCTGGTGGTGTCCGAGAACGTCCTCGCGAACGACACGGTCTCGCGCGGCGCGCACGTGCTGTTGCCGGCCGCCGCCTGGGGCGAGAAGGACGGCACGGTCACGAATTCCGAGCGCCGCATCTCCCGCCAGCGCGCCTTCTTGAGGCTCCCCGGCGAGGCGCGGCCCGACTGGCGCATCGTTGCCGATATCGCGAAGCGCATGGGCTTCGCCGACGCCTTCGCCTACGCCTCTCCGGCCGACGTCTTCCGCGAGCACGCGGCCCTCTCGGCCTTCGAGAACGGCGGCGCCCGCGACTTCGACATCGGCGGCCTCGCCGCCCTTTCGGATGAGGAGTATGACGCACTCGCGCCGGTGCAGTGGCCGTGCCCTTCCGAGAAGGGAAGGGAGGTGAAGGAGAGTCGCTTCTTCGCCGACGGCGGCTTCTTCACGTCGGACAAGAAGGCCCGCTTCGTCGCCCCCGCGCCGCCTGCGGCCGTGGCGCTTGGCGAGGAATTCCCCTTCCGCCTCAACACCGGCCGCGTGCGCGACCAGTGGCACACCATGACCCGGACGGGGCGCAGCCCCCGCCTCGGGGCGCACCGCCCGGCGCCGTTCGTGGAGATCGCCTCCTCCGACGCGGCGCGGCTCGATCTCCGCGACGGCGACCTCGCCCGGGTCGCGACGGCGCACGGCTCGGCCGTCCTGGAGGTCGCCGTCGAGGAAGGCCAGCGGCCGGGCTCCCTCTTCGCCCCGATCCATTGGAGCGAGGACAATTCCTCGGCAGGCCGCGTCGGCGCCCTCGTGCACCCGATCGTCGATCCCATCTCAGGCCAGCCCGACGCCAAGGGAACGCCCGCGACGGTCGCGCCGGCGCCGATGCGGCTGCGCGGCTTCGCGCTGTCGCGCCAGGCCCTCCCCGTCGCCCCCTTCGCATGGTGGGCGCGGGCCGCGGTCGAGGGCGGCGTCGGCACCCTGTTCGCCGCGGACCGGCCGGCGCGGGAGGTCGCCGCCGACACCGCGGCGCTGTTTCCCGACGCCGAGCTCGTCGAGTTCGCGGACGTCGCCGCCGACGTCTACCGCTGCGCCGCCTTCCGCGACGGGCGGCTCGACGGCGTGCTGTTCGTCGGCCCCGCGGCGGCGCGGCCGCAGTGGGAGGCCGCGAGGGCGCTGTTCGCGGAATCGCAGCCGCCGGCCGGCCGGCGGCTCGCCCTTTCGGGGCAGGCCTCCGACGGGCTTGGCGAGACGGGGCCGACGGTCTGCGCCTGCTTCGGCGTCGGGCTTGCCGCCATCCGCGATGCCGTCGCGACCGGGGCCGCGACGTCGCCGGAGGCGATCGGGCGCCTCATCCGCGCCGGCACCAACTGCGGCTCCTGCGTGCCCGAGCTCAAGAGGATCATCCGTGAGCATGCCCCGCAGGCCGGTTGAGACCGCCCCGGCAATCGAGCCGCTCGCCGTGCTGCCGGTGTTCCTGCGGCTCGAGGGCCGCCGCGCCGTCGTCGCCGGCGACGGCGACGGGGCGGTGTGGAAGGCGAAGCTCCTTGCCGCCGCCGGGGCCGCCGTCGCGGTGTTCGCGCCCGCGCCGTCCGAGGCCATGGCGCGCGCGCCGGCCGAGGCGGCCGCGGGCTCGATCACGGTCCACGGCCGCCCCTGGCGCCCGGAGAACCTCGACGGCGCGGCCTTCGCGGTCGCGGCACTCGCGGACGAGGCGGACTGCGCCGCCTTCGTCGCGGCGGCGCGGACGCGCGGGGTCGTGGCCAACGCCGTCGACCGTCCGCATCTCTGCGACGTGCAGTTCGGCGCGATCGTGAACCGCTCGCCGCTCGTCGTCGGCATCTCGACGGGCGGCGCCGCGCCGGTGTTCGGGCAGATGGTGCGCTCGGCGATCGAGGCGCTGCTGCCGCGGGGCTTTTCCCGCTGGGTCGAGGCGGCGGCGCGGTGGCGGGACGCGGTCGCGGCCCGGTTCGCGCCGGCCGAGCGGCGCGCGTTCTGGGAGCGCTTCTCCGATCGCGCGCTCGCCGAAGCCCACCGGGAGCCGACGGAGCGCGACTACGCCGAGCTGGCGGGCGTCCCGGACAAGCCGGACGTAGCCGAGCGCGGCTCCGTCGTCCTCGTCGGCGCGGGGCCCGGCGATCCCGAGCTCCTGACCCTGCGGGCGGTGCGCGCGCTGCGCTCGGCCGACGTCGTCCTCTACGACGACCTCGTTTCGCCGCAAGTCCTCGACTACGCCCGCCGCGAGGCCCGCACCATGCTCGTCGGCAAGACCGGCCACGGGCCCTCCTGCCGCCAGGACGAGATCAACGCGCTGATGACCGGGCTCGCCCGGCAAGGCAAGCGGGTCGTGCGCCTGAAAGGCGGCGATCCGCTCATCTTCAGCCGCGCCGCGGAGGAGCTCGAGGCCTGCCGGAAAGCTGGAGTGCCGGTCGACGTCGTGCCGGGCATCACCGCGGCCCAGGGAGCCGCCGCCCGCCTGCGTGTGCCCTTGACGCACCGCCGCCTCGCCCGCCGCCTGCAGTTCCTCACCGGCCACGACGTACGCGGAGAGCTGCCGGACGACCTGAACTGGCCGGCGCTCGCGGACCCTTCGACCACGACGGCGGTCTACATGCCCCGGCGCACCATCGGCCGGATGCTGGAGACGACGATCGAGAGGGGCTTGCCGCCGGGCACGCCCGCCGTCGCGGTCTTCAACGCGACCCGCCCCGACGAGCAGATCGTCTACGGAACTGCTTCCACCCTCGCCAAGGCAATGAAATCCGTGGGCGTGGAGGGACCGGCCCTCGTCGTCATTGGCGAAGCGCTTCGCCCATCTCCCGGCACCGCGTCGAATGTCTCTTCCGGCTCGGTCCGGGGAGCGCAGCACAGCCGATAGCCTCAGGCACCCGCGGAGTTCGCTCGTGGCACACGGCGAACCGCGGCTCGGCCCCGCAGCCTTCACGGAACGATGCGGACACTCCGGCTGCCTGCCCGTCACCCGGCTCAGGTCATGATTTTTGATGTTCAGAACATCTCAAATACTGCTTGAAATAGCAAAAAGCAGGCAATAGACGTTACATATCCTGGAGAGTCGGGTTGATCACAGCCGCCCAGCTGCGGGCCGCACGGGCCCTGCTCGGGATCGACCAGCGCAAGCTTGCCGAGCTCGCAGGGCTATCGCTGCCGACGATCCAGCGCATGGAGGCGAGCGAGGACGTGATCCGCGGCAACGTCGACTCGCTCATGAAGCTCGTCGGCGCCATCGCGGCGGCAGGCGTCGAGCTCATCGGCGACGACGCCGTGAGCGAGCGCGGCGGCCGCGGGGTCCGCCTCAGGGAGCCGCGCCGGACCAGACCAGGCCGGGGGCCCGGGACGTGACGGCCCTCGCCCTGGCTTGCGTCGCGGCGCTCCTTTGCATCGCTGGGCTTTCGCTCTTCGCCGGACGCTCGCGTGCGGTCTACGGCGGCTGCCTCGCGGTGTGTCTCGTCGGCCTCGGCTTGGGCCTCGCGCAGATGTGGGCCGAACCCGTGCGGCTTGCCCTGCCCCTCGGCCTGCCCTGGATCGGCGCGAATTTCCGTCTGGACGCGCTCTCCGCCGGCTTCCTCGCCGTCGTGAACCTCGGCGGGGCCGCGGCGAGCCTCTACGCCCTCGGCCACGGCGGGCACGAGCCGGCGCCCATGCGGGTGCTGCCGTTCTTCCCCGCCTTCCTCGCCGCCATGGACCTCGTCGTCCTCGCCGACGACGCCTTCACGTTCCTCGTCGCCTGGGAGTTCATGTCGCTCACCTCGTGGGCCCTCGTGATGGCGCACCACGAGGAGCCCGAGAACCTGCGCGCCGGCTACGTCTACCTCGTCATGGCGAGCTTCGGGACCTTGTGCCTCCTCCTCGCCTTCGCGCTGCTGGCCGGCCCCGAGGGATCTTATGCCTTCGCCGACATCGACGCCCGCCCGCATCCGCCGGCGCTGTCCGGCCTCGTGTTCGTCCTTGTCCTCGTCGGCGCGGGATCGAAGGCGGGGCTCGCGCCGCTGCACGTGTGGCTGCCGCTCGCGCACCCCGCGGCCCCGAGCCACGTCTCGGCGCTGATGAGCGGCGTCATGACCAAGGTCGCGGTCTACGGCTTCGTGCGCATCGCCTTTGACCTCCTGGGCGACCCGGAGTGGTGGTGGGCAATGGCCGTGCTCGCCGTCGGCGGCGGGACGGCCGTCCTCGGCGTGCTCCAGGCCGTCATGGAGCGCGACCTCAAGAAGCTCCTCGCCTACAGCACCGTCGAGAACGTCGGCATCGTCTTCGTCGGGCTCGGCCTTGCGCTTGCGTTCCGGGCGAACCGCCTCGACGCTGCGGCGGCGCTGGCGTTGACCGCGGCCTTTCTGCACGTCCTGAACCACGCCCTGTTCAAGAGCCTCCTGTTCCTCGGCGCGGGCGCCGTGCTCGCCGCGACCGGGCTTCGCGACCTCGAGCGGCTCGGCGGGCTGATCCACCGCATGCCGGGGACGAGCCTCGCCTTCCTCGCCGGCGCGGTCGCGATCTCGGCCCTGCCGCCGTTCAACGGCTTCGTTTCCGAGTGGCTGACCTTCCAGGCGATCCTGCTGAGCCCGCAGATCCCGCAGTGGGGGCTCAAGCTCATGATCCCGGCGGTCGGCGCGCTGCTTGCGCTCGCGGCGGCCCTCGCCGGCGCCTGCTTCGTGCGCGCCTTCGGCCTCACCTTCCTCGGGCGCCCGCGCGACGCCGCCGCCAAGACCGCTCACGAGACCGACCGCCTCTCGCTTTCCGCCATGGGCGTACTGGCGGTGCTGTGCCTCCTCGCCGGCATCCTGCCGGGCCCGATCATGGATTTCCTGGCGCCGGCGGTCGGGCAACTCGCGGGCGCGCGCGTGCCGCCGCAGGGCGAATTGCCGTGGCTCACGGTCGTGCCTGTCGCGCAAGGCCGCAGCTCCTACAACGGCCTCCTCGTCTTCCTCTTCATCGCCGCCTCGGCCTGGGCGACGGCTTTCGCCATCCACCGTCTCGCCTCGCGGCGGCTCCGCCGCTCGGACCCCTGGGACTGCGGCTTCCCCGACCCCGCGCCGGTCATGCAGTACGGCCCGTCGAGCTTCGCCCAGCCGATCCGCCGGGTCTTCGCCAACGTGGGCTTTACGGCCCGCGAGACGGTCGCGATGCCGCCTCCGGGGTCGCCGCAGCCGGCCCGCTTCGCGATCGAGGTCCGCGACCTCGTCTGGGAGGCGGCCTATATGCCGCTCGCCCGCGGGGTGGATCTTGCGGCCGGGCTCCTCAACCACCTGCAGTTCCTGACCATCCGCCGCTACCTCGCCCTCGTCTTCGCGGCGCTCGTGTCCCTCCTCCTGGCGCTGGCCATATGGGCGTGATCCTCGACCTCGCCGTGCAGCTTGCCCAGATGGCGCTCGTCGTCGCGCTCGCGCCGCTTCTCACCGGCGTCGTCCGCAAGGCGAAGGCGCGCCTGACGAAGCATCGCGGGGCGTCGGTGCTCCAGCCCTACCGCGACCTCGCCCGCCTCCTGCGCAAGGAGGTGGTGCTCGCCCACGACGCCTCCTGGCTCTTCCGCGCCGCGCCCTATCTCGTCTTCGCGGCGACCTGGGTCGCGGCCGCCCTCGTTCCGACCTTTGCGACCGGCCTGATGTTCAGCTGGTCCGCCGACCTCATCGCCATCATCGCGCTTCTCGCGAGCGCGCGCTTCTTCCTCGCGCTCGCCGGCCTCGACGTCGGCACGAGCTTCGGCGGCATCGGCTCGAGCCGCGAGGTCATGATCGCCTCGCTTGCCGAGCCCGCGATGCTGATGATCGTCTTCACCCTCGCCCTCGTCGCGGGCTCGACGCAGCTCTCGACCATCGCGGCCTACATGCTCTCGCCGCAGGTCGGCTTGCGCGTGTCGCTCGGCCTCGCGCTCGTCGCGCTCATCATCGTCGGCATCGCCGAGAACGCCCGCATCCCGGTCGACAACCCGGCGACGCACCTCGAGCTCACCATGGTGCACGAGGCCATGGTGCTGGAGTACTCCGGCCGCCACCTCGCCATGATCGAGCTCGCGGCCTCGCTGAAGCTCCTGCTCTACGTCTCCCTCATCGCCTGCGTGTTCATGCCGTGGGGCCTCGCGCCGGAAGGGCGCAATCTCGCGGCCCACGCAGTGGGCGCAGCGGCCTACGTCCTGAAGCTCGGCGCGGCGGGCGTCGCGCTCGCCGTCTTCGAGACCTCGATCGCCAAGATGCGGGTGTTCCGCGTGCCCGAGTTCCTCGGCGCAGCCCTCATGCTCGGGCTCCTCGCCACCCTCCTGCGCTTCGTGTCGTCGAGCTTCTGATGAACGGCCTGGCCTTCGACCTCGCGCATCTTCTCGCCGGCGGGCTCGTCCTCGTCAGCTTCACCATGCTCTATCAGGATCGTCTCGCCGCGCTCCTCAACATGTTCGCGATCCACGCCTTGGTGCTGACCCTGTCGGTCGCCTGGCAGGCGCACGTGCAGCACGCGCCGCACCTCTACGTGACTGCCGTCATCGCCCTTGTCTTCAAGGCGGTCGTCATCCCCGTGGCGCTCCACCGCATGATCGTGCGCCTCGGCATCCACCGCGAGGTCGAGACCGTGGTTGGCATCGGCCCAACCATGCTGGCCGGCATGGCGCTTGTCGCCCTCTCCATGGTGGTGATGCTGCGCGTGACGCCCGGCGCCGACCCGCTCGCCCGCGAGGACCTCGCCTTCGCACTCGCTGTGGTGCTGCTGGGCCTCCTCATGATGGTGACGCGCCGCAATGCGGTGAGCCAGGTCGTCGGCTTCATGTCCCTGGAGAATGGCCTCATCCTCGCCGCGACCGGGGCCAAGGGGATGCCGCTCGTGGTCGAGATCAGCGTCGCCTTCTCGATCCTGATCGCCTTCATCGTGATCGGCATCTTCCTCTTCCGCATCCGCGAGCGCTTCGACACCGTCGACGTGCACGCCCTCGATCGCTTCCGAGGCGAGCGCCGATGACTCTTTTGGGCCTCGACGCGCTCGGCGCCGTCCTCCTCGTCCCGCTCCTGGCTGCGGGCGCGCTCCTCACCCTGCCCGGATACCGGCTCTCCGCGCGCCTCAACGTGGCGGCGAGCCTCGCGACGCTCGTTGCCGCCGCGGCGCTCCTGTTCTGGCGCCCGGCGCCCGGCCCCTACCTCCACGTCGACGACCTCAACGTCGTCTTCGTCGTGCTCAACGCCTTCGTCGGCTTCACGACGAGCCTGTTCAGCGCGAGCTACATCGGCCACGAGCTCGCCATCGGCCGCCTCACGCCCGCGTATCTCCGGTTCTACCACGCCATGTACCAGACCATGATGTTCGGCATGAACCTGGCGCTGGTCTCGAACTCCATCGGCCTGATGTGGGTCGCGGTCGAGCTTGCGACTCTCACGACCGTGCTGATGGTCGGCATCTACCGCACCTCGGAGGCCCTCGAGGCCGCCTGGAAGTACTTCATCCTCGGCAGCGTCGGCATCGCGCTCGCCCTCTTCGGGACGATCCTCGTCTACATGGCGGCGCGGCCGGTCGTCGGCGAGGGCGTCGACGCCATGACCTGGACCGTGCTGATCGCGGCCGCCGCCCGCTTCGACCCGGCCCTCATGAATCTCGCCTTCGTGTTCCTGCTCCTCGGCTACGGCACCAAGGTCGGCCTCGCGCCGCTGCACGCCTGGCTTCCCGACGCGCACGCCGAGGGGCCGACGCCGATCTCGGCGGTACTGTCCGGGCTCCTCCTCAATGTCGCCTTCTACGCCCTCCTGCGTTTCAAGATTCTCCTGGCCGCGATCCCGCAAGCGATCGCGCCGGGGCCGCTGCTTGTCGCCATGGGGCTGACCTCGCTGATCTTCTCGGCCTTCATGCTGTACCGGCGGCGCGACATCAAACGGATGTTCGCCTACTCGTCCATCGAGCACATGGGCATCGTCGCCTTCGCCTTCGGCATGGGCGGGCCTCTCGCGAACTTTGCCGGCCTCCTGCACATGACCATGCACAGCCTGACGAAGTCCGCGATCTTCTTCGCCGTCGGCCACATCGTGCAGGTCAAGGGCACCCAGAAGATCGCCGAGATCCGCGGCCTGACCGTCACGCACCCCGTGCTCGGCTGGGGCCTCGTCCTCGGCGTCGTCGCCATCGCGGGACTGCCGCCCCTCGGCATCTTCATGAGCGAGTTCCTGGTCGTGAGCTCGACCTTCGCCCGCCAGCCGCTCCTCGCGATCCCCCTCGTCTTCGGCCTCCTCGTCGCCTTCGGGGCGCTTATCCTGCGTCTCGGCGGCCTCGCCTTCGGCGAACCGACCGGGAGCAGGGCCCCGGTCGAGGCTTCCTACGTCCCGATGTTCGCCCACCTCGCCCTCGTCCTCGGGGCCGGCATCTGGCTTCCGCCGCCCCTCGTCGCGTGGTTCCGCCACGTCGCCGGACTGCTCGGGTGACGGCTATGGCATCCGGTATCCAAACCTTCCTCACCGCCGGGGCACCGCAAGCTGCCGGGCCATGGCCGCGCGCCGAGGTCGACGAAGCGGCGTGGCAGTCCGCAACCGGGCGCCTCGCCGCTGGCGATTGGGTTCTCTTCGGGCTCTGGGGCGACGTGAATCGGGTCCACATGGCGGTGCTGGACGAGGAGGGCACCCCCGGCATTCTCACGCTGCCGTGCGCCGGCGGCTTCCCCTCCGTCGGCGCGAGTCATTCGCCGGCGATCCGGCTCGAGCGGGCGATCAAGGACCTCTTCGGCCACGAGCCCGTGGGAGCGCCCGACGAACGCCCCTGGCTCGACCACGGCCACTGGGGCGTGACGCACCCGCTCGGCGCCGCGACGCCATCGCCGGCAGACGGAGTCGCGTACCCCTTCCTCCCGGCCGAGGGTCCGGGTCTGCACCAGATCCCGGTCGGGCCGGTCCATGCCGGCATCATCGAGCCCGGCCATTTCCGCTTCACGGCGAACGGCGAGACCGTGGTGCGGCTGGAGGAGCGCCTCGGCTACGTCCACAAGGGGATCGAGGGCCTGATGGCCGGCGCCGACCTCAGCCGCGGGGCGCGCCTCGCCGGGCGGACCTCCGGCGACTCGACCGTCGCCTACGCTTACGCCTTCGCCCGCGCCGCGGAGGCCGCCTGCGGGGCCGAGCCGCTGCCCCGGGCCGCGTGGCTGCGCGCCCTCATGGCGGAGATGGAGCGGCTCGCGAACCACTTCGGCGACATCGGCGCAATCTGCAACGATGCCGCCTTCGTCCTCATGCATGCCCACTGCGGCATGCTGCGCGAGCGCGTGCTGCGCGCCGCCGACGCGTGCTTCGGCCACCGCCTCATGCGCGACCGCATCGTGCCCGGCGGCGTCGCCTCCGACCTCGGCGCCGCAGGGGCCGAAGTTCTGCGCGGCCTCGTGCGCCACGTGCGCTCGACCTTCCCGGCCCTCGTCAGGCTCTACGACGACACAGCCTCCCTCCAGGACCGCACCGTCGCGACCGGCATCCTCACGCAAGACCTCGCCCGGCAGTACGGCTGCAGCGGCTACGTGGGCCGCGCCTCGGGACGGGACTTCGACGCGCGCCGCGCGCTCGCCTACGCTCCCTACGACAAGCTCTCGTTCAACGTCCCGGTCCGCTCCGAAGGCGACGTCGACGCCCGTGTCCGCATCCGCATCGCGGAAGTCGACGAGAGCCTTTCCTTGATCGAGCAGATTCTCGACGGGCTGCCGGCGGGGCCGATCTTCGGGGAGCTTCCGGTCGGCAGCTCGGGAGAAGGCGCGGCCGTGGTCGAGGGCTTCCGCGGTGACGTCCTCCTGTGGCTGCGGCTCGACCCCGCCGGCCGGATCGCCCGCTGCCATCTGCGCGATCCGTCCTGGTTCCAATGGCCGGTGCTGGAGGCCGCGATCGAGGGCAACATCGTCGCGGACTTCCCCCTCTGCAACAAGTCCTTCAACTGCTCCTACTCGGGGCACGATCTCTAGATGCGCAAGCTCCTTCTCGAAAGCCTCTTCGGCGGCCCCGCGACGGAAGCCGCGCCGGCGCCCGGCGACGCCGAGCTCGCCGAGGTCGGCCGGGCGCTGGAGCGCGAGACCGGCCGCCGGCTCGGGCGCAGCCTGTCGATCCGCGAGGTCGACGCCGGCTCCTGCAACGCCTGCGAGCTGGAGATCCACGCCCTCGCCAACGCCTATTACGACATGGAGCGCTTCGGCATCCGCTTCGTCGCCTCGCCCCGCCACGCCGACGTGCTGCTCGTCACGGGGCCGGTGACGAAGAACATGCGCGAGGCGCTGGAGCGCACGTATCGGGCGACGCCGGCCCCGAAATGGGTGGTCGCCGTCGGAGACTGCGCCCTGAACGGCGGCCTCTTCCGCGACAGCTACGCCTGCTTAGGCGGTGTCGGCGCGGTGGTCCCGGTCGACCTGCACATCCCCGGCTGCCCGCCGAGCCCGGTCCAGCTCCTGAGGGGCCTCCTCGCCTTGCTCGAGCGGAACGCGCGCTAGGCAGGCCGCACGCGCTACGGCTCCAGCGCCGGGAGGCCTTGCAGGGTGCGGCTCCAGCGCTCGACCTCGGCGGCGACGAGGGTCTTGAGCGCCTGCGGGGTCGCCTCCTCCGGCGACGGGGCCAGAGAGCCAAGCTCCTCGATGCGCTGCTTCACGGCAGGATCGGCAAGCGCTGCGGCAAGTGCCTTGTTGAGGGCTGCGACCACGGGGGCAGGCGTGCCGCGCGGCGCGAACATGGCGTTCCAGCCGCGGGCATGGAACTCCGGCAGCCCCGCCTCGTCGGCGGACGGCACGTCGGGGGTGAAGGACGAGCGGTCCTTCTGGGCGACCGCGAGGGCGCGGACCGCGCCGGAGCGCACCTGGGGCACCGCCGTCGGCGCCTGGTCGCACATCGAATCGATCTTGCCGGCCGCGAGGTCGGCCATGGCCGGGCCGGTCCCGGCATAGGCCATCACCTGCATGTTGATGCCGGTGAGCTTCGTCAGAAGCAGGCAGGCGAGCTGCGAGGTCGAGCCGACGCCGGCGTGCCCGTTCGTCACCCGGCCCGGGTTCTGCTTCGCGTGGTCGATGAACTCCCGCAGGGTCTTCGCCGGGAAGTCCTTGCGGACCGCGAGATAGACCGGGGTCCAGGCGATGAGCCCGACCGGCTCGAAGTCGCGCGGGTCGTAAGGGATGTTCTTGTAGGCGCGGGCCGCCGCGTGGCTGCCGAGGTTGCCGACGCTCACCGTGTAGCCGTCGGGGCGCGCCCGGAAGGCCCGGATCGACCCGGTCGTGCCGCCGGCGCCGGCGACGTTCTCGACCGTGAGCGGCTGGCGTAGCGTCGCGCCCATCTTCTCGGCGACGAGGCGGGCGAGGAGGTCGGTCGGACCGCCCGCCGCGAACGGCACGATCACCGTGATCGGCTTCGCCGGGAAATCCTGCGCCGCCGCCGTCCGCCAGCCCATGGCCGTTCCCATGACCACGGCCGCAGCCCACACGATCGCTCGCCTCATCGCCTCAACCCTCGTCGTCGTCCACACGACCTCTAACACAACGCCTTCGATGCCAAAATTGCCGCGATCGACTTGCCGGCACACTTTAGAATGTATCTAAACTATTGATCCATCTACGTTTTTTCTTGACCTGCGAGCTTCGGGCGTGCTTCCTCGCCCGGCCGTCCGCGACGGCGGCCCCGCGAGGCCTTGACCCTCGTCAGGATCGAAAGAGGACACCATGACCCATATCGACTGGAGGCGGGCCGCCCTCGGCGCCGCCCTTGCCTGCGGCCTTCTCGGCGTCGCGCTCCCCGCCGCGGCGCAGGGCGTCGTCAACGTCTACACCAACCGCGAGCCGGGGCTCTATTCCGCGACCCTCGACGAGTTCACGAAGGCGACCGGCATCAAGGTCAACGCCATCTTCTCCGAGCAGGGCCTCGCCGAGCGCATCAAGGCCGAGGGCGAGAACAGCCCGGCGGACGTGCTCATCACCGTCGACATCGGCCGCCTGCAGCAGGCCCTCGACCTCGGCATCGCGCAGCCCGTGCGCTCGGAGGCGCTCGCGTCCGAGATCCCGGCGAACCTGCGCGACCCGGAGGGGCGCTGGCACGCCCTGTCGCTGCGCGCCCGCACGGTCTACGCCGCGAAGGAGCGCGTCAACGACACGGCGCTCACCTACGAGGATCTCGCCGACCCGAAGTGGAAGGGCAAGCTCTGCACCCGCTCGTTCCAGCACCAGTACAACATCGCCCTCGTCGCGGCCTTCATCGTGAAGCACGGCGAGGCCAAGACCGAGGCGTGGCTCTCCGGCGTCAAGGCGAACCTCGCCAAGAAGCCGTCCGGCGGCGACCGGGACGTCGCCAAGGACATCGCGGCGGGCGTCTGCGACATCGGCCTCGGCAACCAGTACTACATCGGCCTCATGAGCAACGGCTCGCCCGAGCAGAAGAAGTGGGCCGAGGCCGTGCGGGTGATCCTGCCGACCTTCAAGGACGGCGGCACGCACATCAACGTCTCGGGCGCGGTCGTGACGAAGCACGCGCCGAACCGGGAGAACGCCGTGAAGCTCGTCGAGTACATGGCCTCGAACGAAGCCCAGCGCGTCTTCGCCGACGTCAACTACGAGTACCCGGTGCGCCCCGGCATCCCGGTCAATGCCCTCGTCGCCTCGTTCGGCGCGCTCAAGCCTGACCCGATGCCTCTCTCGGAGGTCGCGAAGGCCCGGGCGAAGGCGAGCGAGCTCGTCGACAAG
>DASVVU010000174.1:0-9638 GCA_036386395.1 Beijerinckiaceae bacterium | reverse complement strand
GGGGAGTGGCCGACTCGGCCGTCAGGCCGAGCGGGTGAGGGGCTGGGGGAGCGCGGCGCGTGTCCCCTGGCCCCTCACCCTCGCCCTTCGGGCTCGCTTCGTGCCCTCGGCACGAAGCCCTCTTCCCGCAAGCGGGGAGAGGAGAAGAACGTGACCCGCGTCCTCTGCGCCGGCATCGCGACCCTCGACCAAGTGTTCGCCCTCGACGCGATGCCGATCGTCCCCGAGAAGTACCGCGCCGCGGACCTCGTCGTCACAACGGGCGGCACGGCGGCGAACGCCGCCGTCGCCGTCGCCCGGCTCGGGGGCGAGGCTGTCTTCTGGGGCGCGCTCGGGGACGACCGCCTCGGGGACGAGATCGTCGCGGGGCTCGAAGCCGAGGGCGTCGACTGCGCCGGCGTGCGCCGGGTCGAGGGCAGGCGCTCGCCGCTCTCGGCGATCCTCGTCGACCGCGCGGGCGAGCGCCTCGTGATCTCCCATTCCGATCCGGAGCTGCCGGGCGCGACGGATCATCTCCCGGAGCGCCTGCCGGCCGGGGTCGACGCGGTCCTCGGCGACACCCGCTGGCAGGCGGGCTCGGCCCATGTCTTCCGGCTCGCCCGCGCGGCCGGGGTGCCGGCGCTCCTCGACGGCGACCGCGCGCCCAGGCAGCGCCCGGAGCTTCTGGAGCTTGCCACCCACGTCGCCTTCTCCATGCAGGGATTGCGCGACCTCACGGGTCTCGACGATCCCGGCGCGGCGCTCGCGGCGCTGCCGCCGGCCCGCGCCTGGGTCGCGGTGACGAACGGAGCCGAAGGGGTCTTCGTCCGCGACGGCGGCGCCGTCGTCCGCGTGCCCGCGTTCCCGGTCGCGGCCGTCGACACCCTCGGGGCCGGCGACACCTGGCACGGCGCCTTCGTCCTGGCCCTCGCCGAGGGCATGGGGGAGCGCGATGCCGTGCGCTTCGCCTGTGCGGCCGCCGCGATCAAGTGCACCCGCCCGGGCGGCCGCAACGGAGCCCCGACCCGCGCCGAGGTCGAGGCCTTCCTCGCTGCCTGCGACATCGCCCGGGTTGGCTAAAGGGCCGGCCTCGGCCATCCTGCGCCGCGTGAGGAACTCCATCCGCTTCCTGCGGCGCGGCCGGGCGGTCGAGCTGTCCGGCTTTGACCCGCGCACGACCCTGCTCGACTATCTGCGCCTCGACGAGCGCAGCTTCGGCACGAAGGAAGGCTGCGCCGAGGGCGACTGCGGCGCCTGCACGGTGGCGCTGGCGCGGCGGCGGGACGGCGGGCTCGCCTACGAGCCGGTGAACGCCTGCATCGGCCTCCTCGGCCAAGCCGACGGCGCCGAGCTCGTCACCGTCGAGGATCTGGCGGGCGAGGACGGCCTTCATCCGGTGCAGGCCGCGATGGTCGTCCATCACGGCTCCCAGTGCGGCTTCTGCACGCCCGGGATCGTGATGAGCCTCTTCGCCCTCCATCACGGCGCGAGGCCCGTCACCCGCGCGGCCGTCAACGACGCGCTTGCCGGCAACCTCTGCCGCTGCACCGGATACCGCCCGATCGTCGACGCGGCGCTCAAGGCCTGTTCCGCTCCGCCGCGGGACCGCTTCAGGGAGCGGCGCGCCGCGACCGCTGCGGCGCTCGCGGAGCTCGACGACGGCGCCGACCTCCTCGTCGGTAACGAGACCCGCTTCTTCGCGGCGCCGGCGAGCGAGGACGCGCTCGCCTCCCTGTACGAAGCCCATCCCGATGCGACGCTCGTGGCGGGCTGCACCGACGTGGGGCTGTGGGTCACGAAGGCGCTCGCGGCGCTCGACAGGGCGATCTGGCTCGGACGCGTGCAAGGCCTCGACCGGATCGAGGACGGTGCGGAGACGCTGTCCCTCGGCGCGACCGTCAGCCACGCCCGCGCCCATGCCGTGCTCGCAGGCCTCGATCCCGACCTCGGCGCGCTGATGCGCCGCTTCGGCGGCGCGCAGATCAGGGCCGCCGGCACGGTCGGCGGCAACATCGCCAACGGCTCGCCCATCGGCGACCTCGCCCCGGCCTTTCTGGCCCTTGAGGCGACCCTGGAGCTGCGCAAGGGCGTGCGCCTCCGCACCCTTCCCCTCGAAAATTTCTTCCTCGCCTACCGCCGGCAGGACCGCGAGCGCGGCGAGTTCGTCCGCCGCGTGATCGTGCGCAAGCTGCCGGGCGATGAGGCGTTCCGCTGTCACAAGGTGTCGAAACGCTTCGACGAGGACATCTCGGCCGTGACGGGCGCCTGCAAGCTCCGCCTCGACGGCCGCCGCATCGCCGAGGCCCGCGTCGCCTACGGCGGCATGGCGGAGATCCCGAAGCGGGCGGGCGCGGCGGAGGCGGCGCTCGTGGGCGCCTCCCTCGACGACGAGCGCTCCTGGGAGGCCGCGCTTTCGGCCCTCGCCCGCGACTTCAAGCCGATCACCGACCAGCGCGCCTCCGCCGACTACCGCGCCCTCGTCGCGCGCAATCTTCTCCTGAAGGCCCTCGTCGAGATCGCCTCGGGCGCCACGGCGGACACCCGCCTCGTGGACCGGCGCGAGCCGCAGGCGGCGGAGTAGGGCCGTGGACGAGCTCTCAGGAGGAGGAGAAACGCTCCGCCACGTCCACCGGGCGCTGCCGCACGACTCGGCCGTGAAGCACGTGCAGGGGACGGCCGAGTACGTCGACGACATCCGCGAGCCGGAGGGCACGCTGCACGTCGCGGTCGGGCTGTCACCGAAGGCGCGGGGGCGGCTCGTCGGGCTTGACCTTGAAAAGGTACGCACGGCGCCGGGCGTCGTCGCCGTGCTGACGGCGGCGGACGTTCCGGGCAAGAACGACGTGTCGCCGGCCTTCGGCGACGATCCCCTGTTCGCCGCCGAAGGAATCTCGTTCCACGGCCAGGCGCTGTTCGCCGTCGCGGCGCAGACCCGCGACGCCGCGCGCCGGGCGGTCCGGCTCGCCGCGGTGGAGATCGCGGCGGAGGCGCCGAGCGTCACCGTCGAGGATGCGCTCGCCAAGGCCGAGACCGTGCTGCCGGACTACGCCTTCGGCGAGGGCGACGCGGAGGCCGCGATCGCGGCGGCGCCGCACCGGCTCGAAGGCTCGTTCCGCGTCGGCGGCCAGGAGCACTTCTATCTCGAAGGCCAGGCCGCGCTCGCGGTGCCCGGCGAGGACGGCTCGATGCACGTCTTCTCCTCGACGCAGCACCCGACCGAGGTGCAGCACGTCGTGGCGCGCGTGCTCGGCCTGCCCGACGCCTTCGTGACCTGCGAGGTTCGGCGCATGGGCGGCGCGTTCGGCGGCAAGGAGAGCCAAGCGACGCAGTGGGCGGCGCTCGCGGCGCTCGCCGCCCGCGTCACGGGGCGTCCGTGCAAGGTCCGCCTCGACCGCGACGACGACTTCGTCCTCACCGGCAAGCGCCACGACTTCCGCTCCGACTGGCGCGTCGGTTTCGACGCGGAAGGCCGCATCCTCGGCTACGCCGTCGAGCATCTCGCGCGGTGCGGCTATTCGGCCGACCTCTCGCAGGGCGTCGTCGATCGCACGATGCTGCACTCCGACAACGCCTATTTCCTGCCGGCGGCGCGCATCGCCTCGAAGCGGCTCAAGACCAACACGGTCTCGAACACCGCCTTCCGCGGCTTCGGCGGGCCGCAGGGCATGCTCGTCATCGAGCAGGCGCTGGACCGTATCGCCTGGGCGCTCAAGCGCGACCCCCTCGACGTGCGCATCGGCAATTTCTATCGCGCCAGCCGCGACCGCACGCCCTACGGTATGACGGTCGAGGACGCCGACACCCTCCACGACATCATCCGTACTTTGGAGCGGACCTCGGACTACCGCGCGCGCCGGGCGGACATTGCGGGCTTCAACGCGCGCTCGCGGTTCCTGAAGAAAGGAATCGCGCTGACGCCCGTCAAATTCGGCATCAGCTTCACGCTGACCCACCTCAACCAGGCCGGGGCGCTGGTGCACGTTTACCAGGACGGCTCGGTGCACCTGAACCACGGCGGCACCGAGATGGGGCAGGGGCTCCACGTCAAGGTGGCGCAGGTGGTGGCGGAGGAGTTCGGCATCGCCCTCGAGCGCGTGCGCGTCACCGCGACCTCCACGGGCAAGGTGCCGAACACCTCCGCGACCGCGGCCTCGGCCGGCTCGGACCTCAACGGCATGGCGGCGCGGATCGCGGCCGCGGCGATCAAGGGCCGCATGGCGGCGCACGCGGCGCAGATGCACGGCGTGCCCGAGGCGGAGGTCGTCTTCCGCGACGACCGGGTCTTCGCCGGCAACGAGAGCTTAGGCTTCGGCGAGCTCGCGCGGCGCTGCATCGAGGGACGGGTCCAGCTCTCGGAGGCGGGGTTCTACCGGACGCCGAAGATCACCTGGGACCGGGCGAAGGGGAGGGGCCGCCCGTTCTTCTACTTCGCCTACGGCGCCGCCTGCACGGAGGTCATGATCGACACGCTCACCGGCGAGAACCGGGTCCTGCGCGTCGACGTCCTGCACGACTGCGGACGCTCCCTGAACCCGGCGATCGACGTCGGCCAGATCGAGGGCGGCTTCGTGCAGGGCATGGGATGGCTCACGACGGAGGAGCTCGTCTTCGACGCGGAGGGGCGGCTCCTGACGCACGCGCCCTCGACCTACAAGATCCCGGTCGCCTCGGACGTGCCGGCGGACTTCCGCGTGGCGCTGTACCCTGGCGATAACCGCGAGGAGACGATCTACCGCTCGAAGGCCGTCGGCGAGCCGCCGCTAATGCTCGCGATCAGCGTCTTCTGCGCGTTGAGCGACGCCGTGCATGCGCTCGCCCCGGACAGGCCCGTCGCCCTCGACGCGCCGGCGACCCCCGAGGCGATCCTTCGGGCCTGCGAGGCGGCGCGGGGGAGGGCGTTGTGAACGTCTGGCGCCGCCTCGAAAAGATCGTCGCGGAGCACGGCGCCGCGGCGCTCGTCACCGTGCACGCCACGAAGGGATCGGTCCCGCGCGCGGCCGGCGCCCGCATGGCCGTGCGCCCGGACGGCGCCTTTTACGGCACCATCGGCGGCGGCGCCCTCGAATGGCAGGCGCTCGCCGCCGCCCGAGCGGCCATCGCCGCCGGGCGCGGTCCGGCCCGCTTCGTCGAGCAGACCCTCGGACCCGACCTCGGCCAGTGCTGCGGCGGGCAGGTGACGCTCGCGATCGAGACCTTCGATGCCGGCGACGCCGTGAAGCTTGCCGCCCTTGCGGCGGCGGAGCCGGACGAGAGTCGCGCGCCGCTCCTCCTCTTCGGCGCAGGCCACGTCGGGCGGGCGCTGGTGCTGGCGCTCGCGCCGCTGCCGTTCGCGGTCCGCTGGATCGACGGGCGCGAGGATGCCTTCCCCCCGCATATCCCGGCTCACGCAACGCCCATCTGCACGCCCGACCCCGCGGCCGAGCTCGGCCGCGCGCCGACCGACGCCTTCATCCTCGTCATGACCCATTCGCATCCCCTCGACCTTGCCGTCACGACGGAGGCGCTTCGGCGCTCCTTCCCCTTCGTCGGGCTGATCGGGTCGGCGACCAAGCGCGCCCGCTTCGAGCGGCGCTTCCGGCAGGGCGGGATTCCCGAGGAGCGCATTCGCGCGCTCGCCTGCCCCATCGGCGTGCCCGGGATCGGGGGCAAGGAGCCCGCCGTCATCGCCGCCTCCGTCGCGGCGCAGCTTCTTTCCGGGCGCGAGCGGATCGCGGCGCTCGCGGCCGCGCCGGCGCCTCGAAAGGCCTCGGCATGAGTCTCTCGAGGGAGGACCGCCGCCACCTCGAACGCGCCGTGGCGCTGTCGCGGGAGCACATGGCGGCCGGCGAGGGCGGGCCTTTCGGCGCCGTGATCGTCCGCCACGGGCAGGTGCTGGCCGAGGGCTGGAACCAGGTCACCTCGACGAACGACCCGACGGCCCACGCCGAGGTGGTCGCGATCCGCCGCGCCTGCCAGGCCGTCGACACCTTCGCGCTCGAAGGCGCGGTGCTCTACGCGAGCTGCGAGCCCTGCCCCCTGTGCCTCGCCGCCGCCTACTGGGCCCGCCTCTCCGGCGTCGTCTACGCCAACACCCGCGAGGACGCCGCCGCCATCGGCTTCGACGACGCCTTCATCTACGACGAGATGCCGAAGGCCCCCGCCGAGCGCGTCCTGCCGATGCGGCACGCGCCGCTCGACGAGGCGAAGGCGGTCTTCGCCGAATGGATGAAGAAGGCCGACCGGATCGCCTATTGACGCCTTTGCGAGCAGCCGATGCCGGTTTGCGAGGCAGTCCGTGCGCCCTCCCGGCTTGCCGGCCCGGCGTCCGGCGGCGATGGTAGCCCCATGCTCATGAAGACGCCTCCCGCCGCCCAGGCGCTGCCGGCCTTCGTCCGCGCGGCGGGCGGCGTGCGGCTGGAGATCGGGCGGACGGCCCGGGGCTCCGCCGCCCTCGTCGTCGCCGAGAGCGGCGGCTACCGGGTCCGCTTCCCCAACGCCGGCGGCGCCTGCGAGGGCGTGCTCATCAACACCGGCGGCGGCATGGCCGGCGGCGACCGCATGGCTGTCGACGCCGCCTTACGGAAGGGCGCCGCGGCGGTCCTCACGACCCAGGCGGCCGAGAAGGTCTACCGCTCGGACGGCCCCGACGCCGAGGTCACTGTGCGGCTCGCGCTCGCCCCGGCGAGCCGCCTCGACTGGCTCCCGCAGGAGCAGATCCTTTTCGACGGCGCCCGCCTGCGGCGCCGTCTCGACGTCGACGTGGCAGGCGATGCCGTCCTCACGCTCGCGGAATCCGTGGTGTTCGGCCGGGTCGCGAGGGGCGAGGTGCTCGACGAGGGCGCCTTCCGGGACCGCTGGCGGGTGCGCCGGGACGGGCGCCTCCTCTTCGCCGAGGACGTGCGGCTCGACGGCGCGATCCGCGACACCCTTGCCCGCGGGGCGGTCGGCGCCGGCGCCCGGGCGCTCGCGACCGTGCTGCACCTTGCCCCTGGCGCGGAGGCGCGGCGCGACGAGGCCCGCGCGGCCCTCGCCGGCGCCCGGTCCGAATGCGGCGCGAGCGCCTGGAACGGCATGCTGGTTGCACGCTTCCTCTCGCCCGATCCGCAGCGGCTCCGCGCCGACCTCGTCCGGTTCCTCGAAAACTTCCGCGGCAGGCCGATGCCGCGCTCCTGGCAGACCTGAGGGCCCCATGAATCTCACCCCGCGCGAGAAGGACAAGCTTCTGATCGCCATGGCCGCGATGGTGGCGCGCCGGCGCCTCGAGCGCGGCGTGAAGCTCAACCATCCCGAGGCGGTGGCGCTCATCACCGATTTCGTGGTCGAGGGCGCGCGGGACGGGCGCTCGGTCGCGGAGCTGATGGAGGCGGGGGCAAGGGTGCTCGCGCCCGACCAGGTCATGGACGGCGTCGCCGAGATGATCCACGACGTGCAGGTCGAGGCGACCTTCCCGGACGGCACGAAGCTCGTCACCGTCCACGACCCGATCCGCGGCGCCTCGGGCACGCTCCGCCCGGGCGAGGTCATGCCTGAGGCCGGCGAGATCGTCCTCAACGAGGGCCGCGAGGCGGTGACGCTGACGGTCGCGAACACCGGCGACCGCCCGATCCAGGTCGGCTCGCACTACCACTTCTTCGAGACGAACCCTGCCTTGTCGTTCGACCGGGCCAAGGCCCGCGGCCTGCGCCTCGACATCCCGGCCGGCACGGCGGTGCGCTTCGAGCCCGGACAGACGCGCGAGGTGCGGCTCATTCCGCTTGCCGGCAGCCGCACCGTGCACGGGTTCCGGCAGGAGGTGATGGGGGAACTTTAAATCTTCTTACAATGCCGCTATAGTAAGGAGGTAGCAAAAAGTAAGGAGGCACCCGGTGTATCGCTTCAAGGTGAAGGTGACGAGCAAGGGGCAGATGACGCTGCCGGTGGGATTCCGGAAGCTCACCGGAGTCGAGGTCGGCGATGTCGTCGACCTCGTGGTCGGCGATGATGGCCGTGCGACCTTCAAGAAGCGGCGCGCTATCGATGAATTGGCTGGTTCGCTCAGCCACCTTGCCAAGCGGCTCGGCAGGCCCGGAACCAAGGCAGACATCGTCGATGCGGTCGATGAGGCCATGCGCGAGCAGGAAGAACGGGTCCTCAAACGGAAAATCCGATGATCGGGATCGATACCAATGTATTGCTGCGCATGCTGCTCGACGACGACCCCGATCACTCCCCGCGCGCGGTGCAGTTCCTCAAGCACGCGAGCGCGAGCGAGTCGGTGGTGATCAACCCGATCGTTCTGGCGGAAGCGACCTGGACGTTGGCGCGAACGTACAAGAGCCCCAGGCAGGAGATCGCGGGAAAGGTCGGAGAGATTTTAGAGACCCGCCATTTCGAGGTCTTGTTCGCGGATGCCGCAGCGCGTGCCGTCGAGGAATATCGCGTGGGCCGTGCGGAGTACGCGGATTACCTGTTGGCGCACATCAACGCCGAGTTCGGTTGCCGAACGACCTTCACCTTCGATGAGGATGCGGCGGAATCCGCTTCCTGCAGCCCCGTCCCTTAGAGGTCCCCATGCCCTTCCCCTTCCCCCGCTCGTCCTATGCCGACATGTTCGGGCCGACCGTCGGCGACCGGGTGCGGCTTGCCGACACGGACCTCGTGGTCGAGGTCGAGCGCGACCTCACGGTCTACGGCGAAGAGGTGAAGTTCGGCGGCGGCAAGGTCATCCGCGACGGCATGGGGCAGTCCCAGGTCACGAACGCGGACGGGGCGGTCGACACGGTGATCACCAACGCGCTGATCCTCGACCACTGGGGGATCGTGAAGGCCGATGTCGGCCTTAAGGGCGGGCGCATCGAAAGAATCGGCAAGGCCGGCAACCCGGACATCCAGCCGGGCGTCGACGTCGTGATCGGGCCCGGCACCGAGGTGATCGCCGGCGAAGGCAAGATCCTCACCGCCGGCGGCTTCGACTCGCACATCCATTTCATCTGCCCGCAGCAGGTCGACGACGCCCTGATGTCCGGCGTCACGACGATGCTCGGAGGCGGCACCGGGCCGGCGGAGGGCACGAAGGCGACGACCTGCACGCCGGGGCCCTGGCACGTCGAGATGATGCTCCGCGCCTTCGATTCCTTCCCCATGAACCTCGGGCTTGCCGGCAAGGGCAACGCCTCGCTCCCCGGGGCGCTCGTCGAGATGGTCGAGGCCGGCGCCTGCTCGCTCAAGCTCCACGAGGACTGGGGCACGACGCCGGCCGCCATCGACTGCTGCCTCTCGGTCGCCGACGACCACGACGTGCAGGTCATGATCCACACCGACACGCTCAACGAATCGGGCTTCGTCGAGGACACGGTCGCGGCCTTCAAGGGCCGCACCATCCACGCCTTCCACACCGAGGGCGCCGGCGGCGGCCACGCACCCGACATCCTGCGCGTGGTGGGCGAGGCCAATTTCCTGCCCTCGTCGACCAACCCGACCATGCCCTACACGGTGAACACGCTGGACGAGCACGTCGACATGCTCATGGTGTGCCACCACCTCGACCCGTCCATTCCCGAGGACCTCGCCTTTGCGGAGAGCCGCATCCGCAAGGAGACGATCGCCGCCGAGGACATCCTGCACGACCTCGGCGCGATCAGCATGTTCTCCAGCGATTCGCAGGCCATGGGGCGCGTGGGCGAGGTCATCCTGCGCTGCTG
>DASVVU010000173.1:0-9961 GCA_036386395.1 Beijerinckiaceae bacterium | reverse complement strand
GAGGCCGGCGAGAAGGTCCTGATCCTCGGCGAGTCCGGCACCGGCAAGAGCACCCTCATGCGCGCCGTCGCGGGGTTGTGGCCGTGGGGCCAGGGCCGCATCCTCGTGCCGCGCGACACCGCCATCGCCTTCGTGCCGCCGCGCCCCTACCTGCCGCTCGGCCCCTTACGCCAGGCGATCCTCTACCCGGCCCTCGACCTCGACATCGGCGACGACGAGATTGCCGCGATCCTCGACGAGTGCGGCCTCGCCGCCTGGAGCGAGCGCCTTGACGCCGTCGAGCGCTGGGACCAGATTCTGTCGAGCGGCGAGCGCCAGCGCCTCGCCTTCGCGCGGCTCTTCCTGCAGAAGCCCGCCGTCGCCATCCTCGACGAGGCGACCTCGGCCCTCGACGAGGGCAGCCAGGCGGCGCTGATGCGCCTCATGCGCAGCGAACTGCCGGCGACCACCGTGATCTCCGTCGGCCAGCGCCCCGAGGCCGAGGCCTTCCACGACCGCTGCCTGCGGCTCGTGCCCGCCGACGGCGGCGCGCGCCTCGTCGACCCCGCCGCCGTCCTGCCCGTGCGGGCGCGGGCCTGACCGCCACCACCCCACATCAGAGGAAACCGATGGCCGAAGCCGCAAAGCTCCAGTTCTGGGACGACTCCTGGGACTTGCGCGAGAAGGAC
The DNA here is from genome assembly GCA_036386395.1 of Beijerinckiaceae bacterium. GTDB lineage: Bacteria > Pseudomonadota > Alphaproteobacteria > Rhizobiales > Beijerinckiaceae > JAJKJG01. The sequence continues at coordinate 9,293 of DASVVU010000173.1, read as the reverse complement.
TGCCCTTGCGACGTCCATTTCGTCGAGTGGCTCGACCGGGAGACGATCACGGACAGCGCCATCTACCATTTCGGCACCGGCAACCACCATTACGTCGGCATCGAATGCGCGAAGGAGAGCCGCCGCAACGCCGTGCTCGCCATCACGGCGGCGCCGCAGGAATACGAGGCTTACGTCAAGCTCGCCATCGCGCATCCTGAGGTGCTGCGCCGGTACAACGCCGTCTTCGGCGACATCTATCTCCTCAACGACAAGCTCCTGCCCGCCTTCGACGTCGTCACCCTCTTCCACCTCTGCGAGTTCCGCAACGAGAAGACGGATTCTTACGGCGGCCTCACCGACCTCGCCGTGACGAACCTCCTCACCGACAAGACCCGGCCCGGCGGCCACATCCTCTTCTTCACCGGAAGCTTCGCCTTCGACTGGGACGGCCCGATGAGCGCCAAGCGCGTCATCGCGCAATGGGAGAAGGAGCGCCCGGTCGAGCGCGTCGGCGCGTACAAGACGCTGCTGGTCTATAGGAAGAAGGGCTGACCGGTAGTGTCTCGCCTCGGATGCGGCAGACCTAACGCCGGCTCAGGTGCCAGACATTCACGCCCGCGAACGTGACGAGAAAGACGGCGATGCCGACGAAGCCCGCGACCGTATTCGAGGCGCCGAACCTGGCCGCCAGAGCACCCGCGACAAGCCCCGCGACGAAGCCGGCCATGAAGCCCGGCAACGCGGCAAGCAGCTCTCCGATGTGATCGGTCATGCTGCCGTTGTACCACTGGAAAGCCACGCCGTGACAGACCGGGATACGATCGGCTGATCCGCCCGGAGCGGCGCCACCGTTCGGCACACGCCGAACGCGAGGGGGATAACCCTGGGAGCGCGCCGGCATGGACCCCCCGGCTCAAGGCCGCATGGGCCGGACGCGACATCGTCCACCTGGATTGCGCCGCGCGGCGGCCGGGGTTTCTGCATCAGCCCGAGAGCTTCTCTCCGGTCGAGCCGTAAGGAGACGCCCTGCGCGGGGATTTGGGCTGAAGCTGCCGGCCTGCTTCTGCGTCGCGTGCTCAAGCGGCATGGCGCTCATCGTCATGAAAGGCGGCCCGGACGGGAGGCTCGTGCCATGCCGTCGTTCGGACAGACCCGAAGACTGTCGTGGGCGGAGTGGCGGCTAATCCCGACGAGGTCCTCGGGTCGCGCCGCGCGCGCCCGAGGATGACGTCTTAGGGGCAAGCTGCCAAACTCAAGCCACGCCCTCGTCGAGGTCCTCGGCCGTGGGGGTCGCCTGGTCGAGGATGCGGTCGGCGACGACGCCGGCGTTCTGGCGGATCGCCGCCTCGATCTTGTTCGCGATGTCGGGGTTCTCGCGCAGGAAGGCCTTGGCGTTCTCGCGTCCCTGGCCGAGGCGCTGGCTGTCGTAGGAGAACCACGAGCCCGACTTCTCGACCATGCCGGCCTTGACCCCGAGGTCGATGAGCTCGCCGACCTTCGAGATGCCCTCGCCGAACATGATGTCGAACTCGACCTGCTTGAACGGCGGCGCGACCTTGTTCTTGACGACCTTCACCCGGACCTGGTTGCCGATCGCCTCGTCGCGCTCCTTGAGGGTCGAGACGCGGCGGATGTCGAGGCGCACCGAGGCGTAGAACTTGAGCGCGTTGCCGCCGGTGGTCGTCTCCGGCGAGCCGTACATGACGCCGATCTTCATCCGGATCTGGTTGATGAAGATCACCATGGTCCGGGAGCGCGAGATCGAGCCCGTGAGCTTGCGCAGCGCCTGGCTCATGAGCCGCGCCTGGAGGCCCGGCTGCACGTCGCCCATCTCGCCGTCGAGCTCGGCCTTCGGCGTCAGCGCCGCGACCGAATCGACGACGAGGACGTCGATGGCGCCGGAGCGCACCAGGGTGTCGGCGATCTCGAGGCCCTGCTCGCCGGTGTCCGGCTGCGAGATCAGGAGGTCGTCGAGGTTGACTCCGAGCTTCCTGGCGTAGACCGGGTCGAGGGCGTGCTCGGCGTCGACGAAGGCGCAGACGCCGCCCTTCTTCTGCGCCTCGGCGATGGTGTGCAGCGCGAGCGTGGTCTTGCCCGACGACTCCGGCCCGTAGATCTCGATCACGCGGCCCCGCGGCAGGCCGCCGACGCCAAGCGCGATGTCGAGCCCGAGCGAGCCCGTCGAGACGGTCTCGATCTCGACCGGCTTCTGGCCCTTGCCGAGCCGCATGATCGAGCCCTTGCCGAAGGCGCGCTCGATCTGCGACAGCGCCGCATCGATCGCCTTCGATTTTTCCTTGTCCTGCATGGGGGAGCTTTCGACGAGTCTCAGCGCGGACTGTGACATGGGTGCGGGTCCTTATGGCACGGGGAAAATCGGATTCGCAAAAGCGCGCGCACAGGATTTATGTACCGGTTTTGTTCTAGTCCGCAAGTTCTTTTTCGTTCTCACGTCAGCAAGCCGCATTCATCGCGAATGCTGTTGCAAAAACCGCACGCTCTCACCCCGCGATGACCTGCTTCACGGCCTCGACGAGCTGCTTCAGGCTGAAGGGCTTGGCGAGGAAGTTGAAGTCCTCGCCCTCGGGCAGGTTCTTGCGGAAGGCGTCCTCGGCGTAGCCCGAGACGAAGATCACCTTGAGGTCGGGGTAGAGCTTGCGCAGCTCGCCCAAGAGCGTCGGCCCGTCCATCTCGGGCATGACGACGTCCGAGACGACGAGGTCGACGGGCTCCTTGCGGTCGTTGATGATCTGGAGCGCCTCGATGCCGGAGGCCGCCTCCAGCACGGTGTAGCCGCGGGCCGTGAGCGCGCGGGCGTTGACGGCGCGGACCGGGTCCTCGTCCTCGACGAGGAGGATGATGCCCTGGCCGGTGAGGTCGGCGGCGGGCTTCTTGGCCTCGGCCTCCGGCTCTGCCCTCGCCTCCTCCTCTTCCGCGGTCGGAACGTGGCGCGGCAGGAACACCCGGAAAGTCGTGCCGCGACCGACCGTCGAATCGACGTAGATGAAGCCGTTCGACTGCTTGACGATGCCGAACACCGTCGAGAGGCCGAGGCCCGTGCCCTTGCCGACCTCCTTCGTGGTGAAGAACGGCTCGAAGATCTTGTCCATCACCTCCGGCGGAATGCCGGTGCCGGTGTCGGAGACCTCGACGACCACGAACTCGGCCGCCGGCAGCCCTTCGAGGTTGAAGGCGCGCGCCTCGGGCGCCGAGACGTTCGCGGTGCGGATCGTGACCCGGCCGCCGTCCGGCATGGCGTCGCGGGCGTTGACCGCGAGGTTCACGATCACCTGCTCGAACTGGTTCACGTCGGCCTTGACGAACCACAGGTCCCGCCCGTGGCGAAGGTCGAGGTCGATGCGCTCGCCGAGGAGGCGTTTGAGCAGCATCGAGAGGTCGGCGAGCACGTCGCCGAGGTTCAGCACCTCGGGCCGCATGGTCTGGCGGCGGGAGAACGCGAGAAGCTGGCGCACGAGGCTCGCGGCCCGGTTCGCGTTCTGCTTGATCTGCATGATGTCCTGGAAGGACGGGTCGGTCGGGCGGTGGTTGGCCAGCAGCAGGTCGGAGTAGCCGATGATCGCCTGGAGCACGTTGTTGAAGTCGTGCGCGATCCCGCCCGCGAGCTGGCCGACCGCCTGCATCTTCTGGGCCTGGGCGAACTGCTGCTCGAGCTGGCGCTGCTGGGTGATGTCGAGGGCGTAGAGGATCGCAGCCTCGCGCTCTCCTTCGCCCTCTCCCTCCCCGTTGCCCTCGCCGACCGGGCTCAGCCACAGGCGGGCCGAGCGGCTCCCGTCGCTGCCGAGCGCGAGGTCCATCGGCTGAAGGTCGCCGCGCCCCTGCGCCGCCACGCGCAACGCCGCCTCCAGGCGCTCGCGGTCGCGCTCGGCGACAGCGTCGGCAACGGAGCGCCCCTCGCCGGCGCCGGCGCGGGGAAGGCCGAACAGGCGGGCGAAGGAGCCGTTCGCCCGCACCACCCGGCCGGCCCGGTCGAGCATCGCGATGGCGATCGGGGTCGCGTTGAAGAAGCGGGCGAAGCGCACCTCGGCGGCGCGCTGGCCCTCGTCCACGTCCTCGCCCGGCGAGCGGTTGAGGACGAGGGTGCGGGACGGCCCCGGCCGGCCGTCCTGGCCAAAGGCGATCTTGTGATAGAGGCGCACCGGCAGGGCTTGGCCGCTGCGGCGCCTGAGATCGACGTCGAGGGTCTCGATGCGGACCTCCCCGGGCTCGCCCGCGCCCGCGGCCATGAGAGCGGCGGTGTCGGGCGAGACCACGTCGGCAAGGGACAGGCCGCCCGAGCCGACTTCGGCGAGGTCGTGGCCGAGCCAGACCGCCAGCGTCGCGTTCATGTAGATGACGCGGCCCGCGGGATCGATCGACAGGAAGCCCGCGGGCGCATGGTCGAGGTAGTCGATGGCGTGCTGGAGCTCCTGGAAGACGTTCTCCTGGCGCTCGCGCTCATGGGTCACGTCGGCAATGGTCCAGAGCGTCGCGGCGCGCCCGCCGGGGCGCCCGAGGGGCCGCACCCGGACGCGGTACCAGCCGAACTCGCGCCCGCCCGTGGGCGGCGGCGAGACGCGCACCTCCTCGCTCGCGGCGCGACCGTCGCGGGAGGCCTGCGCCAGGCGGTAGATCGCCTCGGAGACCTCGGGCGCCCCGACGAACAGGCGCTCGACGGGCTTCACGTCGGCGAAGCTCTCGCCGCCGGCGAGCGCGAGATAGCTCTCGTTGGCGTAGAGGATGCGGCCCTCGTCCTCGACCACGACGAGGCCCTCCTGGGCCGAATCCGCCATGGCCTTGGTCAGGTCGTTGCGGGCGCCCGACCCCGAGAACTGCACCGCCCCGATGGCGTAGGCGAAGAGGAAGAACACCCCCGTGGTGGCGAGGATCGCGAGCAGCAGCAGGATCGCCGGCTGCGCGTGCTCCGGAGCGACGAAGCTGACGCCGAGCGCCGCCCCCACGAGGACGACGGCGAGCGACAGGAGCAGCCCCACCCGGGCGGGGCGCTCCGAGCGGTCGATCGATGCGCCGGCTGGTGTCTCGCTCGCGTGAGCCATGGAAAGCGCTGGTCCGTCCTCGCTCAGCGTTATGCCGGACGGCGCCGCAGCCGCAAGACGTAGCCGATCACTTCGGCGACCGCCTTGTAGTGTTCGACAGGTATTTCGGCGTCGAGCTCGACGCTCGCGTGCAGCGCCCGGGCGAGCGGCGGGTTCTCGACCACCGGCACCCCGTGCTCGGCCGCGACCGCGCGGATGCGCAGAGCGAGGGCGTCGACGCCCTTGGCGACGCAGACCGGGGCCGCCATGCCGCTCTCGTACTGGAGGGCGACGGCGTAGTGGGTCGGGTTCGCGACCACGACGGTGGCCTTGGGGACGGCCGCCATCATGCGCTTCCTCACCCGCGCCATGCGGATCTGGCGCAGGCGCGCCTTCACCTCGGGGCTGCCCTCCTGCTCCTTGTACTCCTCCTTGAGCTCGCGCTTCGTCATGCGCTGGCGCTGGAGCCAGGACAGGCGCTGGTAGACGGCGTCGCCGACGGCGAGGAACGCATAGACCGCGAGCACGCCGCCCAAGAGCTTCAGGGATAGCGCGAGCGTCGCGGGCAGCACGGCGCCGGGCTCGATGCGGGCGAGGGCGTCGAGGCGGTCGCGCTCGGCCCACAGCACGGCGCCGGCGACGGAGCCGACGATCAGGATCTTGAGGAGGCCCTTGACGAACTGGACGAAGGCCTCCTTGCCGAACACCCGCTTCGCCCCGCTCAGGGGCGAGATGCGCGAGAGCTGCGGCTTCATCGGCGTCGCCGACCATAGGGGCCGGTGCTGGACCGCCCCGCCCGCAAGCCCCGCGAGCGCCAGGAGCCCGAGCGGCAGAGCGACGGCGCCGAGCCACGCGAGGAGCGCGTTGCGCCCCACTGCCGCGAAGCCTGCCCCGTCCGCCGGCACGAGGTGCGCGTTCATGAGGAAGCCGCGCAGGTCGAGGGCGAGCGAGCGCGCCGCCGGCCCCGACAGGATCATGATGGCGAGCGCCAGGCCGCCGAGCACGAAGAAGGTGTTGATCTCCTGGCTCTTGGCGACGTCGCCGCGCTCGACCGCCTGCTCGAGCCGCCGCTGCGTCGGCTCTTCTGTCCTGTCGTCCTTCTCGGGCGTGTCGGCCATGGCCTAGCGTCCCCCCATCTCGCGCATGAAGTCGCCGAGGCTCGTGACGAAGACGCCCATCATGACGCCGAGAGCGGCGAGCAGCACGGCCATGCCGATCAGGATCGCGGCCGGCATGGCGAGGAAGAACACCTGGAGCTGCGGCATGAGGCGCGACAGCACGCCGAGCCCGAGGTTGAACAGGATGCCGAAGGCAATGAACGGCGCGGCGAGCTGGACGGCGAGCGCGAAGCCGCGTCCGACCGCCTTCACGGCGAGCGCCGCCGCGTCGCCGGCGCCGGGCATCCCGGCCGGAGGGAGGTACGCGTAGCTGTCCCGGATCGCCATGATGGCGAGGTGGTGCAGGTCGAAGGCGAAGATCAGGGTCAGGCCGAGGAGGGTCAGGAAGTTGCCGACCGCCGCCTGCTGGCCGCCCATGGCGGGATCGACCGTCATGGCGAAGGAGAGCCCGAGCTGCTGCGCCACGACGTTCCCGGCGGTCTGGAGCGCCGCGACGACCATCCGGACGCTAAGCCCGAGCACGAACCCGACCGCAAGCTCGCCGACGAGAAGCCCGACCGCGGCCCCGGGCGCGGCGTCCGCCGGCAGGAGCGTGCGGGTCAGCGGGAACAGGACGAGGCTCAAGAGAAGCGCAAGCGCAAGCCGCAGCCTGGCTGAGATCATCTGCTCGCCGATGCCCGGCATCAGCATGACGAGCGTGCCGACCCGGGCGAAGGTCAGCATGAACGCGGTCGCCAGCTCGGGAATCACCAAGGTCATGGGGGAGGATACCGCGGAAACGCCTCTCGGGCTTGCGGGCACGCCCGCCTCTCCCGCTTGCGGGAGAGGCCGAGTCGGCGGAGCCGACCGGGTGAGGGCTCGACCCGCTCCACTCCCTCCTCACCCTAACCCTCTCCCGCAAGCGGGAGAGGGGACGCGCCGGCGCCTCACCCACCCCCCGCGATGCGGGCGGCGACGCGGGTCATGTAGGCGGCGAGGGCATCGCCCATGAAGGGGAGGGTGAGGAGCATCACGGCGAAAACGCACAGGATCTTCGGCACGTAGACGAGGGTCTGCTCCTGGATCTGGGTGAGCGCCTGGAGGAGGGAGACGACGAGGCCGACGGCAAGCGCCACGATCATCAGCGGCGCCGCCACCTTCAGGAAGGTGACGATGCCGTCGCGGGCGACGTCGAGGATGGCGGCGCCGGTCATATCGGCATCCGCATGATCTCTTCGTAGGCCGCGATCACCCGGTCGCGCACGGCGACGAGGGTCTCGAGCGCCGCCTCGCTCTCGGCGACGGCGGTGACCACGTCGACGACGTCGGCCTTGCCGGTCGCGACCGCGAGCGCCTGCGCCTCGGCCTTCTTGCCGGATTGGGCGAAGGCGTCGACGGCGCCCTGGAGGAGCGAGCCGAACTCCCCTCCCCCGGCTGACGCGGCCGGCTTCTTCGCCTGCCCCGGCGCAAGACCCTGGATCGCGGCGTAGGCGCCGGCCGCGAAGGCGTTGGTGGCCATGGCAAAAATGCTCCGGAGCTAGACCCGCAGGATCTCGAGGGTGCGGGCGATCATGCGGCGGGTCGCCGTGATGAGGTTGAGGTTCGCCTCGTAGGAGCGCTGGGCCTCGCGCATGTCCATGGTCTCGATGACGGCGTTGACGTTCGGGAGCTTGACCTCGCCGTTCTGGTCGGCGGCCGGGTGGCCGGGGTCGTACTTGGTGCGGAACGGCGTCTGGTCGGGGCGGACCCGCCCGAGCTCCACGACGTGGGCCTCGAGCTCCTTGTCGAAGCGGCGCCCGAAGGTCGGGAGCTTACGCCGATAGGGGTCGGCGCCGGGCTTGTCGGCGGTCGAATCGGCGTTGGCGATGTTCTCGGCGATGACGCGCATGCGCCCGTTCTGGACCTTGAGCCCCGAGGCCGCGACTGAGATGGTCTTGAGGAAATCCATGGCCCCTTACCTCTTCCCGACGGCGGTGCGCAGCAGCGCGAGGCTCTTCTGATAGAGGGAGGCGGCGAGCTGGTAGTCGGCTTGGTTCTGCGCGACCTTCAGCATCTCGTCCTCGAGGCTGACGGCGTTGCCGCTCGGCGTCGTGTCGAAGCGGCGGGCCTGCACGGCGTCCTCGCCGGCGCGGGCGGGGGCGAGCGAGAGGTGCCCCGCGTCCGTGCGGGCGACGGCGACCGCGGACGCCCCAGCCGCCCCCCCAGAGGAGCCCGGCGCCCGCAGATCCTGCGGCTTGAAGCCCGGCGTGTCGGCGTTGGCGACGTTCTCGGCGAGGAGCTTCTGGCGCGTCTGGTGCCAGTGCAGGCGCGTCTTCAGCATCGCGACGAGGGGAATGTCGGTGACGGCCATGCTTCAAGGAGTTCCGGCGGACCCGGCAAAAATTGCCTCCCGCATGGTTAAGGTGGGGTTAAAAGGCGGCCCTGCCCCTTGGGCGGGCTTATTGCCCTTGACCTCCCCCACGGCGATAATCGAAGGACTGTAGGGTCGACGCTCCGGCGCCCCATTCCTTAAGAGACGCGTCTTGCTGGCCCAGCTGCTCGGAATCGAAACCCCCTCGGGGGCGGTCACCTACGTGATCGCCTTCGCCATCATCTTCGCGCTCTTGACGCTGCTCGCCCTCGTGCTGCGGCGGCTGACGGGCAGGCGCTCGATGCTGTCCGGGCAGGGCGGGCGCACGCGCCAGCCGCGGCTCGGCATCGTCGACGTCTACGACCTCGACCGCCAGCGCCAGCTCATTCTGCTCCGCCGCGACAACGTCGAGCACCTCCTCCTCATCGGCGGCCCGAACGACGTGGTGATCGAGACCAACATCGTGCGGGTGCCGGGGGCGGGCGCGCGGCCGCAGGCTCCGCCCGAGTTCCCCGAGCGGCTCGAGGAGCGCCTGCCCGAGGCGATCCCGGCCCGGCCCGTGGTCGAGGCCCTGCCCTTGCGCGCCGCGAACGAGGGGGGCGAGCGCGGACGCGGCACCGTCACGGCGCTCCCGACCGAGGCCGCCTCCGTCGGCGGCTCGATGCAGCCGACCCCGACCCGGGGGGAGGCCGTGCTGAAGCCCGACGTCGTCGCCCTCCAGGGCGGGCGCCCGGCGCCGCGCCGGCCCGAGGCGTCCCCGTCTCCTCCGGCCCAGCCTCCTCGCCCTGAAGCGCCGCGCCGCTCGGCGCCGATCCCGCCGGCCCTCGGCGA
>DASVVU010000172.1:0-6027 GCA_036386395.1 Beijerinckiaceae bacterium | reverse complement strand
CGGAGACCTGGTCCGCGACTTGGGTGGCGAGGTCTGTGGTCCGGCGCCGGGCGTAGTCGGCCTGCCCGGCGGCGCCGCGGTAGGCCGCCGAGGCGGCCTCCGCCGCGGACGTGACGAATCCGCTGCCCTCGTCGCTGTCTTCCCGGCCGGCGCCACGGGCGCGACCTCGCCCTCCGGACGGCTGTCTGCGGCCGCGGCTTGCGCGCTCGCCGCGGGCCGGCGAACCGTTGTCGTCCGCATGGGAGCCGCCCGTCACCGACGAGGCGAGCCCGCCGACGGTGTCGGCCACGCCCGCCGCCGCGGCAGTCACGGACGAAGCCACGCCCGATGCCGCGGAGCTCACCGTGGACGTGACGCCCCCCGCCGCCGAGGACACCGTGGAGGCGAGGCCGGAAGCCGCATCGGCGGCGCGGCCTGCGGCATAGCGGGTCCTGGACCCCACGCCGCGGGCGCCGCGGCCGAGCGCGTCGCCGGAAGCGCGCACGAAGCGGTCGCCCGTGTCGGTGGAGCGCAGCGCCCGGCCGGCGAGCGCGCCGGCTGCGATGCCGAGGAGCCCGAGGGCGAGCGGATTGCGCCGCACCGTCTCGAACATGTCGCTCGCGCGGTCGTAGGCGTCGCCCGCGCCGGCGGCCGTACGCCCATAGGCGTCCTGCGCCGTCGTGCGGGCCTGCTCGTAAGTGTCCTGCGCCGTCGCGCGGACCTGCCGGTAAGTCTGCTGCGCGGTGGAGCGGGCCTGCTCGTAGGTGTCCTGCGCGGCCGAGCGAACCTGCTCCGCGGTCTCGGAGATCCTCGATCCGGCCTCCTCGGCCGCCGCCGAGAGGCGCGAGCGGGTCTCCCCGGCGATCTCCCGGGCGCGCTCGCCGGCCTGCGAGGCCGCCGCGACCATGCGGTCGGTGGTGGTCTGGCCGGGGGCGTCCTCCTCGACGGGATAGCCGTAGCCGGCGACGCCGCCGGGCACGTAGCCGCGGGGCTGGTCCGGGTCGTAGGGGGCGCGGTAGGCCGTGGGGTCGGTCGCGGTGCGGCCGCGGGCGCGGGCGAGCAACGCGACGCCGGCGCCGACGAGGAGCGTCGTCACCGGCGGATGCCGGTAGAGCCGGTAGGCGATGCCGGCCCCGATGAGGGCGACCGCCGCGGGATTGTTCATGGCCCGCGCCTTGAGGTCGTCGGCATAGGACTGGCCGGTACCGCGCGCGCTGCCGATGAGGTGGTCCTTGTAGCCCGTGACGCGGGCCACGACCTCGTCCTTCATGGCTGCGTGGGTGGCGGGATCGGCGAGCTTGTCGAGGGTCCGGGCCAGGCGCTGGCGCGCCGCCTCGGCTTCCGCCTCGAGGGTTGCGACGTCATCGGCCATGGGGGCTGCTCCTGTCGGCGGAAAGGGAGGCGGCGCCGTGGGCTCCGGGGCCTTGGGCGCCGGGGCCTTGGGTGCCGGAACCTTGGGCGCCCGGCCCCTCGGAGGCGACGTCGGACGGGTATTCGGCGCGGCTCGGCCGGCTGCTGGCGGCACCGCGGGAAGCGCCCTGCCGCGCCGCGCCTGACCGGGCGCGGGCGTCGTGGCGGCGGTCGGCGGAGGCCTTGAGGAAGCGCGCGAAGCCGAACCCGAGGACGAGCGCGCCGGCGAGCACGGTGCCCGGCCGCTCCTGCGCGAAGCGCCGGCCCTCGCCCATGAGGTCGTCGACGCTGCGGTCGCGCAGCGCCGAGGTGACCTCGTGGATGCCGGACGCGATGCCGCGCACATAAGGCCCGGCCGGCGGCAGGGCCGCCTCGACGCCCGCCGCGACGCCGTCGACGATCTTCGCGACGCTCTCGGCCTGCTCGGCGATCTCGCGCTTCTTGTCCTCGGCAAGCGAGCGCGCCTTCTCCTCGGCGGTTGCCGCGAGCCCGCGCGCCTTCTCCTGCGCGGCTTCCGCGACCTTCGACGCGGCCGAGGTCACGCCCTCCATGAGGTCGGATGTCTGCGGGGAGGCCCCGCCGGATTGCTTCGGATCAGCCATGGCCAGAACTTTCAATGAAAACCGCCACCCGGACGGGCGGATGGACGTGCCCGCACAAAGAACGCGGGCTTGGCCTTAACGTTCCAGGACGTGGGCTTCGCGAAGTGAACTGGGACTCTCAAACAGCGGCGCCCGTGTTTCACGTCCAGAATTGCCGGCCTATAGGAGCGCTAATCTTGAAGAGAAACATGCTTGAGATATGTACGGTTCGACCGTACATTGCGGGCGCATGAATTCGGACCGTCCGCCATAGGGGGCTGAAGCGCTTCATCGAGAACGACGACGGCCGGGGCAGACGGCCCGACCTTCTGAACAGGGTTCGCAACATCCTTGCCGCGCTGGTGTCGGCGCAGGACATCGACGGCGTTTCCGGCCCGCCAGGGTGGAGGGGGCATCAACTCACGGGCGATCGGGCAGGAACGTGGAGCATCTCCGCCTCCGGCAATTGGCGCGTGACCTTCGTGCTGGAGGACGGCGAGATCATCGACTTAGACCTGGAGGATTATCACTGATGGGCGAAGCGATCGCGAAAGTCGGCATGAGGCCGCCCCATCCGGGCAGTTTCGTCCGCGAGGAGATCCTGGAGCCGCTCGGCCTGTCCGTGGCGAAGGCGGCCGAGGTGCTGGACGTGCGCCGCGCGACACTTTCCGACGTCGTGAACGGCAACGCCGGTCTGTCCCCGGAAATGGCTCTGCGGATCGAGAAGGCGTTTGGCGTCAGCATGGACACGCTCCTGCGCATGCAGGCCTGGTACGACGCCTGCAGCATGCGCGAGCGCGCCGGCGAGATCGCCGTGCAGCGCTACACGCCGCCGGCGCCGGCCAATGCGCGATAAATCACAAGAGCCTATCGAGGTGCCCCCGTAGCCGCTCGATCACACGCGGCAGGTCGTCGCCCATGCGCGGGTACAGCGGCAGGCGCACGAGCCTCGAGGAAAGGTCCTCCGTCACCGGCAGCGCGCCCGCGGCCCGGCCCAAGCGGCGGCCTGCGGGCGAGCTGTGGAGGGGGACGTAGTGGAAGGGGGTGAGGATGCCGTCAGCCCGCATGTGCTCGATCAGAGCCTCGCGGGCGTCCGCGGTCGGCAGGATAACGTAGTAGAGGTGGGCGTTGTGTCGGCAGTAGGGCGGGACCGTGGGGGTGCCGAGGCCGCGGGCGCGGTAGGGGGCAAGCGCTTCGTCGTAGGCGGTCCAGCTCGCCATGCGGTCGGCCCGGATCGCGTCGGCTTCCTCGAGCTGGCCGAGGAGGAAGGACGCGACGAGCTCGCCCGGGAGGTAGGACGAGCCGACGTCGACCCAGGTGTACTTGTCGACTTGGCCGCGGAAGAAGCGCTTGCGGTCCGTGCCCTTCTCGCGGACGATCTCGGCGCGCTCGACGAGGGCTTCGTCGTTGATGGCGAGGCATCCCCCCTCCCCCGAGATCACGTTCTTGGTCTCGTGGAAGCTGAAGGCCGCGAGCGTCCCGAGGGCGCCGGCGTTGCGGCCATGGTAGGTCGAGCCCAGCGCCTGCGCGGCGTCCTCGACCACGGCGAGCCCGTGCCGCCGGGCGACATCGGCGATCGCGTCCATCTCGGCCGGGACGCCGGCGTAGTGCACCGGGAAGACCGCCTTGGTGCGCGCCGTGACGGCGGCCTCCACAAGGGTCTCGTCGATGTTGAGGGTGTCCGGGCGGATGTCCACGAACACCGGCACGCCGCCGCGCAGCACCACCGCGTTCGCGGTCGAGACGAAGGTGAACGAGGGCATGATGACCTCGTCGCCCGGCCCGATGTCGAGAAGGAGCGTCGCCATCTCCAGGGCCGCGGTGCAGGAGTGGGTGAGGAGCACCGCCTTCGCCCCGATTCTTTCGGCAAGCCACCGCTGGCAGCGCTCCGTAAAGGCGCCGTCGCCGGCGAGCTGCCCGCGCGCCACCGCCTCGCGGATGTAGTCGAGCTCCTTTCCGGCGAGCGTCGGACGGTTGAAGGGGATGCGCGTCACCGCAGCTTCTCCCGCTGAAGGAGGTCGATCGCGTCGGGGAGGAGCACGCGGAGCGCCGGGTGCCGGGCCTGGATGACGAGGTTCTCGGTCACGGAATCGTTGATCACCACGCAGCGGGCGGGATCGATGGCGAAGTCGGCAAGCAGCGCCTTGACGCCGGCCGGCTTGTCCGTGACGCCCCGCACTGCCTCGAACAGGGCGCGGGGGAGCGCGAGGCGCGCGAGCGTGCCTTCCGGGTCGACGTTCTTGGTGAGGAGGAGCTGGCGCTTGCCCTGGTTGTGCAGGTCGTGGACGCGCGCCACCACGTCGGGATCGGCCTTGCCGTCCTTGCGCACGAGGGTGTCGTCGAGGTCGAAGATCGCCCAGTCGAAGTCGGAGACCTCGCCCACGCTGCGTAGGAAGCGGTTGATGCGCACACCCTCGACGCTCCGCGGGACGGTGATGGCGTAGCCCATGAACAGGAACACGGAGATGAGCGGGATGTTGACGCCCGAGAGGCGCGTCAGCGTCATCGAGCCGGAGACGCGGGCGTTGACCTCGAGCAGCGTCGGCGTGCCGTCCGCCGCCTCCTTGAACTGCGCGAACCAGGGGCCACCGAGCGGGATCTCTTGGGCGATCCGCCGCACGCTCTCCTCGATCGCGGGGTGGCGCACGCCCATGGTGCCGACCGCGATGCCGCGGGCGATCTGGCCGCGCACCCGCACGTTCTGGAACATCAGCGCACCGTCGAGATCGCTCAGGCAGTCAACGGTGTACTCCGATCCGGGCAGGAACTCGTGCACGAGGAGGGAGCGGCGCCGCGCGAGATCGAGCTCCTGCGCGGTCTCCACCAGAAAGCCGCCGCGGCTGCCGCTGCCGACGTCGGGCTTGGCGTAGGCCGGAAGTGGCGCCTCCCCGTCGAAGATTTGCGGGACTGGAATGTGCCCTTGAAGCCGCTCGTATGTCTGCCGCTTCGAGAGCACGAGCCTTGCGGACTCCGGTGGGCTTGTGACGAAACGGGCCGCCGAGTCGGTCCAGCCGGCGAACTCGGCCACGAGGGCGTCGACGGTCGGAAAGACGAGGTCGACGGCGTTGTCTCGCACAAGCGCCTCGAAGCGCGGGCGGAAATCGGACTCGCCGAGGGCCGGGCATTCGAGATGGCGCTCCACGAGCACGCGGGAGGGGTCGTAGGCGCTGCCGAAGCTCGAGCCGCCGAGGAGCTCGACCTTGTTGCTCTTGGCGAGCGCCTGGACGATCTCCAGCCCCGGCTCGTTCACCGACGGGAAGACGAGGACGCGGATGCTCACCGCTCGCCGTCCGCAAGGTTCACGGTGTCGCGGACGAAGTAGAGGGGCCGCTTCTTCGCCTCCTCGAAGGTCTTGCCGACGTAGATGCCAACGATGCCGGTGACGAAGATCTGCGCGCCGCCGACCACGAAGACGGCGACGATGAGGCTCGCCCAGCCGGTCACCGGGATGCCCCACACGAGGGCCCGCACCGTAATGGCGAGGCCGGCGAGGAGCGACAGCACCGCCATCGCGAGGCCGAGGACGACGGCGATCTTCAGGGGTGTCTGCGAGTGGGCGAGGATCGCGTTCGAGGCGAGCCGCGCAAGCTTCTTGAAGGTATAGCTCGATTTGCCCTCCTCGCGCGGGTGGTGCGGCAATTCGAGGGTCCCGACCGTGAAGCCCATGTAGCTGAGGCTCGCGGGGAAGAGCCGCATCTGCTCGCGCATCTGCCGGAAGCCGTCCGCGACCCGGTCCGAGAAGATGCGGAAGTTGCCGACGCTCCAGTCGAGCTCGAAGCCGGCGAGGAGGTTGAAGGCGCGGTAGAAGACGCGGGAAACGTGGCGCTTCGCGAACCCGTGCCCCTCCTTGCAGCGCACCCCGACGATGGCGTCGTAGCCCTCGCGGACCTTGGCGTAGAGGAGGGGAATGTCCTCGGGCGCGTCCTGGAGGTCGCAGTCCATGACGACGTACCAATTGGCGTAGGCGTGGTCGATGCCGGCGGTGAGCGCGTAGTGCTGGCCGAAGTTGCGGCTGAGCTGCACGCCGCGGATGCGCGGCTCCTCGCGCCCGAGCTCC
>DASVVU010000171.1:0-2005 GCA_036386395.1 Beijerinckiaceae bacterium | reverse complement strand
CCGCGCAGGTCCGAGCCCGCCTCGATGACACCGGTGTCGAGGTTGCGTTCCGTCGCGCACAGGAACCCCTCCGTGAACGCCGGCGCGGGATCGATCTCGTGCCCCAGCCCTTCCAGGCCCTCCAGCACCTCCGCTCCAACGGTCTCCTCGATGCGCAGGCGCTTGAGGAAGAAATCGTGCGGGTGGAAGAAGCCCGGGAAGTGCTCGCTCGAGAACTTCGGGGCCTCGATGGCTTTCTGCAGCGGCATGCCGAAGGCGACGCGGTTGAGGAAGAACTGCAGCTGCCACTGGTCCTGCTGGTCGCCGCCCATGGAGCCGAAGGCGATCCACGGCTTGCCGTCCTTGACGGCGAGGCTCGGGCTGATGGTGGTGCGTGGACGCTTGAACGGCGCGACGATGTTGGGGTGCCGCGCCGGCTCGAGCTGGCAGTTCGAGAGGCGGGCGCCGAGGGGGAAGCCCAGCGCGGGCATCACCTCAGCGCTCTTGATCCAGGCGCCGCTCGGCGTGAAGGCGGCCGTAAAGCCCTCGCGGTCCATGGCGTCGACGTGCACGGTGCCTGGACCCCAGGACGAGCCGCCGAGCCGCTCGGAGGCGGGAAGCAGCGCCTCGCCCGTCCAGGCGTTGCCGGGACGCAGGGCGCCGTCGGCGCGCTCGCCGATGAGGGCGGCACGAGCGCGCCCATAGGCCTCGCTCAGCAGGCCCTCGACCGGCACGTCCACGTGGCGCGGGTCGGCATAGAACTGCTCGCGGTCGGCGAAGGCGAGCTTCATGGCCTCGACCACCGTGTGAACGTAGGCTGTGGAGTTGTGCCCGAGCGCACGCAGGTCGAAGTTCTTCAGAATCGAGAGGGCCTGCAGCACGGCGGGCCCCTGGGTCCACGGCCCGCACTTGTAGAGCTCGACGCCCTCGAAGCTGAGCGACACCGGGCGCTCGACCGGCACCTCGAAGCGCTCGAAGTCCGAGCGCTGCAGGAGCCCGCCCTTCTCGTCCGAGTAGGCGACGATCGCGCGCGCCACGTCGCCCTTGTAGAAGCCGTCGAAGGCGGCCTGGATGCCGGTCTCGCGGCCGCCGCCGGCGCGCTTTTCCTCGCCGGCGAGGTAGTCGAACATGTCGGCGAGCTTGCCGTTCGTGATGATCTCGCCTTCCTCGGGGATGCGCCCGCCGGGGAGGTAGACGGCCGCCGTGCCGGGCCATTCGGTGCGGAAGCGCGCCGCGTTGGCGGTGATGCCGAACATGTGCTGGCGCAGGAGCCCGGCGTGGACCGGAAAGCCCTCGCGGGCGAGGTCGAGGGCCGGCGCGACCACGTCGGCGAAGCGCAGGCGGCCGAAGCGCATCAGCGCCGTGAGCAGCGCGCCCATGGCGCCCGGCACGCCGGCCGCGAAGATGCCGTCCCCCGGGATCTTGGAAAAGCCGCGAGACAGGAATGCCTCGGGCGTGGCGCGCTCCGGCGCCACCATGTTGCCGTTGATGCAGACGATGTCGGTCGAGCCCGGCACGGCGATGAGGATGGGCAGCTCGCCGCCGATCGTGTGCATCTGCGGATTGACGACGCCCTCGACCAGCACGGCCGCGACCGCCGCATCGATGGCGTTGCCGCCCTGCTTCATGATGTCGATGCCGGCGCTCGCCGCAAGATAATGCTCGGCGGCGACGGCCCCGCGCCGGCCGAACAGCCGCGGATGAAACGGCGTGTCGTCCGTCGGGGTGAGCCGAAACCCGCGATTGCTCTGGAAGTTCTTCATCCGCTTGGGGCCGATCCGTGCACGAGGAGAAGGCCCTCTACACCGCTGCCGTGCTGCGGTTAAGAGCGGCAAGGTTGTGGCGCGGGGAAGATGTGCCGGTGCCTAGGCTCGCTTGGCCGTCCTGCTCCCTCGTGGCGCAGTCGGGCCGGGAATGCCTTCTGCCGCCGATGTCTTCGGACGCTCGTCGGGCGGCGCGTGGCCTGGAGCGAGCCCGGCGCGCAGGGCGGCGTTCATGCGGGTCTGCCACCCGGCGCCGCTCGCTC
>DASVVU010000170.1:0-3127 GCA_036386395.1 Beijerinckiaceae bacterium | reverse complement strand
GATCATCCTATCCCGAAAGCAGCCGCGTTATGCAGAGGTCTCCGGAGGGAGAGGCCGAGACGGCGGCAGCCGTCCGGGTGAGGGATTACGGTATAACCGGTGAGAGCGCTCCCCTCACCCGGTCGCGCTCCGCGCGACTCGGCCTCTCCCTCCGGGAGAGGCGTCGTTTGCAGCCGCGGGGCGCGGCGGGTATTGCGCAGGCATGCCCGATCCCGCCTCGCATGCGAGCTATCTGCCGCCCGTCCTGATCTTCTGCGCCGCCGCGGTCGTCGCCGTGCCGCTGTTCCGCCGTCTCGGCCTCTCGGCGGTGATCGGCTACCTCGTGGCCGGCGTCGCCATCGGCCCCTTCGGCCTCAAGCTGATCGGCGAGCCCGAGACCGTGCGCGGGGTCGCCGAGCTCGGCGTCGTGCTCCTCCTCTTCATCGTCGGGCTCGAGCTGAAGGTGTCGCGGCTCCTGTCCATGCGCCGGGACATCTTCGGCCTCGGCGCGGCGCAGCTCGCCGCGACGGCGCTCGTCTGCGGCGCCGTCGCCGTGGCCTTCGGGTCGCCGCTACGCAGCGCCGTCGCGATCGGGCTTGCGCTCGCGCTCTCCGCGACCTCCATCGCCCTGCAGATCCTGGAGGAGCGCGACGACCTCCAGGAGTCCTACGGCCAGCGCTCCTTCGCGATCCTGCTGTTCCAGGACCTCGCCATCGCGCCGATCCTCGCCTTCATGCCGCTCCTCGCAACCGGCGCCGGCGCCGGCGACACGATGGAGACGCTGACGGCCGCCGGGACGGCGCTCGCGGCCCTTGCCGTGGTCGTCGTCGTCGGGCGCTATGGGCTCAACCCCTTCTTCCGGCTCCTCGCCTCGAGCGGCGCCCGGGAGGTGATGACAGCCTCCGCCCTTCTCGTGGTGCTCGGCGCCGCGCTCCTCATGGACAAGGCCGGGCTGTCCATGGCCATGGGGGCGTTCCTCGCCGGCGTGCTCCTCGCCGAGTCGAACTTCCGCCACCAGCTCGAAGCCGACATCGAGCCCTTCCGCGGCATGCTGCTGGGCCTTTTCTTCATGGCGGTCGGCATGTCGATCGACGGGACCGTGCTCCGCGAGCACTGGGCAACGCTCATCGCCGCGACCGTCGCCGTGGTCGCGGGCAAGGCCGCCGTCGTGGCGCTTCTCTTGCGCGCCTTCGGCTCGCCCCGCGCGGACGCCGTGCGCGGCGGCGCGCTTCTCGCGACGGCGGGCGAGTTCGCCTTCGTGCTCCTGCCCTTCGCGGGCGGGCTCGGGCTCCTCTCGGACCCCGCCGCCCAGTTCGTCACCGCGCTCGCGGCGCTCACGATGCTCTTGGCGCCGCTCACCGCGAAGGCCCTCGACCTCGCGCTCGCCCGCAGACGGGCAGCCCGGCCCGAGCCCGAGCCCGAAGACTTCGAAGGCGCGCAAGGGCGCGTGCTCCTCGTCGGCTTCGGCCGCTTCGGGCAGGTGGTGGACCAGATCCTGCTCGCCCACGGTCTCGAGGTGACGGTCATCGACAAGAACGTCGACCGCATCCGCGCCGCCGCCCGCTTCGGCCTGCGCGTGTTCTACGGCGACGGCACCCGCCTCGACGTGCTGCGCGCCGCCGGGATCGCCCGCGCCGAGCTCGTCGCCGTCTGCGTCGACGACCGCGAGGCGGCGCTCAAGATCGTCGAGATCGTGCAGGAGGAGTTCCCGCGCGTGCGCACCTTCGTGCGTGCCTACGACCGCATCCACGCCATCGACCTGATGAAGCTCCAGGTCGACTACCAGATGCGCGAGACCTTCGAATCGGCCCTGCGCTTCGGTCGCGCGACCCTGGAGGAGCTCGGCGTGCCGGAAGCCGAAGCGGCCGAGATCACCGCCGACGTGCGCCGGCGCGACATCGCCCGCCTCGTCATGCAGAAGGCCGAGGGTATCATGGGCGGCGTCGACCTCCTGCACGGGACGCGACTCGAGCCCGAGCCCCTGAGCGCCCCCAAGGCCAAGCCGCACGGCCTCTCGCCCGAGACCCGCGACATCATCGGCGAGGACGAGCGCGCCGGTGCCTGACGCCCGGGAGCCGTCGTCAGAGCCACCGGCAGGTCCGCCGTCGGGGTCGTCGGTAGGCCCGTCGTCGAGGCCGTCGGCAGGCTCGCCGCCGCCGCGCTTCGTCACGGGCTCGACGATGCGTCACGTCGCGGTGATGACCGGGACGGGCTCGGTCGGCCTCGTCGCGGTCTTCGCCGTCGACCTCCTCTCCCTCCTCTACGTCTCCTGGCTCGGCGACCCGGCCCTCACGGCGGGCGTCGGGCTCGCCACCATCGTCCTGTTCTTCGCGGTCTCGATCAACGTCGGCCTGATGATCGCCGTCGGCGCCCTCGTTTCGCGCTCGCTGGGCGCCGGCGAGCGCGACCGGGCGCGCCGCCTCGCGGCTTCCGCCTGCGCCCACATGGTCGTCGCCGGCCTCGCTGTCACCCTCGTGCTGCTGCCGCTTCTACCCTGGCTCCTCGGCCTCTTGGGCGCCAATCCCGATACGGCGGCGGTGGCGAAGCGCTTCCTGTGGATCACCCTGCCTTCGAATTTCCTGATGGCCCTCGGGATGGGCTTCTCGGGGATCTTGCGGGCCGTCGGCGACGCCAGGCGCTCCATGTACGTGACGCTCGCCGGCGGGATCGTGACGGCGGCCCTCGACCCGCTCCTGATCTTCGGCCTCGGGCTCGGCACCGACGGCGCCGCCATCGCGACGGTGGTGTCTAGGATGGTCTTCGTCGCGGTCGGCTTCCGCGGCGCCGTTCTCGTGCACCGCCTCGTCGCCCGGCCGCGCCTCGAGGAGGTGCTCCGCGACGCCCGACCGCTCTACGCCATCGCGGGGCCGGCGGTGCTGACCAACGTCGCGACCCCGATCGCCGGCGGCTTCGTCACCGGCGTCGTCGCCCGCTTCGGCGAGACCGCGATCGCGGCGAGCGCCACCATCGACCGGCTCGTGCCGGTCGCCTTTGGCGGCCTGTTCGCGCTGTCGGGCGCCATCGGCCCGATCCTCGGCCAGAACTGGGGCGCCGGCCGCTTCGACCGCATGCGCCGAACCTTAAGGGACGGCATCGTCTTCACGGCCCTCTACGTCGGGGCCGTGTGGGCGCTCCTGCTCGTCCTGCG
>DASVVU010000169.1:0-25713 GCA_036386395.1 Beijerinckiaceae bacterium | reverse complement strand
CGGGCCTTGCCGCCGCCGAGCGCCAGCGCATCGGCGACATCGTCAAGCGCATTTCCTCGGACGTGCCCGTGCTCCTCGTCGAGCACGACATCGACCGGGTGTTCCAGATCGCCGACGCCGTGACCGTGATGAACGAGGGCAGGGTGCTGGTCGACGGCACCGTCGAAGACGCGCGGTCGAGCCCGAAGGTGCAGGAGGTCTACATCGGCTCCGGTGCTGCCGCCGTCGCGGCGAAGCCGCGGGAGAGCGCCGCCGAGCCCGCGACGCTTCTCTCGGCGCAGGGCGTCGACACCTTCTACGGTAAGAGCCACATCCTGGCCGACGTGTCCTTCGATGTGCACGAGCACGAGATCGTGGCGCTTCTCGGCCGCAACGGCGCCGGCAAGTCGACGCTGCTCAAGACCCTCATCGGCATCGCGCCGCCGGCCGCGGGCTCGATCCGGCTCGCGGGCCAGGAGATCGCCGGCCTGCCGTCCGCCACGATCGCGCGGCTCGGCATCGGCTACGTGCCGCAGGGCCGCGGCCTCTTCGCCGGCATGACGGTCGCGCACAACCTCGAGCTCGGCCGCCTCAAGCGCGAGACCGGCCGCGGCGTGCGCTGGGACCTCGACCGCATCTTCGCGTACTTCCCCCGTCTCGCCGAGCGCCTCGACACCCCGGCCGACTTCCTCTCCGGCGGCGAGCAGCAGATGGTGGCGGTCGCCCGGGCGCTGTCCGGCGACGTGCGCGTCCTCCTCCTCGACGAGCCGTTCGAGGGCCTCGCCCCGACCGTCATCGAGCAGCTCTTCGAGAGCTTCGACAAGCTCCGCCGCGAGGTCTCCATCGTCATCGTCGACCATCACCTCGACCTGGCGCTGGCGTTGTCCGACCGCACGGTCGCGCTGGAGCGCGGGCGGGTGATCCACACCGGGCCGTCGAAGGATCTGCGCGATGATCTGGCGTTGAGGCGCAAGGTGCTGTGGCTGTGATGCACGCGGTCATTCCGGGGCGCGCCGCAGGCGCGAGCCCGGAACCCCCTCACACACGCCGAGCCCAGCCCTGCGGTCTCCCGCCGCGGCGCGTGTAGGTGGGTTCCGGGCTCGACGCTTCGCGTCACCCCGGAACGACGGTGAGGGGAAGGAGTAAAAAGGAATGCCCGAGTTGCCCGAGGTCGAGACCGTGCGCCGGGGGCTGGAGCCCGCGATGGTGGGCGCGCGCTTCAAGAAGGTCGAGCAGCGGCGGCCGGACCTGCGCTTTCCCTTCCCGCAGCGCTTCGCCGAGCGGCTCGCGGGGCAGGAGATCCTGGGGCTCGGCCGGCGCGCCAAATACCTGCTGGCGGACCTCTCGTCGGGGGAGGTGCTCGTCATGCACCTCGGCATGAGCGGGCGCTTTCTCGTGACCCAAGGCGGGAAGACGACGGCGCCGGGGGAGTTTTACGCCGAGCACAGGCAGGAGCGCGCCCACGACCACGTGGTGTTCCACCTCTCGAACGGGGCGCGCGTCACCTACAACGACGCCCGCCGGTTCGGGCTGATGGACCTCGTGCCGCGGCCCGAGATCGAGAGCTGCCGGCACTTCGAGGGCATGGGGATCGAGCCTCTCGGCAACGAGCTGTCCGGCGAGACGGTCGCGCGCCTCTTCGCCGGCAAGCGCACGCCGCTGAAAGCGGCCCTCCTCGACCAGCGCCTCGTCGCCGGACTCGGCAACATATACGTCTGCGAGGCCCTGTTCCGGGCGCGGCTCCACCCGGAGGCGCCGGCGGGCTCGCTCGCGACCCTCAAGGGCAAGCCGCGGGCGGCGGCGCACCGGCTCGCCGAAGAAATCCGGGACGTGCTGACGGAGGCGGTCGGGGCCGGCGGCTCGACCTTGCGCGACTATGCCCAGACCGACGGCTCGCTCGGCTACTTCCAGCACCGTTTCAGGGTCTACGACCGGGAGGGCGAGGCTTGTCCGACGCCCGGCTGCCGCGGGACCGTCCGGCGCCTCGTGCAGGCCGGCCGCTCCACCTTCTACTGCCCGCGCTGCCAGCGGCGGTGACATGAAGACCGAGCGGCAGAAGATGCTCGCGGGCGAGCCCTACCGCCCCGACGATCCGGAGCTCGCGGCCGAGGCCGCCGCCGCCCGGGCATGGCTCTCACGCTACAACGCCGCCCTCGCGGAGAGCCCCGAAACCCTGCGCCGGCTCCTTGCCGAGCGCCTCGGGTCGATCGGCGAGGGGGCCGTGATCCGGCCGCCGTTCTTCTGCGACTACGGCTTCAACATCCGCATCGGACGAGGTGCGTTCCTCAACTTCAACTGCGTGATCCTGGACGTCTGCGAGGTGACGGTCGGCGACGGCGCCCAGATCGGCCCCGCCGTCCAGATCTACGCCGCCGACCATCCCCGCGATCCCGGCCGGCGCCGCGCCGGCCTCGAATGCGGCCGCCCGGTCCGCATCGGGGCGAACGTCTGGATCGGCGGCGGGGCCGTCGTCCTGCCCGGCGTCGCCGTCGGCGACGACGCGATCGTCGGCGCCGGCGCCGTCGTCACCCACGACGTGCCCGCCGGCGCAACCGTCGCCGGCAATCCGGCGCGCCGGATTCGGTGAGGTTGCCCGGACGGCCCCGCTTGGCTAGCGATGCGCGGAAATTCAAGGAAAGAGGGCGCCATGGCTTACGAAACCATTCTGGTCGAGACGCGCGGCAAGGTCGGCCTCGTCACCCTGAACCGGCCGCAGGCGCTCAACGCCCTCAACTCCACCCTCGTGGCCGAGCTGAACCGGGCGCTCGACGGCTTCGAGTCGGACCCCGCCATCGGCTGCGTCGTCATCACGGGCAACGAGAAGGCCTTCGCGGCGGGCGCCGACATCAAGGAGATGCAGGACAAGGGCTATCCCGGCACCTACCTCGAGGACTTCATCACCGCCTGGGACCGGGTCGCGGCCCGGCGCAAGCCCCTGATCGCCGCGGTCTCGGGCTTTGCGCTGGGCGGCGGCTGCGAGCTCGCCATGATGTGCGACATCATCATTGCGGCGGACACGGCCCGCTTCGGCCAGCCCGAGATCCGCCTCGGCGTCATGCCCGGCGCCGGGGGCACGCAGCGCCTCACCCGCGTCGTCGGCAAGGCCAAGGCCATGGAGATGTGCCTCACCGGGCGCAACATGAACGCCGAGGAGGCCGAGCGCTCCGGCCTCGTCTCCCGGGTCGTGCCGGCGGCCGAGCTTCTGGCCGAGGCGATGAAGACCGCCGAGGCGATCGCGGCGCTCTCCCTTCCCATCGTCATGATGACGAAGGAGAGCGTGAACCGGGCCTACGAGACGACGCTCGCCGAGGGCATCCGCTTCGAGCGCCGCGTCTTCCACGCCATGTTCGCCACCGCCGACCAGAAGGAGGGCATGGCCGCCTTCGTCGAGAAGCGGGCGCCGAACTTCGAGAACCGGTAGCGCGGCCGGGCCGGTTTCCGTTGACGGGCCGGCCCTCGCCGTCTATATCCCCGGCACGCGAGACCGCGCGGGCTTCCGCTGCGGCCTCTCCCCATTCACCCAGCATCAGCCGGTCCGCGCCGAGGCTCAGCGCCTCCCCGGCCGCATTCGAAACGAGGACGGCCCATGGCCAACACCACGTCGGCCAAGAAGATGACCCGCAAGATCGCGAAGCGGACCGAGATCAACCGCTCGCGCCGCAGCCGCATGCGGACCTTCATCCGCAAGGTCGAGGAGGCGATCGCGACCGGCGACAAGGCCACCGCCCAGGCGGCCCTGCAGGCGGCGCAGCCCGAGATCATGCGCGCCGCCCAGAAGGGCATCGTGCACAAGAACACCGCCTCCCGAAAGGTGTCGCGCCTCGCCTCGCGCATCGGCACGCTCGGCGCCTGACCGCGCCAAATCCGAGCGCCGTGAAATGCCGAAAAGCCCGGCCCGCGCCGGGCTTTTTCGTTGCCGGAATTTGACACGAGCCCGGAAGTTCGATCTCCGTTCCGGTTGACTCGGTCAGGGGCTTGAGGGGTGCAAACCGCAATGGCGCGGATTCCCGCCCGCGCAAATTTTGCAAAGCCTTCTCAGGAGCTTAGATGGAAAGCGGAACCTCGGCCGGAGAATCCGGGCGCCAAGCTTTCCGAATCGGCGTCATCCAAGTGTTGCGAATCCATCACGATTCGCGGGGCCATCCGGTCCCCAATTCCTTGAGAAAAGATAAAGCTCTCCAGCGTCTTATCAAGCCGTCCACAGCAAAGCTTTTGCGGCGGGCGCGGGTCCTCGGCGAAGGAATCGGACGCGCGGGGATTCGTTCCTGTTGCAGCCCCCGGATTCTGGTGTAGGGTCTCCTGGCTCCGGGCAGTAACCCTGAAGCACTTCAAGAATGACTGCAGGTTAGTCAGCCTCGGTTTGGGGACGCGGCATGTTTCTCGGCGGGCAAGCAATGAATATCAATAAGAACTCGCTGGAGATAGACCTCCGGTCTAGTTGACGGCCAAGCCGGTACCTCAAAATCTCTATTCAGTAGCGTCGTACCCCTCGGCCAACGTCGAGGTGAGTGAGTGCGCGTGGGCTCGTCCCGCGCCCGGGCGGCGGCATGCGCTCGGGGCAGGGACGTTTTTGAGAAACGCCGGGAGGCGTCGTCACTTTGGAGGGGGCAACGATGTATGGCGAAGGCCATCGGGGACGGACGAGCGTCGAAGCGAAAACCACGGAGGTCGGGGAGCCGGCGGATAGCGAGATCTGGTCGCGGGTGAAGCGGCGGCTTCGCGCCGAGCTCGGCGAGGACGTGTTCACGAGCTGGTTCGCGAGGCTCGAGATCGACGCCGTCGTCGACGGCACGGCCCGCCTCACGGTGCCGACGCGCTTCCTCAAGAGCTGGATCGAGGCCCACTACGCCGACCGGGTCCTCTCGGTCTACCGCAGCGAGACGCCGCAGGTCGAAGGCATCGCGATCGCGGTGCGCAACTCGACGCCGAAGGAGCCTGCGGCCCGCTCCGCCACCCACCCGGCCCGGGCCGACACCGCTCCCCACGACCACGCCCGGGTCAAGCTCGTCTCCGACCGCGACGCCGGGCCGGCCACGGCCCGGGACGCGGGCGCGGACACGACCGAGCTCGGCGGCGCCCCCCTCGACCAGCGGCTCACCTTCCAGAGCTTCATCGTCGGGCGCTCGAACGCCCTCGCCCACGCCGCGGCGGACCGGGTCGCCCGGCACCAGGGCGGCCAGGCCCTCTACAATCCGCTCTACCTCCACGCCGGCGTCGGCCTCGGCAAGACCCACCTCCTGCACGCCATCGGCCACGAGGCCCGCCGGAACGGGCGCCGCGTGATCTACCTCACGGCCGACCGCTTCATGTACGGGTTCGTCGCGGCCCTGAAGGCGCAGACGGCGCTCGCCTTCAAGGAGCGCCTGCGCGGCATCGACCTTCTGATCCTGGACGACGTCCAGTTCATCCAGGGGCGCTCGATCCAGCAGGAGTTCGGGCACACCCTCAATGCCCTCATCGACTCCGGGCGCCAGATCGTGGTCGCCTCCGACCGTCCGCCGGCCGACCTCGAGAGCCTCGACGAACGCGTGCGCTCGCGGCTCGCCGGCGGCCTCGTGGTCGAGATCGGGGCGCTCGACGAGCAGTTGCGCGCCTCGATCCTCGCGGCCCGGGTCGCGACGGTGAAGACGGCCCACGCCGGCTTCGACGTGAGCCCGGCGGTCATCTCCTACGTCGCCCGCGCCATCACGGCGAACGGTCGCGACCTCGAGGGCGCCGTGAACCGGCTCCTCGCCCATGCGACGCTGACGGGCTCGGCCATCACGCTCGAGACGGCGGAGGCCGCGATCCGCGATCTCATCCGCAACCGCGAGCCGAAGCGGGTCAAGATCGAGGACATCCAGAAGCTGGTCGCGAGCCACTACAACGTCTCGCGCTCCGACATCCTCTCCGAGCGCCGCACCGCCGCCGTAGTCAAGCCGCGCCAGATCGCCATGTACCTCGCGAAGGTGCTGACCCTGCGCTCGCTCCCCGAGATCGGGCGCCGCTTCGGCGGGCGCGACCACACCACCGTCCTCCACGCCGTGCGCAAGATCGAGAAGCTCCTCGGCGAGGACACCGGCCTCAACGACGAAGTCGAGCTCCTGAAGCGCATGCTGCAGGAGTGAGCGGGGGCCCGGCGGCGCGGCCCTTGAGAAGGCTGCGCCGCATGGGCCGCCCCCGGGCCGGGGCTGTTGAAAACATACGGCCGCCTTGCGTTCCGCGCGGGGGTTCGCCAATCTGCCTGCCCGCTTCCCCGGAAGCTTGGGCCTCGGAACGGGCCGGACCCGCTCCGTCCACCCTCAGGTCACGAGTCACGTCATGAAGGTCACGGTCGAACGGGCGGCGCTGTTGCGGTCGCTCGGGCATGTGCATCGCGTCGTCGAGCGGCGCAACACCATCCCGATCCTGTCGAACGTGCTCCTGCGCGGCGACGGCGAGGGCCTGCGGCTCAAGGCGACGGACCTCGACATCGAGGTCACCGAGACGATCCCGGCCGACGCCGCCCAGGGCGGCGCGACGACGGTGCCGGCGCACGTGATCTACGACATCGTCCGCAAGCTCCCCGAAGGGGCGCAGGTGTCGCTGGAGACCGCGGGCGATTCCGGCCAGATGCAGATCCGCTCCGGCCGCTCGCGCTTCATGCTGCAGAGCCTGCCCGAGAGCGACTTCCCGGACCTCGCCGCGGGCGAGATGCCGTTCAAGTTCTCGCTCCCGCCGGCGGACCTGCGGCGCCTCATCGACAAGACCCAGTTCGCGATCTCGACCGAGGAGACCCGCTACTACCTCAACGGCATCTTTTTCCACACGGTCGAGACCGGGGGCGCGACCATGCTGCGCGCCGTCGCGACCGACGGGCATCGCCTTGCCCGGGTCGACGTGCCGGCGCCCTCGGGCGCCGAGGGCATGCCCGGGGTGATCGTGCCGCGCAAGGCCGTCGCCGAGGTCCAGAAGCTCATCGAGGCGGGGGAGGAGAGCGTCGGCGTCGAGCTCTCGTCCTCGAAGATCCGCGTCACCTTCGGCGGCGTGGTGCTGACCTCGAAGCTCATCGACGGCACCTTCCCGGACTACCAGCGCGTGATCCCGACCGGCAACGACAAGCGCCTCACCGTCGACCGCGACGTCTTCGCGAAAGCCGTCGACCGGGTCTCGACGATCTCGTCCGAGCGCGGCCGGGCCGTGAAGCTCGCCCTGAACGAGGGCCGCCTCGTCCTCTCGGTCACGAACCCGGACTCAGGGAGCGCCACGGAGGAGCTCGAGGTCGACTACGACGCGGCCGGCCTCGATATCGGCTTCAACGCCCGCTACCTCCTCGACATCACCGGCCAGCTCGACGGCGACACCGCCCTCTTCCGTCTCGCCGACCCCGGCTCCCCGACCCTGATCCAGGACCGCGAGGCCTCGCCCGCGCTCTACGTGCTCATGCCGATGCGGGTGTAGGCATGCTCATCGGCCGTCATGGTCGGGCTTGACCCGACCATCCCGTGGTGATGACGCTCTTTCGTCAGGGGGTCCTCGGGCCTCCGCGGAGTTTATCCTCGGGCCGGCCGGAGGCCGGACCCGTGGGCTCCGCCCGAGGATGACGACCTTTTCAGGCCCCCGCGTCGTCCGCCTGACCCTTCAGGACTTCCGCACCTACCCTAGCCTCGACCTCGCCGTGGAGCGCCGGCTCGTCGCGCTCGCCGGGGAGAACGGGGCCGGCAAGACCAATCTCCTGGAAGCGCTCTCTCTGTTCTCGCCCGGGCGGGGGCTTCGCCGGGCCGATCTTTCCGAGATGGCGCGGCGGCCGGGACCCGGCACGTTCTCGGTCGCGGCCGCGGTGGAAACAGCTTACGGCGAGCACCAGCTCGGCACCGGCATCGAGCCGGCGGGCGACGGCCGTAGCGGACGAATCTGCCGCGTCGACGCGGCGCAGGCCCCCTCCCCCGCCGCCTTCTCGGAGTACGTGCGCCTCGTCTGGCTCACGCCGGACCTCGACGGCCTGTTCCGCGGCCCCGCGGGCGAGCGGCGGCGCTTCCTCGACCGGCTCGTGCTCGCGATCCACCCCGGGCACGGCGCGCGCGTCGCCGCGCTGGAGCGGGCGCTGCGCTCCCGCAACCGCCTCCTCGAGGAGGGGGACGACCGCGCCTGGCTCGACGCCGTCGAGCGCGAAGTGGCGGAGCTCGGCATCGCGGTCGCGGCCGCCCGCCGCGAGGCGGTCGAGCGCCTCTCGGCCCTGATCCTTGCGACCCGCGACGACGGCTCGCCCTTCCCCTTCGCAACGCTCGCCCTCGAAGGCGAGATGGACGCGCTGATCGCCGCCCACCCCGCCGTCGACGCCGAGGACCGCTACCGGGCGATCCTGCGCGACGGCCGCGCCCGCGACCGTGCCGCAGGCCGCACCCTCGCGGGGCCCCAGGCTTCGGACCTGCAAGTCGGGCATGGCCCAAAAGAGATTCCGGCCGGCATGGCCTCCACCGGCGAGCAGAAGGCGCTGCTGATCGGCCTCGTGCTGGCGCAGGCGCGGCTCGTCGCCGCGATGTCCGGCATCGCGCCCCTCGTTCTCCTCGACGAGGTCGCGGCCCACCTCGACCCCGGCCGCCGCCGCGCCCTCTTCGAGGCTCTGGAAAGACTCGACGGCCAGGTGTGGATGACCGGCGCCGACCCGGCGCTCTTCGCCGAATTGTCCAGCCGCGCCGACCTCCTCCACGTTGCGCCGGGGCGGGTCGAGCCGCTATCAGGATGAGCTTTGAAGGGCTCACCGTCATGGACGTCACCGGCCTTATCGTCTTCGCCTCGGCGCTGTTCATCGCTGCCGCCTCCCCCGGTCCCGGCATCGCGGCGATCGTGGCCCGCGTGCTCGGGCGCGGCACGTCGGGCGCCGTCGCCTTCACGGCAGGCGTCGCCATCGGCGACGTGGTCTGGCTGACCTTCGCGATCCTCGGCCTCTCGGCCCTCGCCCAGGCCTTCCACGGCGTCTTCGAGGCCGTGAAGTACGCCGGCGCCGCCTACCTCCTCTGGCTCGCCTTCAAGATGTGGACCGCTCCCGTCGCCGTGCACGCACTCCAGGCGGAGGTCGCGCCGGAGAGGCCGCTGCGCCTGTTCCTCGGCGGGCTCGCCGTCACCATGGGCAACCCGAAGGTGATGGTGTTCTACCTCGCCCTCCTGCCGGCCCTCATCGACGTGGCGGGCGTGACGCTCGTCGGCTGGGCGGAGCTGTCCGCGGTGACGCTTTCCGTGCTCGCCGTCGTGTTCGCCGGCTACGTGGCGCTCGCCGCCCGCGCCCGCCGCCTCTTCACCTCGCCCCGGGCGCTCAAGCTCGTGAACCGCGGCACCGGCGCCGTCATGGCGGGCGCCGCCGCCGCCATCGCGGCGCGATAGCGGATGCAGTCTCCGACCAGAGGTTCGGGCCTGATCGCAGGCTTCTGGCTCCGCTTGGTCGCGCAGATCGTCGACTTGTGCGGGTGGGCGTTCGCGGCGAGCCTCGCCGGGCTGGCGCTCGTCTATCTTGCACCCAACACCTTCGGACTCGAGAGCGCCTTTCCCCAGTCCAAGAACTGCACGGATCTCGCCGCGCCGCCTCCGGGCATCCGGCCGCCGGCCGGGTTTTCGCCGAACCTGATCCGGCACTGCACGAAATCGTTCTTCGGCTTTCCCTTCCGCAACGAGGTCGTCCTCACCGAGGAGCGTGAGCACGGGATGGTGACGACCTCGCATGTGGTGACTACGCGGCGCAGCCTGACCTACACGGTCGGCCCCGATCTTGGGCCGACGGACGCGTTCGACCTCGATGCGATCCTCTGGCTCGCCTACCTCGCCTACGTCGTGGCGGCCCAGGGGCTTTACGGGGCGACGCTCGGCAAACGCGCGCTTCGCCTGCGCGTCGTCGACCGGTACGGCGTGCGGCCGGGCCTGCGCGCGGCGGCGATCCGCAACCTCGTCCTGAACGGGCCGCTTCTCGCCGGGCTCGTCCTCTATCCGCTGATGGACTGGACGTCGTTCGGGAGCGTGAACTTGCGCCTCTGGCTCGCCGGCGTGCTTGCGCTCGCCAATCTCGCCATCGTCGTGGAGGTCTGGTGGACCGCACGGAAGGGCAAGCCGAGCATCCACGACCGCATCGCCGGGACCCGGGTCGTCAGGCTGACCCGGGCCGGCGGCGCGCCCGCCTCGTCCCCCTCCCCATGACCGACCGCCTCGCGGCCGCCCGCGCCGTCCTGAAGAAAACCTTCGGCTACGACGACTTCCGCCCCGGCCAGGGCGAGATCGTGGAAGCCGCGCTCGCCGGCGAAGACCTCCTCGCCGTCATGCCGACGGGCTCGGGCAAGTCGCTCTGCTACCAGCTCCCGGCCCTCGTCGACGGGGCGCTCACCGTCGTGGTGTCGCCGCTCATCGCGCTGATGCGCGACCAGGTGCGGCAGATGCGCGGCTTCGGCGTCGCCGCCGCGACCCTCAACTCGTCGACGGACGACGACGAGGTCCGCGAGGCCTGGCGGATGCTGCGCGCGAAGGAGCTTCGCCTCCTCTTCGTCTCGCCCGAGCGCCTCCAGACCGAAGGCCTCGCGGCGCACCTGCGCGAGGCCGGCGCCCGGCGGCTCGCCATCGACGAGGCCCACTGCGTCTCGCAGTGGGGCCACGACTTCCGCCCCGAGTACCGGGAGATCGGCCGCGCCCGCGCCGCGCTCGGCGGCATCCAGACGCTGGCCTTCACGGCGACCGCCGACCGCGCCACCCGCGACGACGTCGCCGAGCGCCTGTTCGCGGCGCCGCCCAAGGTGTTCCTGCACAGCTTCGATAGGCCGAACATCGACCTTCGCTTCGAGCCCAAGGACCAGCCGAAGCGCCAGCTCGCCGACTTCGTCGCCCGCCGCAAGGGGGCGAGCGGCATCGTCTATTGCGCCTCGCGCCACCGCACCGAGGCTCTGGCCGAGAGCCTGTCACGGCACGGCATCCGGGCGCTCCCCTACCACGCCGGCATGGAGCAGGGCGCGCGCGGGCGGAACCAGGACGCCTTCCTGCTGGAGGACGGCGTCGTGATGGTCGCGACCGTCGCCTTCGGCATGGGCATCAACAAGCCCGACGTGCGCTTCGTCTGCCACGCCGACATGCCCTCGAACGTCGAGAGCTGGTACCAGGAGATCGGCCGCGCCGGCCGCGACGGCCTTCCCGCCCACACCCTCGCCCTCTACGGCTTCGACGACATGGCGCTGCGCCGCCGCCAGATCGCCGAGAAGGGCATCTCGGACGAGCGGCGGGCGAGCGAGATGCGCAAGCTCGAGGCCATGATCGCGCTCTGCGAGACCGCGACCTGCCGCCGCCACGCCTTCCTCGCCTACTTCGGCGAGGACAGCCCGGAGACGTGCGGACACTGCGACCTCTGCCGCGGCGGCGTGCCCCTCGCCGACGCGACGATCGAGGCCCAGAAGGCCCTCTCGGCCGTGGCGCGCACCGGCCAGCGCTTCGGCGCCGGCTACATCGTCGACGTGCTGATCGGCCGCGAGACCGACGCCATCCGCCGCAACGGCCACGGCTCGCTCAAGACCTTCGGGGTCGGCCGCGATACGCCGCAGCGCGCCTGGCGCTCCGTCATCCGCCAGCTCTTCGCCGCCGGCGCCCTGGAAGAGACCGGCGGCGACTACCCGGGCCTGCGCCTCACGGAGAAGGGCGAGGCCGTCCTCTTCGGCCGCGAGCGCCTCGCCATGCGGGCCGAGCCCGAGCGGCGGGAGCGGCGCGAGCGCGAGCGGCGCGAGGGCGAACTGGCCCGGGCGGAGGCCCCCGCCGGCCCGCCGCGGCGCCGCGACCGCGGCGCCCGAGGCGGCCCCCTGGTCGACGGCGCCTCGGCCGGCCTCTCCCCCGCGGACGAGCCCCTCTTCCAGCGCCTACGCACCGTCCGCGCCGCCATCGCCCGCGCCGAAGGCGTCCCCGCCTACGTGGTCTTCCCCGACCGCACCCTCATCGAGATGGCGAAGACCCAGCCCCTCGACCTCGACGCCCTGCGCAAGCTCCACGGCGTCGGCGACCGCAAGCTCGCCGCCTACGGCCAGGCGTTCGTCAACGCGGTGGCGCAGTTTGTGGGGGCGTGATCGACGGCATTCCTCCCTCCCCCCGCGCAGCGGCGGGGAGGGCCGACTCGGCCGAAGGCCGAGCGGGGCGGGGCGGTTGGGCCAGGTCGGATGACGACGAGGGCGCGCAGGCGGCTGGGCCAGGGCACCCATCGACGCCGCGCTCCATCGTCGGCGAAGAGCCTCGGGGAGGCACCCCCCACCCCGCTCGCGCCTTCGGCGCGAGTCGACCCTCCCCGCCACTCGCTTCGCGAGCGGGGGGAGGGAGATCGGGGGAGGATTGCCCCGGCCAAACCCGCGGCTGACGCTCGATCACGCTGCGGCCGAGTCGCCCCCGTCGCGAACGACGGGAAGGTCGAGAAAGCGATCGACCAGGTCCAGGCGCCCGACCCGAGTCCAATGCGCGCGGGCCTCCTCGCGCTTCTCCACTGCGATCGCGGGATCCGCTGCGACCAGGGCCGCATGGAAGGCGCGCCAGCCCGGCAAGGCTAGGTCCTTCGGATTTCGCTCGAGGAGGGCGAGCGCCTCGTCGAAATGTGCGCGCGCTACTCGGTTCTCGGAAAACTGCGCAAGCTGCCCCTTACGAATGAGAGCAAGAGCCTCACCGTGTAAGTCACCGACCCTTCGATAAAGAGCTACGGCATCTTCAAAGAACTGGCGCGCTGCGGAATGATCCGAGCGCGCCAGAGCGACTTCGCCGATACAACAGATGCAGTTCGCCTCGCCACCCACGCTCCCGATCTCGCGATACAGCTGGAGCGCGTCATGAAAACGCTCTTGCGCAGCCTCAGGCTTCGAGCGCCAGGACAGCTCACCTAACGTCAAAATGCAATTCGCTTCGCCCAGCAGATCTCCGACCTTGCGATAGAGCGGAAGAGCTTCCTCAAGCCTTCTTTGAGCTAGGTTGTGATCCAACCGTCGTGCGGCTAATTCGCCCATCTGTCTTAAGCAATCTGCTTCTCCAGCTACGCTGCCGGCCTTACGGAAAAGCGGCAGGGCTTCTTCGTAGCGCTGCTGCGCCCTCTCGTTATCGGATTGGCCAAGTGCAAGGCGTCCCAGGTTCCAAATGCAATCTGCTATTCTAACGATATTTTCGACACTGCGATACAGCGGGAGTGCTTGTTCAAAGCGCTTACGTGCGGTTTTGTAATCTGATCGATCGAGTGCTAGCGCTCCGATAGCAAAACAAATCTGCGCCATCAGCTCAGGGCGAGCTTGGATTCTGGAGTCCGAGGCGGCGCGCAATACGGTGTGGGTGCTTCCAAGTCCCGAGAATCGGGTAACCTCACATGCGCCAACGAGAGCACTGACCACCCGGTTGAGCCGAGTGCCGATTCTCAGAGCGAGATCGCAGACCGAGTCTAGGTTTCCGATCTCAGCTTCAACGGCCTCACGAACCCGCGCCCAATTCTTGGTTCCGATCAGTTCCCCCACTTCCGCGAGCTTCAGAAATCGGCCCAACAGTCGATCGCGATCCGACGGATGTAACGGTACATCGAGCCTTGCGCTCTCACGCAGCGGCGTCGACATGCGGAGGCGGCCTTCCACGCGCGATTCGACTAGGCGCAACTGACGCAAACGATCCGCCGCTTCGATCGCTTTCGCTTTTGAGACCGTGCCCTTCTCTCCTAGCAGGTCCTTGACGTCGCTCTCCGCCAAACCGGCGGGTAGGTAAGCAAGCAGGGCCAACAAGCGCCGGGCGAGCGGCTGCCCGGCCATGCGCAGGCTCTTAAGCGAGAGGGCGAGCGAGGCGCGACCGCTCGTCAACCGGCTTTCCTTGGCGCCCTCCTGCTTCAGGATGGTGCCGCGTTCCTCATTCCAGCGCTCATGCAAGCCGGCGAGAGAGGGCAAGCCGACCGCTTGTGCCGCGACGAGCTGAATGGAGAGGGCGTGGCCGTCGAGCGTCGATTCGAGCAGCGGGTCGAGGAAAGGGTCGTGCTCGAACTCCGGCCCGGCGACGGCCAGGAAGGCGCTTCGGGCAGCGTCGAGCTGCAGCGGCGCGAGATCGCCGAGAACCTCGGCATCCGCGCGAAGCTGCACCGGGACTCCGCGCATCGTGACGGCGAGGGACAGGTTAGGCACCTGCGCGAGGAGGCGCAGGATGCGCTGCCCTTCGGGCACGTCGGCATCGAGCGCCGTCTCGGCGTTGTCGAGGATCGCCGCGACCGGCGCGGCGGCGCAGGCGTTCTCGATCGCCCGCAGCAGCGACGCCTCGTCGCCCGAGGCGGGCAGCCCTAAGGCAACGGCGAGCTTCGCCAGGAAGGCGCGCGGCTCGGGGGCATCCTCGACGGTGGCGAAGACCCGCCGGCGGCCGAAGCGGGCCTTGACCGCAGGATCGTACATGGCCGCGACCGCGACCGTCGTCTTGCCCATGCCGGGCCCGCCCGCGACGACGGCGGGCCGGCCCTCCGCCAGCGCTCGCGCGACCCTCCCGATCTCGTCCTCGCGGCCGAAGGCCTCAGGCTTGGGCCACTCGTAGTCGATGCAGCGGACCTCGGGCTCCTCCGCTGCAAATCGATCCACATCGCCTTCTCCAAATAGCTTTCCTCTAACAGAACCGCTGCGGTTAGCGAGTTCGGAGTCAATGAGGAGTTCATTACGTATCGTCTCCCATGCTTGGGTGCTTGCAATTTGGAAGGCAGAGGAGAGCTTCGGCTCCACCTCATGCAAAAAATGTATATCAAGCCGATCGCCGATCGGATGAAGCCGATATAGAACACTTGAGCCTACAGCATGCCCAAATTCTTTGGCAACATGTTGATTAATCATGTCGCGAGCGATTGTATTCATAACGAAGTTTAAAATATTTACACCAGATTCTCTCAGGCGATCAATTTTATTACGTTGCGTAATCCGAAACCCCCGCGTGTCATTAATTTGTTTAGCCAAAAAATTTGATGTAAAGGGAAGTAGTATATAAATCTTCGAGTTAACATTTGCCTTTATCCATACATTTAATTCCTCTGTCATCCCAACAAACAAATTGTTCTCAGTTAGCGCATAACCACCCAGAGCGTGGTCTCCGGACCGAAACCATTGCGGTGGTCGCACCGTAATTAGGTCTACTGTACTGTTGAGTTTCTGGAAACCTAAAATAATATTGTCTTTTGAAATAATCTGGACCAAAAGGTCGTCAGATCCCTCTTCTTTGAACACGGGGTAAATGGCGCTTGGAGGCGAGCCAAGTGGAAAAAAGAAGCCGACGTATCTGGCAGCTAAAATGCGATCCGGTATAGTCAACTTAGGTACCCTTGTTGAACTATAAAGTCACGAATCCGCTGCCGAATATTTCCAATCACGTCCCGAGGTATATAGGACGCCGGAAGGTCGTAAGGAAGAGGATCAGCGCCCCCAGCTTCGGATCTGATCCAATATACCGGGCGAATCTAAAAATTCTTGCGGCAGCACAACAGCTCTTACGCGGTTCAATAACTCTACTTCGCGACCGATTTGAATTTCTATCGCAGAGACCCGCTCATCAAGCGGTGTATTACTTGTATTTCGGATAAGCCTGTCATAGGAATCTGCCGCTAGGTTTGTCCATGGATCAAAGGGAACGCTCATGACAGGCTTCCCATCAAAGTAAGCTTTCTCGGATCCAAAAAATAATTTGATCAACTTCATCGGCGTAGTAGGGTCTTCAGCTAGCTCGAACTCTTCGCCGCCAGTCATTGACGGATGAACAGGAGGAGAAAACAATCCAGATTTAAGCGCCCCACTGTCGCATGGCATTATGCGCAAGCAGTCGTCCAATAATTCGTTGTTCATGATCATGCAGATGGGAGCAAAGCATTTTGAATCAACTGTTTTCAAATCGTGATTAGGCCGATAAGACGGGCGGCCATAAAAGAAGAAAAGAAGTAGTTCATTATTGTATTCGGGCCTTTTTTCCGGGATTAACTTTCCTGCTGCGCGGATTTTGTTAAAGTATGCAACATCGGTAGTATGTATTAGCGGGAGCCGGCCGCGCTCTGCATCGACGTGTTCAATCAGCTGCCAAAGCGATCTTGGCATTGTGGAATCCTTTCAGGCAAGGTGCCGATCCTGCAAATTGCCGTGCAGAATGTCCAGTAAGCGACCATGCGGTCGATGCCAGACTCGATCAAGGCGCCGATCCGGCGCGTTCGGGGTTCGCGGCCTTGGACGGCCCCGCGCCGCAGACGATGAGCGGCTTCGGGCCGTTCGCAACTTCGCGCTTCGGATCGTCGAGGAGACTGGGCATCGAACCGCGTGCAACCGAAGAATTGCGGTCAGTCTAGGTGCAACTCGGTTCTCGGTCCAAGGCCTGCCATGGCGTGCTGGGGCGACGAGACGGCCAGCGGAGTCGTCCGTCGACCGCATGGAAGCCTCGACGGGTTCGCCAGACCCGCCCGGTTTCGAGCCTCCCTCCGCCTTGCGCCGTGCCAAGCTTTCAGTCCCGGCTGCCGTCATGACGATGGAAGAGCCCCGCACCATCATCATCACGGGTCCGGCAACATCGTCGGCCGTCGCCCGACATCATCGGTGTTTTTCCCCGTCATCGTCGGGTTTTTTCCGCGACATCGTCGGGGTTTTCGCGCGTCATCGTCGGTGTTGACGCGCGACGGCGGAGCAGGGGGCGGCGGGCTTCGCCGCGGGGCCCGCGTTTCCCCGGATTTCTCGCGCGCGCGTGCGCGCGCGGGGGTGAAATTCCGCGCCGGAGCGCCTAAATAGTTGATCTCGCGAATCAAAAGGGCCCTCGGCCGCGTCCGGCCGGCCCTCAGGAAAGTTCCCCCATGGCAGAGCCTGCCCGCAACCTCGACGCCGAGTCCTACGGCGCCGAATCCATCAAGGTCCTCAAGGGCCTCGACGCCGTGCGCAAGCGCCCGGGCATGTACATCGGCGACACCGACGACGGCTCGGGCCTCCACCACATGGTCTACGAGGTCGTCGACAACGCCATCGACGAGGCGCTTGCCGGCCACGCCACCGAGGTCACGGTGACGCTGAACGCCGACGGCTCCTGCACGGTCAACGACAACGGCCGCGGCATCCCGACGGACATCCACCAGGGCGAGGGCGTCTCGGCCGCCGAGGTCATCATGACCCAGCTCCACGCGGGCGGTAAGTTCGACCAGAACTCGTACAAGGTCTCGGGCGGCCTGCACGGCGTCGGCGTCTCGGTCGTCAACGCCCTATCCTCCTGGCTGCGCTTGCGGATCTGGAGGAACGGCGAGGAGCATTCGATGGAGTTCCGGCACGGCGAGCCGGTGGCGCCGCTCGCCGTCGTCGGCCCGGCCGAGGGGCGGCGCGGCACGGAGGTGTCGTTCCTGCCCTCGACCGAGACCTTCAAGGGCGTCGTCGAGTTCGACTACGGCACCCTCGAGCACCGCCTGCGCGAGCTCGCCTTCCTGAACTCCGGCGTGCGCATCGTGCTCACGGATCTGCGCCACGCCGAGCAGAAGCGCGAGGAGCTCTACTATGAGGGCGGCGTCGAGGCCTTCGTGCGCTACCTCGACCGCTCGAAGAAGCCCGAGATCGCCCGGCCGATCCTGGTCAGGGCCGAGCGCGACGGCATCGGCGTCGAGGTCGCCCTGTGGTGGAACGACTCGTACTACGAGACGGTGCTCTGCTTCACCAACAACATCCCCCAGCGCGACGGCGGCGCGCACCTGACGGGCTTCCGCGCCGCGCTGACGCGCCAGGTCACGGGCTATGCCGAATCCTCGGGGCTCCTGAAGAAGGAGAAGGTCTCCCTCA
Source organism: Beijerinckiaceae bacterium (assembly GCA_036386395.1). Taxonomy (GTDB): domain Bacteria; phylum Pseudomonadota; class Alphaproteobacteria; order Rhizobiales; family Beijerinckiaceae; genus JAJKJG01. The sequence goes on along the minus strand of DASVVU010000169.1, from coordinate 7,999 downwards.
TCGGCGACGACTGCCGAGAGGGGCTCACCGCCATCGTCTCGGTCAAGGTGCCGGACCCGAAGTTCTCGTCGCAGACGAAGGACCGGCTGGTCTCCTCCGAGGTCCGACCCGTGGTCGAGAGCCTCGTCAGCGACGGGCTCGGCGTCTGGCTCGAGGAGAACCCCTCGGAGGCCAAGAAGGTCGTCGAGAAGGTCGTGCGCGCGGCGCAGGCCCGCGAGGCGGCGCGGCGGGCGCGGGACGCGATCCGCAAGGACGCGCTCGGGGTGACCTCGCTCCCGGGCAAGCTCGCCGACTGCCAGGAGAAGGACCCGGCGAAGAGCGAGCTCCTCCTCGTCGAGGGCGACTCGGCCGGCGGCTCGGCGAAGCAGGGCCGCGACCGCGCCTTCCAGGCGGTCCTCCCCTTGCGCGGCAAGATCCTCAACACGGAGCGGGTGCAGACCGGCCGCATGCTCTCCTCCGAGCAGATCGGCACGCTGATCGCGGCGCTCGGCGTCGGCATCGAGTTCGGCGGCGAGAACGGCGACGACACGGGCGGGCGCTCGGTGCGGTTCACGCTCGACAAGCTGCGGTATCACCGAATCATCATCATGACCGACGCGGACGTGGACGGGGCGCACATCCGCACGCTGCTCTTGACCTTCTTCTACCGGCAGATGCCGGAGCTGATCGAGCGCGGGCACCTCTACATCGCCCAGCCGCCGCTCTACAAAGCCATGCGCGGGAAGTCCGCGATCTACCTCAAGGACGAGCGGGCGCTTGAGGTTTTCCTGATCGACGCCGGCGTCGAGGGCGCGGAGCTGCGCCTTGCGAGCGGCGCGCCGTTCCAGGGGCCGCAGCTCAAGGCGCTGATCGACGAGGCGCGGTTCGTGCGGCAGGTGATCGGCAACCTGCACAGCCGCTACGACCACCGCGTCGTCGAGCAGGCGGCGGTCGCCGGGGCGCTGCGCCCGGAGCTTGCCGACGACCCCGAGCGCGGGCCGGCGGTCGCGGCTTACGTCGCCCGCCGCCTCGACGCGATCGCCGAGGAGACCGAGCGCGGCTGGGACGGCGAGGTCCGCGAAGGCGGCTACGTCTTCACCCGCACGGTGCGCGGCGTGCGCCAAGCGGCGACGCTCGACGCCGCGCTCCTTTCCTCGCAGGAGGCGCGCAAGCTCGACGAGCGCGCGGCCTCGCTCCAGGACGTCTACGCCAAGCCCGCGGCGCTCGTGCGCAAGGGCGAGGAGACCCCGATCCACGGCCCTCTCGACCTGTTCGGCGCCGTGACGACGTTCGGCCGCAAGGGCCTGCAGATGCAGCGCTACAAGGGCCTCGGCGAGATGACGGCGCAGCAGCTCTGGGAGACGACGCTCGACCGCGAGGTCCGCTCCCTCCTCCAGGTCAAGGTCAAGGACACGACCGACGCCGACGACCTCTTCGTCAAGCTCATGGGCGACGTCGTCGAGCCCCGCCGCGAGTTCATCCAGGACAACGCGCTCTCGGTCGCGAACCTCGACGTGTGAGGTCCGCCTCTCTTTATGATGATGATGCCGGGTGCCGCTCTCTTGTCATGATGGCGGCGACATTCCGAGAGGCCTTGGCCGAGGGGCTGCCGCTCTTTTTTGATGACGAGCAGCCCTGGCCCGAGCCTCGCGGCCGCCTCACCAAAGGCGCGCGGTGCGGCCGAAGTCCTCGCCCTTGACGACGAGGGCGTCGAGCGCGGGGCGTCCTGCGGCGTCGAGCCTCGCGCGCACGACGATGTCCCGGCGGTCGATGCCGTCCACCTTCGCGGGCACGCCCTGCGGGCCGAACCAGTTCTCGATCCCGTAGACGATGTCGCCCTGGAAGCACGCCTCCTTGTCGCACTTGGCGGCCCCGTTGCCCGCACCGACGGAGCTCAGGCTTCCCGAGCGCACGGTTCCGGCGATGAAGGTGACGCCGTCCCCGGGGCGCTCGAAGAGCACCTCGACGCCGCGGTGAATGCCGCCGGCGTCAGGCTCCAGGCGCACATAGACCTCCTTGCCGGCCGGGAGGTAGCACGTCGGGCGCCGCGTAAGATCGCACGTGCCGCCGAGCCCCGCGGGCGAGGCCGGGAGGTTGCGGGGGCGTCCGATCTCGTAGGTCAGGATGCTGTACTCGCCCCGGAAGAGGTCCCGCGGGTCCCGCGTCTCCACCGCCAGGAGGACCGGCTTGCCCTTGGTCAGGGTCTGCGTGTGGTCGACGGCCATCTTCATCGCGGGAGCGGCCTGCGCGAGGAACAGCGCGGCGAACGCGGCGCCGGCGAGAAGCGTCCTCATGCGAGCCTCCACGACAGGCGCCGGTCGGCCCAGCGGCAGGCCGCGAAGGCCGCGAAGGCGAGGGCGGCCGAGACCAGGAGATGGACCGAGAAGGTCATCAGGTCCTTGGACATGTAGAGCATCGCGACCGTCAGGACGGCGACGCAGCTCATGGCCCAGCCGAACAGGGCCCGGCGCTCGTCCAGGTGCCCGGCGACCGCGAGCCCGAGGAGCGGCACGAGCCCGACCCACACGGTCCAGGAAGGCCCGAGAGCGCCCCCCTTGAGCATGTGCGCCAGTCCCGCAGTCCAGATCAGCGCGAGCGGGACCGCGCAGGCCGCGAGGACGACGAGATGCCCCACCGGGATCGCGCGGGCGAGCCGCCGGGGCACGAGCACCAGGACGAGCGGCGCGGCGAGCGCGAGCGCGAGGCGCACGGCTCCTCCGAACGTCGGCAGGCCGGGCTCCCAGCGGATCGTGTGCGAGCCCAAGGTCGCGGCCGCGAGGACCGCGATGGCGATCAGCGCCAGGCCCGCCGCGGCCCGCGCCAGCATCTCGAGGCGGTCGCGCGCGGGCTGCCCGGAGCCCTCCGGCATCGCGAGGGCGAGCCCGTAGCTCGCCCCGATCGCGGCGGCCGCAAGGGTGAGCCCGACTTCGTGGCGGATGAAGTCTTCCCGGTCGTAGCCCCCCATCTGGGCCGCAAGGCAAATGAGGATCAGGAGGAAGGTCGACGTGCGCGCCGCGATCCAGCCCGAGGCGCATCCGAGGAGAAGCACGAAGGTCAGGGCTTCGAGCCAGAGCGACAGGCCCTTCTCCAGGCCGCCGCTGCGGCCGAGAAGCTCGGCGAGCGGGCTGCCGGCGACGAGGAGCGCGACGGCGGCGATCATCGCGCATCCGCCCGACCGGGTGACGAAGGCGGTGAGCGCCCCGAGCACCGCGACCGTGACGGCGTAGGAGCGCATGTCGGCCGGCAGGTGGAACGTCTGCGCCATGAGCGCGACCGAGGCCGCCGCGGCGACGAGCGACAGGGTCGAGGCGCCCTCCGCCATGATCCACGAGCCCTGCTCGGGGTTCGCCCGGTGCCGCTCGTACGCGACGAAGGCCGCGGCCACCGCGGCGGCGTTCGCGGTAAGGAGCACGGCCATCCGCGAGAACGGGGCCATGCCGGCCCAGTTGGCGGCCACGAACGCGACCGCGCCGACCCCCGCGAGGATCACGGCGCACAGCATCAGGATCGCCTGGAGATGGGCGAAGCCGGACGCCGAGAAGGTCGCGCTCTCGAGGCGCTGGCGTAAGCTAGGGTCGATCAGCCCCTCGGCAAGCCAGCGGTCCATGTCGCGCCTGAGCCTCGCCCGATACGACAAGATCATCTGCGATCTCCCGAACCCCGGGACGCTACGATAGGACGCTTAACGTAGGTTTGCACGGGTGGGCTTCCCTCCTCCAGGTCAAGAACATGGCCGACGCCTGGTACCTCTCCAACACCCGCACGGCGCTCGGCTTCACCGACGCGGATCGCACGGCGAAGGCGCTCAAGGGCATAGAGGGTAAGCGCCTCACCTATCGGCGGATTGGTAGCCCCGAGGCCGCCTCGCAACCGTAGGCGTCGCGGCTGGCGGGAGTCACCGTGGCCAGTTTTGGTCGCCCGCGTCTGGCCGATCTTTTTTCATTGTCGCGATCGCGACCCGGACTCTTTCAGCCAAAGACCGACAAAGGGTACGATATTCGATAGCCTCTCCGGGCGTGATGTATTGCGCATGCACCGCAGCATTGCGCGTATCACGTAACTTTCTGTATTGGTTAAGAACACTTCTGTCAATTAGCTTCATATTGTACAAGCCCTTCATTACCGCGAGGGTTGTTTTAGTTCCGGCGTTCGGGAATTGCCTTCGGTATTCCCTTGCTGCTTCAGCAACTTCTTCAAACGCCTGCAAAATAGCGGCCTGCGGGTACTTAGTCGCAAGCTCCAGATATTCGTCCGTGGGGGGCGCAATTTTTGGTTGGGACTCTTCCTCCCCGGCAGCATCAATCTCTTTCTTGGCTTCTTGTAAACGTTTCTTGAACTTTGCACTTCCGCCGGGAAAACTAAATTCGTCTAGATCACTCGCCAAGTCTTGTAATTGCTTCCGCAAAATAACGAGTAGGGCAACAACAACGGCGGGCCAAGCCACTGACTTTATAACGCTAGAAAAGAACGTGAGCCAATCCATCAGTGGGGCCTCCGCTTTGATGCGTAGGCCGGTTTCGCGGCATCCTCTCTTGCTGAGCCCTTCTTCTTAGTGCGCGGGTCTGGCGGCATAGCCAGCAACCGTTTTACCGTGCGCTCGAAGCGTGCTTCCTCTTGGTCGTCGGACTTTGCCATGACAGCGAACCCTTGGGATAGGCCGTCCCAGGTCCACCCGGGGACCGAAGACGGCCGACTAATATACACCGCTGTAGGCCGTTCACTAAGCATTTGGGAGATGGTCGAGGAACGATTGTCCGAGTTGTTCGCATTCTTTGTTGGGGCAGTCGATGGGAACAGCTTCGATGCAGCGGAGCCGGCGATCCGAGCCTACGGCTCCGTGGTGAGCTTCGGAGGGCGCGCCGACATGATCGCAGCTGCCGCCGAAGCGTACTTTCACGCGCGTCCAACCACCCCGCTTTCGGCCGAAGTGAAGAAGATGTTGGATGGCCCATGCAGAGGCTTCGCGTCGCGTCGAAATGAAATCGCCCACGGACGAGTAGTCACCCGAATGGAAAGCGGCAAGCCGGATAGCTGCCATCTCTACCCGGGTCTCTTCGCATCGAAGAAATACAAAGTGAGCGGCGAGCCGGTGTATCTGTATACGGCCGATCAGATTAACGAATTTGGTGACCGATTCGGCGGCCTGTATGAGACGATCAGTGATTACTTAGATCGTGTGCTTTCCTGGCATTCAACATTGCGGTGAAAACCTCGCAGGCCAGAAAAGCCGCTTGCGAATAGCCGACAAACTTGAGAAGCGCTTCCGGTCATAAACCGCTTACAGCGGAAATGGCCAAGGTCCGCTTTGTGCCAGGAGCAGAAGTTCAGCGGTGCCCATCCCTCGGTCCGCATAGCGCCCATGGCGTCGTTCAGGCGCTCGCGTTTCGCCCCGGATAGCAGACATCGAGCTGCATCGACTTCGCGCGAACGACGCGATGTCAGCTCAGAAGAGGCGACACGATTCCTTCGCGGCCTCGGCGAAATCCGCGGCAGCGAGTATTGCCGACCGCCCTTGACCGCAGGGCGCCGTCTTCGGATTGGTTGGCCCGCGTAAGGGAGGGAGAAATATCATGGCCGGCGACAAGCTCACGACCTGCCTGTGGTTCGATCACGGGGAAGCCCGCAAGGCTGCGGAGTTCTACGCCGCGACCTTTCCCGACAGCAGCGTCGGCGCTCCCATGCACGCCCCGTCGGACTTTCCGGGCGGCACGGAGGGCGCCGAGCTCACGGTCGAGTTCACCGTGCTCGGCCGGCCGTTCGTCGGCCTGAACGGCGGACCCAATTTCAAGGCCAATGAGGCGGTCAGCTTCGTGGTCCTGACCGACGACCAGGAAGAGACCGACTATTATTGGAACGCCATCGTCGGCAACGGCGGGCAGGAAAGCGCTTGCGGCTGGTGCAAGGATCGCTGGGGCTTCTCGTGGCAGATCACGCCGCGTGCGCTGCTGCGGGCCAACAGCAATCCCGACAAGGCCGCCGCCAGGCGGGCATTCGAGGCGATGATGACGATGCGCAAGATCGACATCGCCCGGATCGAGGCTGCGGAGCGCGGAGCAGCCGTCGATGCGTAAGGTCATCGGCTCCCTTTTCCAGTCGCTCGACGGCGTGATCCAGGCGCCAGGCGGGCCGGAGGAGGACCAGACCGGCTTTGCGCACGGGGCTGGGTGTTCCCCTATTCCGACGGCTCGCTCGAGGAGCAGATGGGGCGACTGCTGGGCGGCAGCTACCCGGAACGCCGCGTTGGCGGCGGGCACGCCGGCGTAGATCGCGGTCTGGAGGAAAAGCGAGCGCAGTTCCTCGACCGCGACCCGTCAGGCTGCTCCGGCGAGAGGGATTCTACCGGTGCAGCGGGTTCCCTTAACCCTTCGCCGGCGCCTTCGCGGCCGGTTTCTTCGCGAAGGTGCCGCGCAGGTTGTCCCATAATTCCACCTTCACGCCGTTCTTCCTCATGATGAAGTACTGCTGCGCGACCGAGAGCAGGTTGTTCCAGGCCCAGTAGATCACGAGGCCGGCCGGGAACGAGGCCAGCATGAAGGTGAAGATCAGCGGCATCCAGGCGAAGACCTGCTGCTGCACCGGGTCCGCCGGCGCCGGGTTCATCTTCATCTGCAGCCACATCGTGACGCCCATGATGATCGGCCACACGCCGAGGTGCAGGAACTGCCCCAGCACCGGCAGAAGGGTCGGGTCGAAGGGCAGGAGCCCGAACAGGTTGAAGAGGTTCGTCGGGTCCGGCGCGGCGAGGTCGCGGATCCAGCCGAAGAACGGCGCGTGCCGCATCTCGATCGTGACGAACAGCACCTTGTAGAGGGCGAAGAACACCGGAATCTGGATCAGCACCGGCCAGCAGCCGGCGACCGGATTGATCTTCTCCTTCTTGTACAGGTCCATGAGGGCCTGCTGCTGCTTCATCTTGTCGTCCGCGAAGCGCTCGCGGATCGCCATCATCTCGGGCTGCACCGCCTTCATCTTCGCCATCGAGGCGTAGGACTTGTTGGCGAGCGGGAAGAACAGCGCCTTGATGATGACCGTCGAGAGCAGGATCGCGACGCCGAAGTTGCCGAACAGGCGGAAGAAGAAGTCCATCAGCCGGAACAGCGGCTTGGTGATGAAGTAGAACCAGCCCCAGTCGATCAGGAGGTCGAAGCGCTTGATGCCGGCGGTCTTCTCGTAATTGTCGACCGCCCCGACCTCCTTCGCCCCGGCGAAGAGGCGGCTGTCGGCCTGCGCCTTGGCGCCGGGCGCGAGGGTCTTGGCCTCGCCCAGCATGTTGGACTGATAGACCTTGGTCGGCCCGTCCTGGCGCACCGTGAAGCTGCCGGTGTAGCTCTGCGCCTGGTCGGCGGGCGCGACCGCCGCGGCCCAGTACTTGTCGGTGATGCCGAGGAACCCGCCCGCGACGGCGTTCCAGACCTTGCCCTTGGTCGGCTGGCCGGCGATCGCCGGCTCCTTCTCGACGGCGTCGTAGGTGTACTCCTGCAGGCCCTGCTCGCCGAGCACCCCAACCAGGCCCTCGTGCAGGACGTAGTACCCCTGCGTCACCGGCTTGCCGTGCCGCGAGACGAGCCCATAAGGGTGGAGCGTCGCGGGCGCAGCCCCCGTGTTCTCGACCTGGTCGCGGACCGTGAACATGTACTTGTCGTCGACCGCGATCTCGCGCCGGAAGACCAGGCCCTGGCCGTTGTCGAAGGTGAGGGTGACGGGCTTTGCCGGCGTCAGGGTCTGGGCATCCGCGGTCCAGACCGTCTCCGCCGTCGGGGTCGCGGCCCCGGCCGCGCCCGCGACCCAGCCGAACTCGGCGTAGTACGGGTTCGGGCTCCCGGAGGGCGAGAGCAGGACGATGCGCGGGCTCTTCGGGTCGACGGTCTCGTGGTAGTTCTTGAGGAGGACGTCGTCGATCCGCCCGCCCTTGAGGGCGATCGAGCCCGACAGGCTCGGGGTGTCGATCGCGATCCGGGGAGTCCTGGCGAGCGCCGCCTCGCGGGTCTCGGGCACCGCCGGGACGGTCCCGGGGACCGGG
>DASVVU010000168.1:0-10416 GCA_036386395.1 Beijerinckiaceae bacterium | reverse complement strand
GTCTCGAAGCACGCACAATGGCTGGGCTGCATCGACGGGGTGCGTCCTTCGAGACGCACGCTCCGCGTGCTCCTCAGGATGAGGGGGTGGGAGTGCGGCCCGGAAGCCTAGTTAAGCCGCCGGGGCAGGCTTCCGCGCTTCCACCAGCTCCGGCAGCTTGCGGATGATCTCGCGCAGCTCCGCCTCGGCGACGACGCCGGCGGCCTCATCGGGGGAGAACCAGCGGCCCTCGCGCTCGCCGCGCTCCGGCCACGTCTCGGCCTCTTCGCGGACGTTCAGCGGGAAGACCTCGACCTTGCAAGTGACGGTCGCCTGGGACTTGAGGCGCTTCGCGTATTCGAAGGTGCCGATCGAGCGCTTGCCGATCTCGCCGCGCACGCCCGCCTCCTCGAAGGCCTCGCGCTTCGCCGCCGCGTGGGGCTTGCGGTCCTTCATCGGCCAGCCCTTGGGGATGACCCAGCGCTTGGTCTCGCGGGAGGTGACGAGCATGACCTTGAGGCCGTCGCCGTCGGCACGTTTGTAGGGCAAGGCGCCGTACTGGAGGCGCTTTCCGGCCGGCTTCGCGGCGCTCTTTACCGCGCTTTTTGCAGCGCCTTTCTTTGCGCCTTTCTTGGCCCCGCCCGTCTTGTTCTTGTCCATCGAACTCGACCTTGCCTTGCCGCCGGCGCCGCGCGCTTTTCGTCTCGCGCCGGAGGTCTTCCGAATCATCACCGCCCTGTTTCGTCTGCGTTGTGGAAAGTTAGGCACAAATCTGTGTGGAATCAAACAATTCGTCCGGAGCCGGGCAGTTCCAAAGCGGAACAGCCAGCGGGTGCGCTCACAGCCCGAGCCGCAGCGGCAGCTTCTTCGGCGAGAAGACCGCGATATGGTCGAGGGCGAGCCAGCGCGCGACCGCCCGGAGTTCCTCGCCGAGCGCCGGGCCGGCGGCTTGTGGGTCGGCGCCGGGCTCGAGGTGGAGCGCCTGCACGAGGAGGCGGCGCGCCGCCCGGTCGGCCTTGAGGTCGACCCTCGCCGCAATCCCCTCGCCGAGGAGGAAGGGCAGGACGTAGTAGCCGTGCTCGCGCTTGTGCGCCGGAGTGTAGATCTCGATCCGGTAGCGGAAGCCGAACAGCCGCTCGGCCCGATGGCGCTCCCACATGAGCGGATCGAACGGCGAGACGAGGGCGCGGGCCTCGACGCGGCGCGGGCGGCGCGCCTCGGGATCGAGGTAGGCGAGGTTGCGCCAGCCCTCGACCTCGACCGGCAGGAGCGCGCCCTCCTCGGCGAGCTCGGCGACTCGGGCCTTGGCGTCCTCGACGCCAAGCCGGAAGTAGTCGCGCAAATCCCGCTCGGTCGCGACGCCAAGGGCGCGCGCCGCAACCCTGACGAGCCCACGCTGTGCCTCGGCGGGCTCGGGCGTCGGCAGAGCCAGGATCGCGGGCGGAAGCACCCGTTCGGGCAGGTCGTACACGCGCTCGAAGCCGCCGCGCCGCGTCGCCGTCGTGACGCGGCCGGCCCAGAACAGCCATTCGAGCGCCCGCTTGCCGTCGCTCCAGCCCCACCACGAGCCCCGGCCCGCGCCGCCCTCGGTCAGCTCCCGGGCAGTGAGCGGGCCCCGCGCCTCGATCTCGCGCCACACCGTCTCGACGAAGTCGCGCCGCTCGCGCCCGAACCGCGCGACCGAGCCGTAGGTCCCCTCCCCCCGCCCCGCCCGCTCCATGCGCCAGCGCAGGAGAGGGTGGAGGTCGAGGCGGATCAGCGAGGCCTCGTGGCCCCAGTACTCGAACAGGCTGCGGCGCCTCGGGTGATAGGCGGCCTCGTCGAGGAAGGACGTGTCGTAGGGGCCGAGCCGCGAGAACAGCGGCACGGTGTGGGCGCGGGTCAGCACGTTGACGGAATCGATCTGCACGAGACCAAGCCGGCCAAGCACGCGCGCCACGTGGCGCCGACCCGGCACTTCGGGGCGCGGTTCGGCGAACCCCTGCGCCGCGAGCGCGATCCGGCGCGCCGCGGCGAGGCTCAGCCGTCCGGCGGGCTTGACCTCAGGCGGGCTCACGGGCGCGAAGGGCCGGGCTACTCGATCCCATGGGTCGCGAAGATGGCCTTCCCGGCCTGGCTGCCGAGGAACTGCACGAAGGCTTTGGCGACCTCGCCGTTGGCGGAGCCCGCCACGGGGGAGGCCGCGTAGGTCGTGTAGTTCTGCACCTCTGCCGGCAGAGGACCAACGAGCTTCAGGCCCTTGTCGCGGAAGAGGAGGATCTCGGTGACGGCGCCGAAGCCGATCTCCCGGGTCGTCCCCTTGACGAGGTGCTCCATGACCGAGGCGCCGTCCGGGTAGCGGGTGCTCTTCCCCGCGATCTGGTCGGCGAGGCCGAGGCGCTGGAACAGGGTCTCGAGGTAAAGCCCCGTGGAGGCCCGGTTGTAGACGACGGAATCGGCCCCGAGCACGGCGCGCTTCAGCGCCTCCACGGTCCTGACGTCCGGCTGGGGCGCGCCGTCCCGCACCGCGACGCCGACCCCGACCTTGCCGACGACGACCCGCAGCGCACCATCCACGCGCCCCGCCTTCACGCCCTCGTCAAGCACTACGGGCGGCGCGATCGCCACGTCGGCCCGCTCGCCGCCTGCCGCGAGCCGCTGGCGCAGAGCCGGCGCGGTCGCGAAGCGCACCTTCGCCTCGTGCCCGGTCTGACGCCGGAAGGCCTCGGCGGCCGGCAAGAGCCCCGGCTCGACGGCGCCGGCGCTCAGGATCTCGATCGTCGCGGCGCGGGCGGCGCCGGCACCCATCGCGACCGCGAGCGCGGCCGCCACCCAAAACACCCTCACGCGGTCCCTCCTTGCCTTTGCTCAATTGCCCCAGCGGTTCTGCATCTTGAGTTCGCCCGCCATGCAGCTCACCCGGCGCGCCTCGGGGCTTTGCGCCGGCTTCACCAGCGGCTCGGCGGCGGGCCCTCCGGCGACCTCCAGGAGGATCTTGGTCTTGACCGCCTGCACGAACTGGGCGCGGTCGCGCACCGGCACCATGAAGGCGCCCTGCCCGCCGATGACGCAGTCGCGGTAGTAGAGGTCGAGGTCCTCGATGTCCCACGGCCCCGGAGCTTTCAGCATGATCGGCAGGCCGTTGATAGTGATGCCCTTGGCGATCGCCTCATCGCGCGCCGCTGTGACGACCCGGCCCTGGTTGTTCGGCCCGTCGCCCGAGACGTCGATGACCTGCCGGGTGGGCGCCATGCCGCTGCCGGCGAGGAGCCCGACCGAGAAGTCGATCGCGCCCGAGACCGAGGTGCGGGACGCGCGCCTGGTCGGCTTCTCGGCGAGCGCGCCGGCAAACGCCATGGCGCTCTCGGGATTGTCGATCACGGTCCAGGGCAGGAGCACCTGCTGGTCGGTCGCGCCCGCCCACTCCATGTAGACGACGCCGATGCGCCCGATCATGCCGCGCCGGATCGCGTCGTGGACGGCGGCGGAGCGGAACGCCTCTATGAAGCCCTGGCGCTGCAGCTCCTGCTCGTCCGGGTCCATGGAGTAGGACACGTCGACGGCGATGACCAGGGCGAGGTCGACCTCGGTCTCGGGCCCGGCCGCCGCAGGGGCCGCGATCCCGAGGATGAGGGCGGCCGCAAGGGCGAGTCTGCGCACCCGATGCCTCGTCATCGAACCCTCCGACGAATCTCCGCGCCGCGGTGACGCCGGCTTGAAAGCTGTTTTACGACGGCTCCGGCCACGGCCTCACGGCGGCCCTGAAACCAGCCTCACGACGGCGACCACACCGGCCCAGCTTCGGACAAGCCCGGGGCAGTGTGTCAGGTTCCCGGCGCCCTGGAAACCGAGCGCCGGCTCACAACTGCGTAAGCGCCCCTTCCTGCATGCGCGGCGGTCCGCCGGCCGGCTGACAGGGAGCCTCAAGGGGCTTCTTAACGGTTTGGTAACCATGATTCGCGAGGGTTTTCCCGCGACCTGATCCTGTGACCACGGGTGGAGACGATGGCCAAGGACGAGAAGGATCGAGCCGGCGGCGCGCCGCCGATCTACCTCGACATCTGTCGGCGCTACATCGGCGCCCGCCTGCGGGCGGCTTTCGCGCACGTGGAGGCCGAGGCCCTTCCGGACGAGCACGTCGAGCTCGTGCTGCGCCTGAGGCAGCGCGAGCGCGAGCGCAAGCGGGCTTGATGCGGCTGGAGCGATCGAGGAGACTCACCTTCCCCATCGCAGCGCCAGCGGCCCGGCCTCGCGGGCGAGCTCGAGGAGGCCTGCCCGAGTCGCGGGGTGGAGCGGCTCCAGCGGGTGGCGAACGGCGTCGCTCCCGATCACGCCGCCTTCCATCATGACGGTCTTCGTGGCGCGCAGGCCGCACTGGCGATTCTCGTAGTTGATGAGCGGCAGGATGCGGGCATAAGCGGCGGCGGCTTCCGCGCGCCGGCCGGCGCGGTGGTGCTCCAGGACGGGCCGGATCAGGTCCGGCAAAAGGGCGCTCGGCATGGTGCCGGTCGCGCCGGCGTCGAGGTCGGCCATGAGGGTAATGGACTCCTCGCCGTCGAAGGGGCCTTCGATCGCGTCGCCGCCAGCCTCGATCAGGGCGCGCAGCTTCGCGGCCGCCTGCGCCACCTCGATCTTGAAGTAGCGCACGAGCGGCACCTCCCGGGAAAGCCGCACCAGGAACGGCACCGGGAGGGCGACGCCGCTTAAGGGCGCATCCTGCACCATGATGGGCAGCCCGGAGGCCTCGGCGACGCGCGAAAAATGCTCGACCATGCCGTCCTCGCCGGCGCGCAAGCCGGTGCCGTGGTAGGGCGGCATCAGCATCAGCATGGCGGCGCCGGCCTCGGCCGCCCGGCGGGCGCGCCCGGCCGCGATCCGGGTCGAGAAATGGCTGACCGTCACGATCACGGGCACGCGGCCCGCCACGTACGCGAGGCACAGGTCGAGGAGCGTGTCCCGCTCGGCGTCGGCGAGGAGGAACTGCTCGGAGTAGTTCGCCAGGATGCAGATGCCGTCGACGCCCTGGTCGACCATGCAGTCGAGGACGCGGCGCATTCCCTCGAGGTCGAGGTCGCCGTTCTCATGGAAGGGGGTTGGCGCGATCGGGAACACGCCCGTCCAGGGCCTTTCGGGGCTCGCCGCCATCGGTTTTCCTCCTTTTCGGCGGGATCGTGCCAGAACCGCCGTGCCGTTCGGGCGTTATTACCGTGCCAACCTAGGCCATGACACCCCCGAAAGGCGTGAGATGATCCTGAGCCCGGTCACGGTGCTCATCGTCGAGGACGAGCCTCTGCTCTGCGAGATGATGGTCGACGAGCTGAAGACGCTCGGCTTCACGGTGCTGCGCGCCACGACCGGGGAGGAGGCCCTGAACCTGATCGAGGGCGACACCCCGGTCGACGTGCTCTTCACCGACATCCGCCTGCCGGGAACCCTCGACGGCTGGGACGTGGCCGAGCGCTTCCGCGGCAAGAACCCCTCCGGGCCCGTGATCTACACCACGGGCTACACCGGCACTCCGGTGCGCCGCGTCGCGCAGAGCGCCTTCATGGCCAAGCCCTACCGCCCAGCCGCGATCGTGAGCGAGATCCGCCGCTTGTCAGGACCAGCTTAGGTTATGCCTCAAGACCTGCGCGAATTGCCCCAGCGCAGTCTAGGGTATTACCACCCATCAAATCCTCCTATCTTATGCATATCTTCAATTATCTTATCCATATCGTGACTGTATAAAAAGTCTTCTTTAGATTTGTACTGAGGCCGTTGGGCCAACTTCAAGGCGTCATAAAAGCGTCCAGCGTCAAGCAATTCTATTCTGTGCCGCTCTGCATATGAGTATACTCCTCGTTGGAAGTTAGAAGTTGTCACAAAAACACCTTTTGGAATGCCTGCGTCCACAAGCGCGCCGATCAACGATAAAATCTGTTCGACCTTTATAGAGTTTTTATATCTCTTTACCTGAACGCCAATATTCTCGTTGCCTTTATTTAGAATAACATCAATTCCCCCATCACCTGACCGGGCTGTTACAAGAGTCTCGTAGCCAAGATCTTTAAATACAGCACCAACGGTTTTCTCAAACAAGAAAGGATCAATAGAATAACGACTCTCATATCGAGACAGCAAGAAAGATCTAACCTCATTCACAGGGAGGCTGACATCCGTTAGGTCGAGATTCCGCAATGCGCCAACTCCACAGAATTTCTCATAAACGCATTTAGCCATTTTAAGATAATCACTATATGGGCCCCACCTTTGAGTTTCTCGAACTGCCTTCCACCAGCCGCAAGTCTGACAGACCTCAAGCGCTAGATCATCAATATCTTCCCCCTTATGATTCCGTCGTTCTTTGGACAGCCGCTGCAAAGGCGTAGAGCAATATGGACAAACTTCTACTTCGGCAAGCGGCGCCGGGGAGCCAAGACTACTATCATAAGTCCAGACTGCCATGATTAGCTCAGGAGGCTAGTCCCTAACAGCTATCCTTAGGGGACAATCCCAACCTTCGAGACTCCGCTGGAACCGCGATACTAACCTAGTGCCCCACGTCATCATAATCTCAATCGAGACAGACGAGAACCGCTTATTTGCCCAGCAGCTTCGTCAAACAACCAATCAATCGGTATCCTATCCCCGAATGTTGGCAGCCTCGGAAGACGAGGTCTCAAATCCGCGAACTCTAGTACGAGCGCATCGTTTCTCTCAGTGGCAGAGGCAGCGTACCGTGATGCCACGTTACGCCTCCGCCGCCTTGAGCGCGGGGGCATAGGTGACGGCCTTGGGGTCCTGCTCCTTCGCCTCGGCGAAGCCTTTCGTGGCGATATCGTCGACGACCTGGGTCAGGAGGCGCAGGCCCATGGGGGCGAGCGCCCGGCGCCAGAGGGAGCCGGCGTCGTCGTCGGGATAGACGAAGCACCAGTCCTGGGCCGCGATCGCGCCCTCGTCCATGCCGTCCGAGAGATGGTAGACCGAGCCGCCGGCGATCGGGTCGCGGCACTTGATCGTCCACTCGACGGCGGCGATGCCCCGGTGCCGGGGCAGGAGCGAGGGATGGTAGCCGATCGCGGCCTTCGTTGCCCTCGCCCGCGCCTCCGCCGTGATGAAGGAGTGGGCGTGGGCCGCGACGATCGCGTCGACCCCGTCAGGGATGTCGGCGGCGAGGACCCGGCGCGGGCCGCCGAGGAGCGCGAGCGGCGCGCCCGCCTCCGCCGCCGCCTTGGCGAGGCCGTCCTCGGCGTCGAGGGCGACGACGAAGATCTCGTGCCCGCGCTCGCGCAGGATGCGGAACATCTGCGCCCCGAACCAGCGCGACCCGATCAAGGCGATCCGCATCCTGCCCTCCCCGCCGCTCGTGGGCTCTTCAGCTCCTTTTGCCGCGACGGAACGGCGGGTCAAGCCTGGGCGCGGCCTTTAGGGGACCGGTGCGGCCGAAGCAAACGGCGGAACCGGGAACCTGAATGCCAAGTGAATACTGGGCGCGTCCTGAGAAAATAAAGCTTCCGAACTTGCCGACGACAGCATAGCCAAGCTGGAACGGTCCAAATTGCACTGACGTTCACTCTTGTCGTCCCCAGCTTTCGAAGGCCTTCAGAGGGACGCCATTCAGGAGGAAACCACATGAAGCATCTGCGTACGGCGGCGCTCGCAGCGACCATCCTGGCCGGCAGCGTGGCGCTGGCCATCGCCCAATCGAGCTCGACGGTCGGCACGGGCGGCTCGTCCGCGGGCTCCGGCGGCACGTCGTCCACGGTCGGCACCGGCGGCTCCTCGGCCGGCGGAACGGGATCGGGCTCGGCCTCGACGGTCGGCACGGGCGGCTCTTCGGCCGGCGGCTCGGGATCGGGCTCGGCCTCGACGGTCGGCACGGGCGGCTCCTCGGCGGGTGGCACGGGCTCCGGCTCGGCCTCGACGGTCGGGACTGGCGGCTCCTCGGCGGGCTCCTCGAACCCGAGCGCCACGGGCAGCACGAGCGGTCCGGGACGGAGTGGCGACGCGGCGAGCCGCAGCGGCGGCAACACGCCCGGCAAGAGCGAGGACGCGGCGAGCCGGACCGGCAGCGCCCCGGCCCACGGCCTCGACAAGAAGAAGGACTGACGCCTCAACCGGGCGCGGCTCCCACGGGGCCGCGCCCTCGTTTCTAGCGGGAGGGCTCCATGCGGTTTTCGACACTCGCCTTCACGGCCGGCTCGCTCGTCCTCGGAGGGATCGCCATGGCCCAGGCTCAAGGCACGTCCAGCTCCGTCTCGGCAGGCTCCGGCACCACGACCGGCACGACCTCGACGGGGCAGCCCTGCACCGTCGTCCAGCACGGCGGGCCGAATCCCGGCGGCACGATGTCGAGCTCCGTGACCGCCGGCCCCGGCGGCGTCACCGGCTCGACCACGGGCCCGGGGCCGTCCGTGACCGTGCGCTCCAACGACGGGCGCTCGTCGAGCACGGCGACCGCCGGCTCGAGCTCGTCCTCGGGATCGAGCGTCGTCGCGGGGTCGGGCTCCGGCGACTGCACCGTCACGGTCAACCCCGGCCAGACCAAGTAAGGATCGGATCCATGACCAAGGCAATCACCACCCTCGCGGCGGCCGGGCTCCTGACGCTCGCGACCGCGGCCTTAGGGCAGACCGCCTCGACCGTCGGCACCGGCGCCGGCACGAGCACGAGCGGGACGATCGCCGGCGGCGGCAGCGCCGCGGCGGGCGGCACCTCGGCCTCGACGGTCGGCACCGGCGCGACCACGACGGGCTCCACCGGCACCTCCTCGACCATCGGCTCGGGCGGCAGCGCCGCGGCGGCCGACGGTAAGGCCATGAGCCGGACGAAGATCAACGACAACCCGAACGGGCTCATGGGCCAGTCGAAGGCCATGGCCCACGACGGCGGCACCTTCTCGAAGTCCCGGACCAAGACCAAGGTCAAGGCCGGCGAGGAGCTGTCGACGCGGACGAAGTCCATGGCCCACGTGCCCGGCAGCAAGCCCGTGAAGTCGACGACCTCGACGACGGTGCCGGTCGGGCAGTAGGCAGGCTACCGGCAGAATTGCCTGAACGCCTCGACGAGGCGTGCGGCGCCGGCGAGCGGGAGCGACAACGCATGCTCGCCGGCGACCTTCACGTCCAGTTTCTCGCCCGTCTTCATCAGGTCGAAGAGCTTTGCCGAAACCGGCACGCGGGCGATGAAATGGAGGTCGTCCTCCTCAACGACCTCCACGGTCACGCGATGGACATCGGACCCCGTCTCCGTCGCGAACGTCAGAGTCACGTCCTGCCCGTTCGTCAGGGTGCCGGGGAGGTTCAGCTCGGCCGTGCCGCCCGGCAGGCACCGGGCCGAGAACCACAGCACGTCCGAGTCGGGCTCTCCGTACGCAAGCTGATCCTGGCCGCCGAGCCAAGTGGGCGTCGGCGGCTCCCGCTGCCGGTCGAGCGGCGTCGGGTCGAGCAGGCTCGCGGCGAGCGTCACGATTCCCAAAATCTCCATCGGCCTGTCTCCGCCTACAAGCGTGCCAGAATGAAGGGGAACACCCGCCCGCAGACCAGCCCGGCCGCCGTTGCGATGAGGATGATGGTGAGCCCGGCCGGGCTAGGGGCGTCTTCCCAACGGGCTGCGAGGAACAGTCCGGTCAGCGTTCCGCCGAGGAGGCCGAAGCCCGCCAGAGCGAGCCCCCGGCGCGGGCTTTTGTAGAACGATGCCCAGGCTAAAGGCAGGATTCCCATGTTGAGAGGCATGGCGACGACGAAGAAGACGAGGAAGGACAGCACCGCTCCGAAGGCTGGGCCGTAAAAGAATGACTTGCCGTAAAGCAGGGTGTTTGCTGCGGCTCCGAAGAGGCCAACGAGGCCGCAGCACAACGCCCCGCATATGAAGACGGGGGCAGCGAACCGCGGCGCTGGCTGGATGTCGGAAGGCGAGGCCACAGTGAATTTTTAGGACCTCGACCTACCTCCCGCAACGCGTGAGCGGCAAAGCGCCCCCTTATTCCACCCGGCCGATCTTCTTCGTCACGGCGATAAGCCGGGCGCTGTCGGCCTCCATGAACTTCGCGAACTCGGGGGCGTCCTGGTAGGCCGGGGCGCTGCCGCCGCTCTCGAAGATGCGGACCGCGTCCGGGTCCTTCATGGCCTGGGCCATCGCCTCGCGCAGGCGCGTCATGACCGGCTCCGGCAGCCCCTTGGGGACGAACAGGCCGGCCCAGTTGTAGTAGACCACGTCGGGGTAGCCGAGCTCCTTGAAGGTCGGGACGCCGGGGAAGCTCGGGATGCGCTCGTCGCCCCAGTTGGCGAGGATGCGCATGGCGCCGGAATCGACGTGCGGCTTCACCGAGCCCGGGCCCGAGGCCATGGCGTTGATCTGGTTCGCGAGGAGCCCGGTCACCGCCGGGCCGACGCCGCGGTAGGGCACGTGCAGGAGCTTGACGCCGGCGCCTTGTGCGAAGATCTCCATGGCGACGTGGGTCGTGCCGTAGATGCC
>DASVVU010000167.1:0-23178 GCA_036386395.1 Beijerinckiaceae bacterium | reverse complement strand
CCTCGCCTCGGCCGAGGTCGCCACCACGCAGGACTTCTTCAAGGCGCCGTGAGCGCACCGAGGCACCGCAATGAGCACCGTGATGAACGCCGCGATGAGCACCGCGATCACCCGTGAATCGCCCGGCTTCGTGCTGACCGGCCGCAAGGTCCTTTTGGCCTTCGTGCTGTTCTTCGGGACGATCGCCAGCGCCGACGGCTTCCTCCTGTGGTCCGCGGTCAGGACCTGGAGCGGGGCCGAGACCACGAGCGCCTACAAGGCCGGACAGCTCTACAACGGCGAGCTGTCCCAGGCCCGCGCCCAAGCCGCCCGCGGCTGGCGCCTCGACATGACGGTCGAACGCGCCCCCGGCGGCGGCGCTGCGGTCCGAGTCGTGGGGCAGGACGCGGACGGCGCCGCGCTCGCGAACAAGAAAATCGCCGCGGTTCTCCAGCGCCCGACCGACAAGCGCGCCGACCGTTCGGTGGATCTCGCCGAGGGGCCAAGGGGCGCCTACGCGGGCGAGATCGCCCGCATAGCGCCGGGCCAGTGGGACCTCGTCGTCGACGTGAGCAAGGACGGAGCGCTCGCCTACAGAAGGAAGATTCGCGTTGTGCTGCGCTGACCTCTCCCTCGCCTACGCGCAGGAGCACCCCGCCGCGAGCCGCGCCGCGGCCCGCGACCTCTCGCCCTTCGTCGTCGCCGGCGCAGACGGCCTCTCCCGAGTCGAACTCGCCGTCGAGGGTGTGCGCTGCGCCGCCTGCATGCGGGCGATCGAGGACGGCGTCGGCGCGCTCCCGGGCGTCGCGAAGGCGCGCCTCAACTTCACCGATCGCCGCCTTGCCGTCGAATGGCGGGGCAGCCTCGGCCTTGATGCGATCCTGGCGAAGCTCGACGGCCTCGGCTACCGCGCCCACCCTTTCGATCCGAAGCGCCCGGGCCCCGTCGAGGCGCGCGAGACGAAGCGCCTCATCCGGGCGACGGCGGTCGCCGGCTTCGCCTCCATGAACGTCATGCTCATGGCGGTGTCGGTCTGGGCCGGCAACGTCTCCGACATCACCCCCGAGACGCGGGACCTCTTCCACTGGATGCAGGCGCTCATCGCGCTGCCGGCCGCGGCCTACGCGGGTCGGCCGTTCTACGAGAGCGCCTTCCGGGGCCTCAGGGCCGGCCGCGTCAACATGGATTTTCCGATCACGCTTGGGATCGTCCTCTCGCTGATCATGTCCGTGGTCGAAGCCGCGTCCGGCGCGCATCACGCCTACTTCGACAGCGCCGTCATGCTGCTGTTTTTCCTCCTCATCGGGCGTACCCTCGACCAGACCATGCGCCGCCGCACCCGCACCCTCGCCGAGAATCTTTCGGCCCTGCGCAGCGAGACCGCAGCGAAGATCTTCCCGGACGGAAGCGTGCGTGAAGCGCCGCTCTCCGCGGTTGCGGCTGGCGATCGGGTGCTGGTGCGCCCCGGCGACCGGGTCGCCGTCGACGGCGTCGTGGAGGAGGGGACGTCCGAGATCGATCGCAGCCTTGTCACCGGCGAGACCAACCTCGTGGCCGTAGGGCCAGGGCAGGCCGTCCACGCCGGCGCTCTCAATGCCAACGGCGCGCTGACGGTGCGTGTCACGGCGGCAGACGCAGGGACGCTCCTCGACGAGATCGAGAAGCTCATGGCGCGGGCCCTCGAGACGAAGTCGAAGGCGCTGTTGCTTGCCGACAAGGCGACGCGCCTCTACGTGCCCCTGGTCCACGCGGCGGCGGCCCTGACTATGCTCGGCTGGCTCGTCACCGGCGCCGGCTGGCACGCGGCGGTGCTCAACGCCGTGGCAGTCTTGATCGTCACTTGCCCTTGCGCGCTTGGGCTCGCGATTCCGGCTGTGCAGGTGGCGGCGGCGGGCGCGCTCTTCCGCGACGGCGTGCTCCTCAACGGCGGCGATACGCTGGAGCGCCTCGCCGAGGTCGACACGGTGGTCTTCGACAAGACCGGCACCCTCACTCTCCCGGAGCCGCGCCTCGTCGGCGAGGCCGAGGATTCGGAGGTCCTGGAGACCGCCGCCCGCCTCGCCCTGTCGAGCCGCCACCCGCTCGCGGCGGCGCTCGCCGAGGCGGCCCGGCACCGCGAGGTCTTCCCCAGTGCGCGGGAGGAGGCGGGGCTCGGGGTCGCGGCCGTCATCGACGGCGTCGAGGCTCGGCTCGGCTCGCCCGCTTTCTGCGGCGCCGAACGCGAGGCGAAGGCGGCGCTCGAGCGCCATCCGGAAGCCTCGGTGATCTGCTTCAGACACGGCGAGCGCGTGTCCGCCTTCCTCGTGCGCCAAGCCTTGCGCGAGGACGCCGTCGAGACCGTCGCAGCCCTGCGCCGCGCCGGCTACCGCGTGATCGTCCTCTCCGGCGACCGCCGCGCGGCCGTCGCCGATGCGGCGCAGGCGCTTGGCGTCGCCGAGTGGGAGAGTGGCCTCACCCCGGCCGGGAAGATCGCTCGCATCGAGGCCCTGAAGGCACAGGGGCACAAGGTCCTGATGGTCGGCGACGGGGTGAACGACGCGCCGGCGCTCGCGGCCGCGCACGTCTCGATCTCGCCGGTCACCGCCGCCCACGTCAGCCAGGCGGCGGCCGACGCCCTCTTCATGGGCCGCCGTCTCGGCCCGGTCCTCTCGGCGCTCGCGACGGGGCGGAAGGCGAAGCGCCTCATGACCCAGAATCTCGCGTTCTCGGCCGTCTACAACATCTTCGCCGTGCCGCTTGCCGCCGCGGGGTTCCTCACGCCCCTCATCGCGGCGCTCGCGATGTCGCTCTCGTCCGTCGCGGTCACGACGAACGCCTTGCGAGCCCGCCTGCGCGGCCCTGCTGCTGCGCCGAAGTCGGCACGCCGGCGCGCGGGAGCCGGGAAGCCCAAGCCGACCGCCACCGCCGCGCCGGCGCTCCAAACCGCCTGAGGTTAGTCGATGGACGTCCTCATCTTCATGATCCCGATCGCCCTCTTCCTCGGCACCACGGGCCTCGCCGCTTTTCTCTGGGCCTTGCGCAACGGTCAATACGACGACATCGACGGCGCCGAACACCGCGTGCTGATGGACGATTGAGGGAGAGAAAGGGGCCGCCGCTTCACGCGGGGGCCAGCGGGCTTCACCCGGCGGCGAGCGCGCTCCTGATGCCGTCGAGGAGGGCGCCGTCCTTAAGGGGCTTTTCCAGGACCTGCCGGATGCCGCTGAGCGCGGCGCTGAGGCGCAGGTCGTCGCTGGCCTTGCCGGTGATGAGGATCGCCGGGATGTCGAGGCTGAGGTCGACGAGCTCGATCCCGGTGAGTCCGGGCATCTGCTGGTCGACGACGAGGCAGCCGCCGGAGGCGAGCGCCGCGTCGGCGAGGAGCGCCGGGCCGCCGTCATAGGCGAGCACGTCGAAGCCCTCCATCTCGAGGGCGAACTTCAACGAGTTGCGGACGGCCACGTCGTCGTCGACGACGAGGACCGGGCCTGAGGGCGTAGGCATAGGATCTTCTATCCCGCCGCCCGGACGGCGCCTTGATATGGCTCAGCGGTTATTCGGCTTCGGACAGGTCTTCGGCCTGCAGGGCCATCCGGACGAGCTCCGAGAGGCTGCCGGCCTGCATCTTGGCCATCACGTTGGCGCGGTAGATCTCGACCGTGCGCGGGCTGATGCCGAGATCGTGGGCGATAACCTTATTGGCCTTGCCGGCGACGAGGCCTTCGAGCACCTGGCGCTCGCGCTCCGAGAGGGACGAGAGCCGCGCCTGCACCTCGGCCATCCGGCCGCTCCGCTCGGCGGCGCGCTCGTGCGCGGCAAGGGCCGAGCGGATCGCCGCGATGAGGAGGTCGTCGTCGAACGGCTTCTCGATGAAGTCGACCGCCCCTTCCTTCATGGCCTCGACGGCGAGCGGCACGTCGGCGTGTCCGGTCATGACGATCACCGGCACGGAGAAGCGCCGCTCCTTCAAACGCTTGAGGAACGCGATGCCGTCGATGCCCGGCATGCGCACGTCGGTGACGATGCAGCCCGACGGGCTCTCCTTCACGGCGTCGAGGAAGGCGGTCGCGGATTCGTGCAGCCTGACCGCGAGCCCCGCCGTCGCGAGCAGGAACGACAGGGACTGCCGCACCTCGACGTCGTCGTCGACGACGTGCACGACCGCGTCACCCGGCATGGGCCAGCTCCTCCTCCTTCACCCCGCGCAGGGTGAACCGGAACACGGTCCCGCGCCCCGGCTCCGATTCGACCCAGATCTTGCCGCCGTGGGATTCGACGATGGTGCGGCAGATGGAGAGGCCGACGCCCATGCCGTGCTTCTTCGTGGTCACGAACGGCTGGAACAGCTGCGTCGCGATCTCCGGCGCGATGCCGCTCCCCGTGTCCGCGACGCTCACTTCGGCGAGGCTCTCGTCCGTCGCGGCCGTCGCAACGACGAGCTCCCGGCGAGGGGCGTCCTGCATGGCCTCAATGGCGTTGCGGATCAGGTTGAGCAGCACCTGCTGGATCTGGATGCGGTCGGCGAGCACGAGCCGCGCGGACGGGTCGAAGCGATAGGAGACCCTGACCCCCTTCTCCTTGGCGCCGACGAGCGCGAGGGCGCTCGCCTCCTGCACGAGCTTCGGCAGGTCCTCGACGTGGCGCTCGCTTTCGCCGCGGGCCACGAACTCGCGCAAATGCCGGATCACCTGTCCGGCGCGGAGCGCCTGCTCGGCCGCCTTGGTGACCGCCTCGCGCAGGAGCGGCGCCTGCTCGTCCTGGCTGCGCTCGAGAAGGCGGCGGCAGCCCTTGAGATAGTTGGTAATGGCAGTGAGCGGCTGGTTGATCTCGTGGGCGAGCGTCGAGGCCATCTCGCCAAGCGCCGTGAAGCGCGACATGTGCACGAGCTCGGCCTGCAGCTCCTGCAACCGCGCCTCTGTGTTCTGCCGCTCGGTGAGGTCGCGCACGAAGCCCGTGAAGTAGCGCCCGGCGTCCGAGCGCATCTCGCCGACCGACAGCTCCATCGGGAAGGTCGAGCCGTCCTTGCGCTGGCCGACCACGACGCGGCCGATGCCGATGATCCGGCGCTCGCCGGTCTTGAGGTACCGCTCCATGTAGCCGTCGTGCTGCTCGCGGTAGGGCGAGGGCATCAGCATGCTGACGTTGCGGCCCATGACCTCGTCCGGCGCGTAGCCGAACAGGCGCTCGGCGGCCGTGCTGAAGGAGGTGATGCGCGCCGCCTCGTCGATCACCACCATGGCGTCGGGCACGGTCTCCAGGATCGAGCGCAGGTGCGCCTCGCGGGCCTTGAGCGCCTCGTCCGCCGCGACCCGGGCGCTGATGTCCCGCGTCACCTTGGCGTAGCCGGCGAGCCGGCCCGCCTCGTCCCTGAGCGGCGTGAGCGTCACCTGGGCCATGAACGTCGTGCCGTCGCGGCGGATGCGGCGCCCCTCCTCCTCGAAGCGGCCGGTCTCGCGCACGACGGCGAGTTCCCGCTCGGGCTTGCCGGCGGCGACGTCCTCAGAGTGAAAGAAGACGGAGAAGTGGCGGCCGATGATCTCGTCGGCGCGCCAGCCCTCGATACGCTCGGCGCCCGGGCTCCAGCTCGCGACCCGACCGTCGACGTCCAGGACATAGATCCCGACGTCGGTCACCGCGTCGATCAGGGCCTCGGCGCTCACGCCCTGCACGGCGGACCGATCGAGCCCCATGGCTTGCGTCAAAACCTGCCTCCGGCCGCAATCGCTCGCGGCTTATACCGTCGCCGCCGCGGCCATGCCAACGGCGCCTGAATTGATGCGGATCAAGGCGGAGCCGCCCGCCGGCTGTCACGCTTGTCCGCCATTCGAGGAGCCCGCCCGTGTTCAAGACGATTCTCGTCCCCATCGACCTCGACGATGTCGAGACCGCGAAGCCCGCGCTCGAGCGTGCCGTCTCGCTGGCGCACGCCGCCCAAGGGACGCTGCGGCTGATCCACGTGCGCTCGATCCTGCCGATCACCTTCATGGAGTTCGTTCCGCCCCGATTCGACGAGGAGCAGCAGCAGGAGTGCGAGCGCAAGCTCGCCGAGGTCGCGGCCGGGATCGCCCTGCCGGCCGGGCGCGTCTCGACCGTCGTGCGCATGGGCGCCGTCTACAACGAGGTGCTGCACGAGGCCGGCCGGATCGCCGCCGACCTCATCGTCGTCGGCTCGCACCGCCCGACGACGGCGAACTACCTCCTCGGCTCCAACGCCGCCACCATCGTGCGGCACGCGCCGTGCTCGGTCCTCGTCGTACGGGGGGCGACGCCGTGAGCGCTGACCAAAGCGGCCCTAAGGACCGACGGCTTCCCGCATTCGGACGGCCGCCTCCAGCATCCGTTGCAGTTCCGGCCGCAATTCGTCGACGAGCGGCTTGACCCATTCGGCCGGGGCGCCCGCGCCCGCGTCGTAGACCTGAAGCTCCTGCCGGAGCGCCTGGATCTGGACCTCCGCATATCGGCGGCTGAGCTCGAGCTGATCCAGCGGCTGGAGGTTTTCGAGAATCGCCTGGTGCTCGAAGTCGAGGATGCTGGAGACCGGGAGCCCGTTCGCGCGGGCGGCGCCTTCGAGCCTGGGGATCTGCTCGCGCCGGAACGCGACCATCCTTTGCGCGAAGGCGCGCGCCTCGGGCCGCGTGTCGCGGGTGGCGGCAAGCTCGGCGGCACGGGCCTGGAGGGCCGCCGAGCTGTGCGCGAGGCGCAGGAAGTCCGCCGTGCCGAGAGTCCGGGCCGGAGCCGTGGCGGGAGCCTGGCCCGCTGCCCGGTCGGACGCCGGAGGCACAAGGCAGACGAGCCCGGCAAGGGCCCCGGCCAGAAGAAGCTTGGCCCGCGAACCGGTCGCCATCACTGCCACCCCGGGACGCCGGACATGTTCGGCAGCTTGTGGGCGATGCCCTTGTGGCAGTCGATGCAGGTCTTCTCGCCGCTGAACAGCGAGCGCTCGTGGGCCTGGGCCGCGCGCGGGTTCTGCTTCGTCAGGTCCATGGATTCGCTGCTGTGGCAGTTGCGGCACTCGAGGGAGTCGTTCGCCTTCATGCGCTCCCATTCGCGCTCGGCGAGGTGCTTGCGCAGGGCGAGGAACTTCTCGCGCGTGTCGATCGAGCCGAAGACGTGGCCCCAGACCTCCTTCGAGGCCTGCATCTTGCGGGCGATCTTGTCGGTCCACTTGTGCGGCACGTGGCAGTCCGGGCAGGTCGCGCGCACGCCCGAGCGGTTGGTGAAGTGGATCGTGCCCTTGAGCTCCTCGAACACGTTGGTCTTCATCTCGTGGCAGCTCACGCAGAAGCTTTCGGTGTTGGTGGCCTCGAGGACGGTGTTGAAGCCGCCCCAGAAGAAGACGCCGGCCACGAACCCGCCGAGCGTCAGGAAGGCGAGGCTGAGCGTGCGGGCCGGCGAGAAGGCCTGCCTGACCCAGTCGCGCAGCCGCGAGTGGCCGAGGACCCGCGTGACCACGGTCGCCATGTCAGCGGCTCCGCCGGTCGGGCTCCGCCATGGCGTCCATGTCGGTGAACCGGTTCTCCACGAGGGGCGCCGCGGTGGTCTGCGGGACGTGGCAGGCAAGGCATTGATACCGCCGCGGCGACACGCCGCCCAAAAAATTGCCGTCGCGGTCCTGGTAATGCGTGACGCTGATCATCGGCGCCTGGCTCTGCTCGGTGAACTTGCGCGAGTGGCAGGACAGGCACTTGTTGGCGTTGAGGTCGAGCGCGTAGCCCTCGATCGAATGCGGGATGAGCGGCGGCTGGTCGGGATAATTGCGGCGCCGGCGCACGTCGTCGGTGACCTGCCGCTGCATCGGCGGGGCGGGCGTCTCGCGGGTGAACGGCTCCGGGCCCTTGAGGCGCGGCGCGTCGCGGCCCGGTCCGCCGATCTGCTGCGCCCAAAGCGCCCCCGCGAAGACGCACGGCACCATTGCGAAGAGCGAGAGGAGGGCCGGCCGTCTCATCGCGCGGTCCCCCGGGCCGGCGCCGCGGGCGCGTTCTCGGCGGAGGCCGCAGCGACGACCTTCACGGCGCATTTCTTGAAGTCGGTCTGCTTCGAGATCGGGTCCGTCGCGTCGAGCGTCACCTTGTTGATGAGCTGGCTCGCGTCGAAGAACGGCACGAAGACGACCCCCGGCGGCATCTTGTTGCGGCCCCTGGTCTCGATACGGGAGCGGATCTCGCCGCGCCGCGACGCGATCCTCACCTCCTGCCCGCGGCGCAGGCCGCGCTTCGCGGCGTCGTCGGGGTGCATGAACAGCACGGCGCCCGAGAAGGCCTTGTACAGCTCGGGGACGCGCAGGGTCATGGAGCCGGAATGCCAGTGCTCGAGCACCCGGCCGGTCACGAGCCAGAGGTCGAATTCTTCATCCGGCGACTCCGCCGGCGGCTCGTACGGCGCCGCGATCAGGTTCGCCTTCTTGTCGGGGTTGCCGTAGAACTGCAGCCCCGCCCCCTTCTCGACGTAGGGGTCGTATCCCTCGCGGTACCGCCACAGGGTCTCCTTACCGTCGACCACGGGCCAGCGCAGGCCGCGCACCTGGTGGTAGGTGTCGAACGGCGCGAGATCGTGCCCGTGGCCGCGGCCGAAGGCGGCGTACTCCTCGAACAGCCCCTTCTGCACGTAGAAGCCGAAGTGCTTCGCCTCGTGGTTCTCGTAGGACGGATCGATCTCGGCGAGGGTAAACCTGTTCGTCTCGCCGTTGGCGTAGAGTACCTCGAACAGCGTCTTGCCGCGGTACTCGGGCGCCTTGGCGAGAATCTCCTCCGGCCAGACCTCGTCGGTGGTGAAGCGCTTGGAGAACTCCATCAGCTGCCACAGGTCGGAACGCGCCTCGCCCGGCGCGTTCACGAGCTGGTGCCAGAAGTGCGTGCGCCGCTCGGCGTTGCCGTAGGCGCCTTCCTTCTCGACCCACATGGCGGTCGGAAGGATGAGGTCCGCGGCCATGGCGGTGACGGTCGGATAGGGGTCGGAAACCACGACGAAGTTCGCCGGGTTGCGGTAGCCGGGGTAGGTCTCGTTGTTGGTGTTGGGCGCCGTCTGGAGGTTGTTGTTGCACAGGATCCAGTAGGCGTTGAGCTTGCCGTCCCTGAGCATGCGGTCCTGCTGCACCGCGTGGTAGCCGACCTTGCCGGACAGGAGCCCTTCGGGGAGCTTCCAGATGTGCTCGGCGTGCTTGCGGTGCTCCGGGTTCGCGACCTGCATGTCGGCGGGGAGCCGGTGCGAGAAGGTGCCGACCTCCCGCGCGGTGCCGCAGGCGGAAGGCTGTCCGGTGAGCGAGAACGGGCTGTTGCCGGGCTCCGAGATTTTCCCGGTCAGCAGATGGATGTTGTAGACCATGTGGTTCGCCCACACGCCGCGGACGTGCTGGTTGAAGCCCATGGTCCAGAGCGACATCACCTTGGTCTTGGGGTCGGCGTAGAGCCTGGCGAGCGTCTCCAGGGTCGCCTTCGGCACGCCCGAGAGCGCGGACACCTTGTCGGCCGTGTATTCGGCCACGAGCTTCGCGTAGGCCTCGAAATCCGACGGATGCGAGACCTGCGCGTCGTTCGCGTGCTGCGCGCGCTGCTCCAGCACGTGCTCCGGACGCAGGCCGTAGCCGATGTCGGTGTTGGCCATCCTGATGTTGCAGTGGCGCTCGACGAACTCGCGCTTTACCGCGCCGGTCTGGATGATGTGGTTGGCGATGTAATTCAGGATCGCCAAGTCGGTGCCCGGCTTGAAGATGACGGGAACGTCCGACAGGTCGGTCGAGCGGTGCTCGTAGGTCGAGAGCGTCGCGATCCGGACGTGCGGGTTCGAAAGCCGGCGGTCCGTCACCCGGGTCCACAGGATCGGGTGCATCTCCGCCATGTTCGAGCCCCAGAGCACGAAGGCGTCGGCGTGCTCGAAGTCGTCGTAGCACCCCATCGGCTCGTCCATGCCGAAGGTGCGGATGAAGGCGACGGCGGCCGACGCCATGCAGTGCCGGGCGTTCGGGTCGAGGTTGTTCGTGCGGAAGCCCGCGCGCATCAGCTTCGAGGCGGCATAGCCCTCGAAGATCGTCCACTGGCCCGAGCCGAACATGCCGACGGCGTCGGGTCCCTTGTCCTTCAGGACGCGCTTGAACTGCCGCGCCATCTCGTCGAAGGCGCGATCCCACGACACCGGCTGGAAGTCCCCATCCTTCGCGAACTGTCCGTTCCTCATGCGGAGCAGCGGCTGCGTCAGCCGGTCGGCGCCGTACATGATCTTCGAGAGGAAGTAGCCCTTGACGCAGTTCAGGCCGCGGTTGACCTCGGCCTTCATGTCGCCGTGGGTCGCGACCACCTTTCCGTCCTTGACCCCGACCATGACGCCGCAGCCCGTGCCGCAGAAGCGGCACGGCGCCTTCGACCATCGAAGCTGGATCTCGGGTCCGGCGGGCAGGTTCTGCGCCGACGCCGGCAAGGCGACGTTCGCCGCCGTCGCGGCGGCGGCCGCGGCCTGGGCCTTGATGAACGCGCGCCGGGAGAGATCCATGGCAATCATCCCTGGTTCGCCGCGGGCTCGGGGTCCGCGGCGGGCTCGAAATGGTGGAAGACGAGCGCGGCCGACATCACGCCGTCGAGCAGCGAGATCTCGTTCATGCGGGCGACGATGTCCGCCTCGGTGGAGGTCTCGAAGGTGACGACGAGCTTGCCGGAGGCCTCCGCATGGATCTCCAGGCCGTCCATCGCGCCCAGGGCCGTTCGGACGGCCGTCACTTTGTCCGGGCGGACATGGAGGACGAGACTGGAGACGTGCGTCTCCGGCGGGGCCGGGGCGATCAGGCGCCCGGTCAGGAGCTCGCGTCGGGACGGCAGGTCGGCGGCGCTCATCGGGCCCGCTCACACCGGCCCGGGCGGTCCGGTGAACATGTAGTACATCCAGACCAGGAAGCCCCAACCGGCCACGACGCCGACGGCGATGAAGGGCCAGATCACGACCGCGAGCAGGAGGAACAGCAGCCGCTCGCTGCGTCTCCGCGAATGGTCCGGGACGGTCTCGTGCATGGCCTCGTCGTGAAAAGGTCGCGGGCGGTCGCCGTACCACGATTCACGCGTCCTCGACGTGACAATTCTCAAGACGCCAGACGGCAAGCGCGCGCTTGATTCACATCAAGTCCACGGTCGGAAAAAACGGCTATGCGTGCCTGCCATGAGACCCAGCGACCGCGACGCCGTCCGGCAACTGCCCTTGTTCGCGCGCGTAGGCGACGAGAGCTTCGCCGCCCTATGCCAGGGCGCCCTCGTGCAGGCGTTCCCCTCCCACGTGGAGCTCGTCCGCGAGGGCGACCTGCCGGATTTCCTGCATGTGCTCCTCGACGGCTCCGTCCAGCTCTTTTCGGTCAGGCACGAGCGCGAGACCACCCTGGGGCTGGTTCGCCCTATGGCGAGCTTCATTCTGGCTGCGGTCGCGTCCGAGGCTCCCTACCTCATGTCGGCCCGCACCCTGACGCCCTGCCGTATCCTGTTCATCCCCGCAGCGACCTTGCGCGCCCGCCTCGCGGAGGATGCGGCCCTGGCGGGCGCGGTCATCGACGAGCTCGCGGCGCGATACCGCGAGCTCGCAGGCGAGCTCAAGGCGCACCGACAAAGGACGGTGCCGCAGCGGCTCGCGCAATGGATCCTCGCGACCGACGAACAGCTCGGCGGCGCCGGCCGTTTCCGGCTGGCGTTCGAGAAGCGCGTGCTCGCCTCGCTCCTCGGCATGACCCCGGAAAACCTGTCCCGCGCCTCCATCACCCTCGGCGACCACGGCGTCCGCATCTCCGGCCGGGACATCCGCATCACGAACAAAGGGCTGCTGACACAGCTGATCGAGAACGGCGGACGTGCGAGCACACGGACGCGACGAGCCTAATTCGAGTCCGCTCTGGCACAATGCAGACCTGGGGCTTAGGTCCGCTGAGGCGCCGCGAGCGGACACTCTGCCGCCCGGTCCGTGAAGGACGGCTTCCGACCCAATTCGGACCATACCTCATTGCAAGAGCACGGTGTCGATAGGTCCTCCGCACGCCGGCTCCACGGCGCACCTACCGAGCCGCCATCGACCAGGTAACGCTGTTTCGTGCCAGCGGACGCGTGCTCTGAGGCGAGAAAAACGCGATCGCATCGTGTCGGGCGCCGGACAACGGCGGGCCGCGTGCGCGGATACGCGCCGCCTCGGCGGCCAAGCGGGTGCAGCGTGGTCGGACCAGCGAAATGTCGCATTTGACATTCTGCCCCCAATGCCCAACTCTCCTATTATGTTGAGCTTCACGACTTTCCGTCGAGGCCTGCTTCATGCAGGGCCTGATCGCGGGCAATTAGCCCCGAGCTCAGCGCGCGCCGTCGCATCGGGCTCGGGGACATACACCAAGCTGACTAAATCCTAAGCTACCTTGGTGGCCGGATGCTAGGCGACCGGCACGGCGCTTTCGCAATACCGCAATTTGCTCGCTCCGGACGGCGCAAGCCGACGCCGGTCGCGTTCACGAGAGCACAGACGACGTGCAGGGATCAGCGTGGACGCCATCAGGACGACGGGCCGGGCTAAGGCGCCAAAGACGACAATTCGAGTGCCAGGAGGCTACAGTGCCGCCACAACGCAAGCCGCGCATTACCCTGAGTGCCCCGGATCACGAGAAGCTCTCGATGCTGGCCCGCGCGGCGGAAGACACGATGCCCGATGTCGCCGCTGTCCTGACCGAGGAACTCGACCGCGCGCACGTCCTCGCCAGGGGCCGGAACCCCGAGCACATCGTGTGCATGGGGTGCGAGGTCGAATTTCGCGACGACTCCACGGGCAAGGTTCAGACCGTGACGCTCGTCTATCCGCACGAAGCCGACATTTCGAAAGGCAGGATCTCGGTCCTGACGCCAATCGGGACGGCGCTGATCGGCCTCCGGGCCGGGCACTCGATCACTTGGGAAACACGCACGGGCGATCTCAGGACATTGACCGTGCTTCAGGTGCGCGAGTCCGGCTGAGCTCGCGCGCACGCGTGACAACGGCGCTCGCTCCACCTGCCTGCCGGCCGGCGCAGCATCGCGAACTAGCGCGCGGCCGCTCCATTATGTTCATGGAGCCGCACTTTGCTTGCGCTTGGGCGGAGCCGCGTGGTTGAAGGACATGCGGACCTTTCGTGCGCTCTCGACGGGAGACGATGATCGAAAACACGCCAGGCATGCTCCTCGTTGCGGTGCTCATCCTTCCGTTTGTCGGAAGCGTGATCGCCGGGCTTATGCGAGCGAACGCGCGCAACGCCGAAGCGTGGCTGGCCGCGGCGGTCTGCCTTATCGGCCTGGTCCTGGTGTCCTCCACCTATCCGGACCTCGCAAATGGCGGAGTGGTGAAACTGAGGCTGGCTTGGATCCCCGAGCTCGGTCTTGACTTCGCCCTCAGAATGGACGGCTTCGCCTGGTTGTTCGCGATGCTGGTCACCGGCATCGGCCTCCTCGTGGTGATCTATGCGCGCTACTACATGTCGCCGGCCGACCCGGCGCCGCGCTTCTTCTCGTTCCTGCTCGCGTTCATGGGCGCGATGCTCGGCATCGTGCTGTCCGGCAACCTCATCCAGCTTGTCTTCTTCTGGGAGTTGACGAGCCTCTTCTCTTTCCTGCTGATCGGGTATTGGCACCAGACGGCGCAGGCCCGCGATGGCGCGCGGATGGCGCTGACCATCACGTCGGCCGGTGGGCTCTGCCTCTTCGCCGGCGTGCTTGTGGTCGGGCACATCGTCGGCAGCTACGACCTCGACTGGGTTCTCGCCTCGGGAGCGGTGATCCGCTCGCATTCCCTGTACATTCCGGCCCTGCTCCTCATTCTGCTTGGCGCGCTGACCAAGAGCGCCCAGTTCCCGTTCCACTTCTGGCTGCCGCATGCGATGGCGGCCCCCACCCCGGTCTCGGCCTACCTGCACTCGGCGACCATGGTGAAGGCGGGCGTCTTCCTGCTCGTCCGGCTCTGGCCGGCCATGGGCGGGACGAACGAATGGCTGTGGCTCGTGGGCTCGGCCGGCCTGATCACGTTCGTCCTGGGGGCGTTCCTCGCCGTCTTCCAGCAGGACCTGAAGGGGCTGCTCGCCTATTCGACGATCAGCCACCTCGGCCTGATCACGCTCCTCACCGGGCTGGACACTCCCTTGGGCCAGATCGCCGCGATCTTCCACATCATGAACCACGCGACCTTCAAGGCATCGCTGTTCATGGCGGCCGGGATCATCGATCACGAAAGCGGGACGCGCGACATCCGCCGCCTGAGCGGCCTCCGCCGCTTCATGCCCATCACCGCGGCGCTGGCCATGGTCGCCGCCGCCGCCATGGCCGGCGTTCCCCTGCTGAACGGCTTCCTGTCGAAGGAGATGTTCTTCGCAGAGACGATCGAGATCCACGACAACTCGCTCGTCGATCGGGCGCTCCCTTACATCGTCACGCTTGCCAGCATGTTCACGGTCGCCTACTCGCTCCGTTTCATCCGCGATGTGTTCTTCGGTCCCGCACCGAGGGACTTGCCGCGCGCTCCGCACGAGCCACCGTTCCTCATGCGCCTCCCGGCCGAGCTTCTCGTCCTGGCCTGCCTCGTGGTCGGCATCGCTCCGGCGTTCACTGTCGCCCCGGTGCTCGACACCGCCGTGCGCGCCGTGCTCGGGCCCGCGGTGCCGCAATACAGCCTCGCCATGTGGCATGGCTTCACGCCCGAGCTCCTGATGAGCATCGTCGCGTTGGCCGGCGGGGTTGCCGTCTACTTCATGCTCCGTTCCTACCTCCTCAGGAACGATGGGCCGCCGGTTCTGCGGCACCTCAAGGGGCAGAGAGTGTTCGAATGGACGCTCGTCTTTCTCTCGTGGCGGCTCGCGAGAGGGCTGGAGGGCATCCTCGGCACGAGGCGTCTGCAGCCGCAACTCCAGATCATGGTGAGCTTCGCGTTCATCGCCGCCCTGACGGCCCTTTACGGGCGGGGGATCGGCCTCGCGGGCCCGCCTCGCACAGGCTTCGACCTTGCCTTCGCGCTTGTCTGGGCCGTCGGAATCGCCTGTGCGCTCGGCGCCGCCTCCCTGGCCAAATTCCATCGCCTGGCGGCCCTGATCCTGCTCGGAGGCGCAGGCCTCGTCACTTGCATCAGCTTCGCATGGCTGTCGGCCCCGGACCTCGCGCTGACGCAGCTCGTCGTCGAGACGGTGACCACCGTCCTCCTGCTCCTCGGCCTCCGATGGCTGCCGAAACGCATCGAGGGCGTTGGCGTCGCAAGCCCTCCCGTCGGCACGTTCCGATGGTATCGCGTCCGCGACTTGATCATTGCGATCGGCGCCGGCGGCGGCCTGGCGGTGCTCGCCTATGCCGCGATGATCCTTCCGGCTCCCGACGCCATCTCGCGTTACTTCGTCGAGAACGCATATACGCAGGGCGGCGGAACCAACATCGTCAACGTGATCCTGGTCGACTTCCGGGGCTTCGACACCCTGGGCGAGATCACCGTCGTCGCCGTCGTCGCGCTCACGGTCTACGCGCTGCTGCGGCGCTTCCGGCCGGCGCCCGACAGCATTCCGGTGCCCGAGCAGCAGCGCGCCCAGAACGTCGCCGACGAAGCCCATCCGGATCGGACGAAAGGGGACACGATCAAGCATGCATTGGCCACGCCTGCGTTGATCATGGCGATGCTCTTCCCCGTGATCGGCACGGCAGCCATCTTTCTGCTCCTGCGAGGCCATGACCAGCCCGGAGGCGGGTTCATCGCCGGCATCACCATGGCCGTCGCCTTCATCCTGCAGTACATGGCTCGCGGGACGGAATGGGTCGAAGCGCGCCTGCGGATCCAGCCCGTGCGCTGGATGGGGCTTGGCCTGATCCTGGCTTGCGGGACCGGAGCGGCCGCGTGGCTGTTCTCGCGGCCTTTCCTGACCTCGTCCTTCTCCTACGCTGACGTGCCTCTTCTCGGCCGCGTTCCCCTTGCAAGCGCCCTGATGTTCGACTTCGGCGTCTTTGCGCTCGTCGTCGGCGCCACGGTGCTGATGCTGATCGCGCTCGCCCACCAATCCGTGCGAAGCCATCGCCTGCCGCAGCCTCTGGCGACGAAGGCGCGGCGGCTGCTACAGTGATGGAGGCCGAGTGATGGAGGCGATCGTCGCCTTGGGGATCGGCGCGCTCGCGGGCTCTGGGGTTTGGCTCATCCTGCGTCCGCGCACCTTCCAGGTGATCATCGGTCTGTCGCTGCTCTCCTATGCGATCAATCTCTTCATCATCGTCATGGGCCGGCTGCGGACGGGCGCGCCCATACTGGCGAGCCGCGCCGCGGGCGACCCGTCGCAATACGCCGATCCGCTGCCGCAGGCGCTCGTCCTCACAGCCATCGTCATCAGCTTCGCGACGACGGCCCTCTTCCTCGTCGTGCTGCTTGCATCGCGAGGCCTCACGGGGACCGACCACGTGGACGGCAGGGAGCCGGAGCCGTGAGCGGCATCGCCGACCACCTCGTG
Organism: Beijerinckiaceae bacterium; assembly: GCA_036386395.1. GTDB lineage: Bacteria > Pseudomonadota > Alphaproteobacteria > Rhizobiales > Beijerinckiaceae > JAJKJG01. Next base: position 6,782 of record DASVVU010000167.1, on the reverse strand, counting down.
ATCGCGCCCATCGTGCTGCCGCTTGTCGCCGGCGCCGTGATGCTCCTCTTCGGCGAGCGAGGGCGCACCGCCAAGGCGGCGATCAATGTCGGCTCCACGCTCGGCCTTGTCGCCATTGCCGTCGCTCTTCTCACGAGCACCGCCGCATCTTCGGACGGCGCCGCCGCCACTTACCGTCTCGGCGACTGGCCGGTCCCGTTCGCGATCGTGCTCGTTGCGGACCGGCTTTCGGCTCTCATGCTGCTGCTGACGAGCCTTCTGGCCGCCGCCGCCGTGGTTTTCTCGCTGGCCCGGTGGCACCGCGCCGGCGCGCATTTTCATTCGCTGTTTCAGTTCCTGCTGATGGGCCTGAACGGCGCCTTCCTGACCGGCGACCTCTTCAACCTATTCGTCTTCTTCGAGCTGATGCTCGCTGCATCCTATGGACTCGCGCTTCACGGCTCGGGTCCGGTGCGAGTAAGGGCCGGGCTGCACTACATCGTCGTGAACCTCGCGGCCTCGTTGCTGTTCCTGGTCGGCGTCAGCCTGATCTACGGGGTCTCGGGCACGCTCAACATGGCGGACCTCGCCGCCCGCATCCCTGGCATCGCGCCGCAGAGCCGGGGGCTCCTGGAAGCGGGTGCCGCCGTCCTCGCGACGGCCTTCCTGCTCAAGGCCGGCATGTGGCCGCTCTGCTTCTGGCTGCCGACGACCTATGCCGCCGCGAGCCCGCCCGTGGCGGCGGTCTTCGCCATCATGACGAAGGTCGGAGCCTATATCGTTCTGAGGCTCTGGCTCCTCCTCTTCGGCGAGGCCGCGGGAGCCTCCGCGCACTTCGGCGGAGACGTGCTCTTGCTCGGCGGGCTGGCGACCGTCGCATTCGGCGCAATCGGCACCCTCGCCTCCCAGGACTTGCCGCGGCTCGCCGCCCATTCGGTGCTTGTGTCCTCCGGGACGGTGCTCGCGGCCATGGGCATGGGAGAGACCGGAGTTACCGCCGGGGCGCTGTTCTACATGGTCAGCTCCACGCTCGCCCTCGGCGCCCTCTTCCTGCTGGTCGAGCTTGTCGAGCGAGGGCGCGAGCCCGGGGCGGACGTGCTGGCGGTCACCAGAGAGGCATACGGCGACGACGATCTCGAGGACGAGGAGGAGGTCGGGCTCGCCATTCCGGCGACCATGGGGATGCTCGGGCTCGCCTTCATCGGCTGCGCGCTCGTCATCGCCGGGCTGCCGCCCCTGTCCGGGTTCGTCGCCAAGTTCGCACTCCTGACCGCTGCGCTCAACCCGGCCGGATCGGCCGGCGTAAGCACCGCCTCGTGGGCCCTGCTGGCCATCCTGATCGTCTCGGGACTGGCGGCGGTCGTCGCCATGACGCGCGCCGGAATGCGCTCGTTCTGGGCGTCACCGGATCGTGCGGTGCCGCGCGTGCGGCTCATCGAGATGGGCCCGGTCGCCATCCTCCTGATCCTCTGCGCCCTGCAGACCATCCAGGCCGGCCCCGTCATGCGGTACATGCATGCGACGGCGCAGTCGCTGCACACGCCCCAGAGCTACGTCCGCGACGTCCTGCAGGCGGAACCCGGGGCAGAAGCGCGGAGGGCCGGCCCGACATGACGTGGCTCCTGCCGCACCCTCTCGTGAGCGCCGGGCTTCTGGTGCTGTGGCTGCTGCTCAACACGACGATGTCGGTCGGGCACATCCTCATTGGCTGCGCGCTTGCCCTTGCGGGGGGCTGGTCGCTTCACGCCTTGAGACCGCCCAAGGCTCGCATCCGTCGACCGGGCGCGATCCTGCGGTTGGCCGCGCGGGTATTCGCCGACATCGTAAGGTCGAACGTCGCCGTGGCGCGCATTGTCCTGGGTCTCGGAGGGCGGGAGCGAACATCCGGCTTCGTGGACATTCCTCTCGACCTACGCGACCCCTATGGGCTGGCCGCGCTGGCCTGCATCATCACGTCCACCCCAGGGACCCTGTGGGTCAAGCACGACCCCGCGACGGGCATGCTGACCATCCACGTCCTCGACCTCATCGACGAGAGCGAGTGGTCCCGCACGATCAAGGGACGCTACGAGCGGCTCTTGCTGGAGATCTTCGCATGAGCACCCTCGTGCTCGCCTGGTCGGTCGCCGCGGCCCAGGTTCTCCTCGGGCTCGCGATGGTCTGCGCGACGTTCCGCATTCTTCGGGGTCCGCGGGCACAGGACCGGGTCGCCGGCTTCGACAGCCTTTACGCGAACGCCATGCTGCTGCTCGTGACCTTCGGCATCCGCTCGGACGCCCCCATCTACTTCGAGGCGGCGTTGCTCATCGCGTTGCTCGGCTTCGTCGGGACCGTGGCGCTGGCCAAGTTTCTCTTGCGCGGAGAGGTGGTCGAGTGAGCGGGGCGGCTGAAATCCCGGCCTGGGCGGAGGTCGCGACGGCGGCGCTTCTCCTGATCGGCGCCGCGATCACCCTGATCGGGTCCCTCGGACTCGTCAGGCTGAAGACCTTCTATGCGCGGGTTCACCCGCCCACCCTCGGGACGACGCTCGGGACCGGCTGTATCGCCCTGGCCTCGATGATCTACTTCTCGGCGTCGCAGACACGGCCCGTGCTGCACGAGATCCTGCTCGTGCTCTTCGTCCTGGTCACCACGCCGGTCACCCTCATGCTCCTTGTGCGGGCCGCCCTGTTCCGGGACGAATTGGAGAGCGATGCAGGACCAGCCCCTGGCGATCCCGACCGGATCGAGCCTGGCCTGCGGTAGCGCGCGTCACCGCCGAGGCGGAACTGCAAGGATGTCGACGTCGAGCGAACGCAGGGCCTCTTCGCTGACGCTTCCCAGGACGGCCTTCGCCAGCCCCGTGCGCCCGTGGGTGCCGACGATGAGGACCTCAGGTGTGAACCGTCTCACGGCCGACTTGATCACCTCGAGGGACTGCCCTCCTCGACGACAAGGGAGTGCCCATAAGCGTCGAGACCGTTCGCGCCCAGGAACTCGGTCAAGTCCTTCGTGGCGCGCTCTCGCTCGTCGAGCACGTGCTCGTCGATGGCTTCCCTGCTCAGCCCCGCGAGAACATCTGTCCCCTCGCCAAGGCGTGGAACGCGTGCACGACCGTTTGCTGCGCATGGCCGGCAATGTTGAGGGCCTTGGCGGTCCTGATCGCATTCGCGGACGGTTCGGAGATGTCGATGGCGGCGAGGGCCGATCGGTAGGGAGCCTCCGCCTCCTTGTTCACCATGAGCACGGGCCGCGAGCCCATTCGGATCACGCGCTCTATCGTGGTTCCCACGAAGAAATCCAGGAGAAGCTGCTTGCGATGCGATCCCATGACGATCAGGTCGGCCTCGACTGAACGCGCCGTGCGCAGGATGCCGTCGAAAGGATCGCCGGTAACGACCAGCGCCCGGCAGGCGACTTGCTGCAGCTCCGGCATCGCCCTGATCAGCTCGTGAAGGATGCGGTCGGCCTCCCGGGTTTCCAGCGCCACGAGATCCCGCGGCTGGTCGTCGTCGACGACATGGACGAGAGCCAGCTCCGCCCCATGCTCTTGCGCCAGGAGACCGGCTCGTCGGATGGCGCGTTGGGACCGGGTCGAGAAATCCGTCGCTGCTAGGAATTGCATGAGGGCACCTCGCCTGGCGTACAAGCCCCGGTACGGCTCTACGCCCCCTGGTTGGCCGCAGCCGTTCGGAGAGTCCGCGCCTGGCTGACGAACGAATAGCTCGTCGTACCTACCGTGCCTATCATCACCGCTTCGACCACCGGCTGGGACGACCTTCGTCCCCGGGACTTTGGCAAATGGGAGGAGGCCGATGAACCTATTCGCGATCGCCGCTGCAATGATCGGCCTGATTCACCTGGTGGCGGCAGCGCAGCGACCGCGTCCCGCCGTGATCGTGTCGGCCATCCTGTGGCTGCTCTACGCTGTTTACGAGCGTCTGGTGGCGACCGGCGTCCTGTGCGATGCGGACTGCAACATTCGGGTCGATCTTGTGTTCTTCTTTCCCCTATTGGGCCTCGCAACCTTCTGCGCCTACCAGTCGTATATGGGGCGAACAGGCCATCAGAAGGCCGTCGGCACGGTTCTCGGCGCAATCGGTCTGTTTGTTCTCGGGCTGATAGCGGAGGGCCATGGCTACACCGTTCTGGCGAACGTCGCGACTGCGGGCCTGCTGGCGGTCGGCGTCTATGCTGTCATATCGAGCTTCATGACCAATCGGTCGCGACGCCCACGGTGAAATCGGCACGCCATTGCACCCGCAAATCCTGCGATGACGGATTGGGAGAGCTTTGAGGTCCGCTTCTCTAATCGGCGGATGTGGCCGGTTGAGCTGGCGCGCGGGAAAGCGCGCGCAGCGGGCCGCCAACCTGCTTTTCGCGCGGCCGTCCGTCGCGCAGTTTTCGCCCGCTGCTCCTGCTCCTCCTCGGCTCGCATTGAGGCCATCATGGCTTTGGCGGCGCGAGCTCCAAAAGCCGCGGGAACAGCTTCGGATTGTCCTTCTTCGTGATGCAGACCTTGATCCGGTGCGGCGGCGGGCCGTGGCGGCAGGAGTGGGCGAGGTCGCCGGAGACGATGCGGTCGCAGAGCACGTAGGCGTGCAGGAAGGCCCGGGGCGTGCGCCGGCCGATGCCGCCGCTGGTGCGCGACCAGTGGATATCCGAGAGGTCGTCGAGGACGTAGCCGGCGATGCGCCGGGTGTCGTTCCACTGGCGCCGGACCTGCACGACGGGGGCGTCCGGATCGACCGGCGCGGCGTCCGGCGCGGGGCGGAAGCTCGCGCGGGGCCAGGGCCACGCGGGCGAGGCCTTGAGGTAGCCGCGGCAGACCCGCCACCTCTCCCCGGTCTCCTTCATCATCAGGCGGTGGGCGTGGCGGATGGCGCGCCGCGGCTCGCGCCCCGTCGCGGCCGCGGCCGCAAGCGCCCGCACCGCCGCGGCCTCGAGCCGTTCCTTGCGCTCTTTCCTGGTCTCCATCCCGGCCCCACGTCTAGCGCGAGTCGCCCGGCCGCGCGAGGCGGCGTGGGCCATCGACAACCCGAAAAACTTGCGTTATAGGCCGGCGCATCCCAGCTTATGGTTGGACCGGGTGGCGCGGAGCGGACAGGCTTCGCGCCGCTGCCGATTTGGGCGCAACGCCCCCCACGAACGAGGACGAGGCCGTCCGCGCCCCCGGCGCCGGCGGGAGAAGCATGGCGAAGACGAGCCCAGGCGAGTTCATCCAGCAGGTGCGCAACGAGGCCGCCAAGGTCACGTGGCCCTCGCGCAAGGAGACCGTGATCACGACCGCGATGGTGTTCGTGATGGTGATCCTCGCGAGCCTGTTCTTCCTCGTCACCGACCAGGTGATCCGCATCGCCGTGCGGTTCGTCCTCGGGATCGCGGGCTAGGCGCGCGGGGAAAGGTGCAGGGATCGATCGCGATGGCGAAGCGCTGGTACATCGTCCACGCCTACTCGAACTTCGAGAACAAGGTCGCGCAGTCGATCAGGGACCAGGCGCAGCAGCGCGGCTTGGCCGACAAGTTCGACGAGGTGATGGTCCCGACCGAGAAGGTCGTCGAGGTGCGCCGCGGCCGCAAGGTCGACGCCGAGCGCAAGTTCTTCCCGGGCTACGTGCTCGTGAAGTGCGACCTCACCGACGAGGTCTACCACCTCATCAAGAACACGCCGAAGGTGACGGGCTTCCTCGGCGCCGACAAGGCGAAGCCGGTGCCGATCCCGGACGCCGAGGCCGAGCGCATCAAGGGCCAGGTGGCGGAAGGGGTCGAGCGGCCGAAGCCGACGGTCCACTTTGAGATCGGCGAGCAGGTCCGCGTCGCCGACGGCCCCTTCGCCTCCTTCAACGGCACCGTCGAGGAGGTCGACGAGGACCGCGCCCGCCTGAAAGTGGCGGTGTCGATCTTCGGCCGCGCGACGCCGGTGGAGCTCGAGTACACGCAGGTCGAGAAGACCTGAAGCAACGCGCGTGTCATTCCGGGGCGCCCGCAGGGCGAGCCCGGAATCCATAACCGCCGCTGTTTCCGAAAAGAGGCGCGGCACCGTTCCGTCAACCCATGAACCGTTGAGTTCATGGGTTCCGGGCTCTCCGCTTCGCGGAGCCCCGGACTGACGGCAAACCCGCGGGAGGCTCGTCCGGTCGCCAGCCGGACCTCGCAAAGAGCCGCACCGCGACCTGCAACCGCCCATCCCGGCCGGCAGCCGGGCTGAGGGCAATTCGGGAGCAGTCCCATGGCGAAGAAGATCACGGGCTACGTGAAGCTTCAGGTCCCGGCCGGCGCCGCCAATCCGTCGCCGCCGATCGGTCCGGCGCTCGGCCAGCGCGGCCTCAACATCATGGAGTTCTGCAAGGCCTTCAACGCGAAGACCGCGCAGATGGAGAAGGGCATGCCGATCCCGGTGATCATCACCGCGTACCAGGACCGGTCCTTCACCTTCGAGATGAAGCAGCCGCCGGTGTCGTACTTCCTCAAGAAGGCGGCGAACCTCAAGCTCGGCAAGAAGCCGGCCTCGGGCTCGAAGACGCCGGGCCGAGGCAGCCCCGCCGGCCGCGTCACCGAGGCGCAGCTGCGCGAGATCGCCGAGAAGAAGATGGCCGACCTCAACTGCGACTCGGTCGATTCGGCGGTCCAGATGATCCGGGGCTCCGCCCGGGCCATGGGCCTCGAAGTGGTCGGATAGGGGAGGGCACGATGGCACAGACAGGCAAGCGCGTCCGCACCGCCCGCGAGGGCATCGACCGCATCAAGACCTATCCGCTCGCCGACGCCGTGCGGCTCGTGAAGGAGCGCGCGACGGCGAAGTTCGACGAGACCGTCGAGGTCGC
>DASVVU010000166.1:0-7880 GCA_036386395.1 Beijerinckiaceae bacterium | reverse complement strand
GCACGGCGGCGGTCTCCGAGATAGGCGGCGATCACCTTGGGATCGGCGGCGACCTCAGCCGGCTTGCCCTCCGCGAGGACGCGGCCGAGGTCGAGCACGACGGCGCGGTCGACCAAGGGCATCACGATCTCCATGACGTGCTCGACCATGAGGATGGTGACGCCGGTCTCGCGCACGCGGCGCACGAGCTCGACGCCGCGCTGCGCCTCGGCCGGCGTGAGCCCCGTCATGACCTCGTCGAGGAGGAGGAGCTTCGGCTCGGTCGCGAGCGCCCGCGCCACTTCGAGGCGGCGCTTCTCCGGCGGCGTGAGGTCGCCGGCCGGCGCCCCGGCCCGGCCCGCGAGTCCCGTGAACTCCAGCACCTCGGCGGCCTTCCGCCGCGCGGCCGCCGTGCCCGGGCGGCGGACGAGGGCGCCGACCACGACGTTGTCGATGACGCTCATGGAATCGAAGCTGCGCACCACCTGGAAAGTGCGGGCGACCCCGCGCCGGCAGAGCTGGGGCGCTTTCAGGCCGGTCACGTCCTCGCCTTCGAGGAGGATGCGGCCGGAGGACGGCGGGATCGCGCCGGCGATGAGGTTGAACAGGGTCGACTTGCCGGCCCCGTTCGGGCCGATGAGGCCGACGATCTCGCCGGGCTCGACCTTGATCGACACGTCGCTGTTCGCGACGAGGCCGCCGAACCGGCGCGACACCTTGTCGACCTCGAGGAGCGGCGCGCTCACGATCCGGGGCTCCGCTGCGGCGCGCGCGTAAACAGGCTCACGAGCCCCTGCGGGCGGGCGAGCGCGATCACCATGACGAGGGCGCCGTAGACGATGAGGTCGGTGCCGCGACCCGAGCCGCCGATGTAGCTGCGGGTGAGCTCGGTCACCGGGATCAGGATCGCGGCGCCGAGCGCCGGCCCCCACAGCGTCCCGATGCCGCCGAGCACCGCCGGCAGCGCCATGAGGAGCGAGAAGTGGAAGCTCATGACGCTGTCAGGGTCGATGTAGGACACGAAGAGCGCGTAGAAGGCGCCGCCGACCGCGGTGAAGAAGGCCGACACCGCCGCCGCCGCCATCTTCGAGCGGAACACCACGACGCCGAGGCTCTCGGCCGCCGGCGTGTTGTCCTTCACGGCCCGCCACCAGTAGCCCCAGCGCGAGTCCTCGATCTTCCAGGTGACGAGCCAGGTCAGGCACGCGAGGAACAGGGCGAAGTAGATGTAGGGCAGCTTGTCGCGGGCGAACTGAAACGTCGTCCAGCTGTCCGGCCCGAAGGGGAGCTGGATGCCGAGCGCGGCGCCGGCCCATTCCCAGTTCTGGACGAGGAGGTAGGCGGCCTCGGCAATCACGATCGTCGCGATGGTGAAGTAGTGGCCGGCGAGCCGGAAGGTCGGATAGCCGAGCGCGAGCGCCGCAAGCGCCGCGAGCACGCCGCCCGCCGCCATGCCGCCCCATGGCAGGACGCCGAGCTTCGTGTAGAGCAGCATCGTCGTGTAGGCGCCGATGCCGAAGTAGAGGGCGTGGCCGAGGGAGATCTGGCCGCAGTAGCCGCCGAGGATGTTCCAGCTCTGGGAGAGCGCCGCGTACATCAGCGTCAGCACGATGATGTTCTGGACATAGACGTCGGTGACGACGAGAGGCAGGCAGGCGACCGCCGCCGCGACGGCCGCCGCCGTCAGGAGCTGGTTGCGCCGCTTGCGCGCGTGCGCCGAGAGATCGGCGGAGAGGGCTTCGGGAGCGAGGGCGGAGGTGGCCATTCAGAGCGACCCGAACAGGCCGCGGGGCCGGAAGAACACCACCGCCATGTAGACCGCGTAGATGCCGACGGACTTCAGCGCCGGCGGCAGGAGCGTCGCCGTGACGGCCTCGACGAGGCCGACGATGATGCCGGCGGCGAGCGCCCCGAAGACGCTGCCGAAGCCGCCGAGCGCCACCACCACGTAGGCCGTGAGCGCGAAGGGACCGCCGACGTCCGGGTGGATGTAGTAGAAGATCGCCATGATCGAGCCGGCGAGGCCGACGAGGGCGGCGCCGAGGCCCCAGCCGAGGGTGAAGACCCGGTTCTTGTCGATGCCGACGAGGGCGACGGCGCCCGCGTCCTCGCGCGTCGCCTCGAGGGCCTTGCCGAAGTCCGTGCGGGTCATGAGGAGCCACAGGCCGACGAAGGCCGCGACCGAGACGAAAGCGCCGACGAGCTGCGGCGCCGGCAGGAACACGCCCGCGAGCGATACCGTCTTGCCGCCGAGCCAAGTCGAGGGAACGCTCTTGTAGTCTGGGGTGAAGAGGAGCTGGGCGAGGCCGCGGATCAGGATCGCGAGGCCGAAGGTCGCGAAGACCTGCACCATGCCGATGTTGGCCTTCACCCGCATGGCGTGGCGCACGATGCCGACGTAAGCTGCGGCGCCGAACACGAACAAGAGCGCGGTGACGACGGGCGTCAGCAGCAGCGGGTCGAGGGCGGTGAGCAGCACGAGGCCGAACATCGCGTACATGGCCGTCATGAGGAACTCGCCGTGGGCGAAGTTCACGACGTCCATGAGCCCGAAGATCAGCGACAGCCCGACGGCGATGAGGGCATAGATCAGCCCCATGAGGAGCCCGCTGACCAGGATCTGGACGACGATCTCGGTGGTCAGCATGGGGGCGCGCTGGTCGACGGCGGCTGGGCCTGGTTCCCTCCCCCTTGTGGGGAGGGCCGACTCGGCCGAAGGCCGAGCGGGGTGGGGGGCGCGGGCGTAGAGCGCGGTGGCGGCGAACGAAGCCTTGTATCGGCGCCTGCGCTCAACGCCCAAGCGTCGGAGCGCGACCCTGCGCCCCCCACCCCTGCCCCTCCCCACAAGGGGGAGGGGAATGCGCGGTCACGCCCGAGTCTCACGTCCCGCTCCACCGGACAGCGCGTCACGCCTTGAACATCGGCCAGATCGGCTCGGCGACGGCGGCCTGGGGCGGGAAGATCGTGACGAGCTTGTTCTTGGTGTACTGCAGGAGCACGGGGTCGGCGTCGTTGTTCTGGCCCATCTCGTCGAACTTGACCCGCTTCCACGGCATGATGGTACGCTCGCCGGGGATGTCGGTCGCCGCCATGGCGTCGCGGATCTTCGCGCCGTCCGCCGACTTCGCCCGGTCGATGGCGTCGGCGAGCACGAGGAGGGCCATGAACTCCCGCGCGGTGTTGTCGTTGAGGTCCTTGCCGGACTTCGCCTTGAACATCTCGTTCACTTTCGCGACCGAGGCGCGCTTCTGCGCGAGGTCGAGGGAGAAGCTGCCGCGGGTGATCGAGCCTTCGAGCTTGTCGCCGACGGCGTCGTAGAGGGCCTGCTCGGAGAAGCCCGCCGCCTGCGCCACGATCGCCTTCGGCTTGTAGCCGAGCTCGCTCATGGTCTTGATGAGCAGGATCGAGTCCGTGGTGTAGCTCGACGGCATGAGCACGTCGGCGTTCGCGGCCTTGAGCTGCTGCACCTCGGCGGTGAGGGACGGCGTGTTCGCCCGGTACTTGATGTCGGACACGACCTTGTAGCCGCGCTCCTGCGCGAGCTTGAGCTGCACGTTCGACGAATCGGTGCCGAAGATCGTGTCCTCGTGGAAGAGCGCCACCGACTCGACCTTCTCGCCCTTCTTCCGCATCGAATCGAGGAAGTCGAACATGATGACCGAGAACATCTCGTCGTGCGCCGCCGCCCGGAAGAAGTACTTGAGCCCCCGCCGGTGCAGGCTCGGCGACGAGTTGTCGGCCGAGACGAACGGCACGGCGTAGCGCTCGCACGACTGGCTCACCGTCGCGGCGACGGCGCTCTGGTAGGTGCCGACGATCGCCGCGACCTTGTCCTGCGTGATGACGCGCTCGGCCTCGGCGCGGCCTTTCTGCGGGTCGCCCTGGTGGTCGGCGAAGACGAGGCGCACCTTCGCGCCGCCGAGTCCTTCGAGTCCCGCCGCCTTGGCGAGGGGCAGGTCGAGGTCGTGGCTCGTGTTGATCACCTCGGCGGCGGTCTCGAGCGCCGTCTTCGCGTCGACGCCGATCTGCGCGCTCGCCCCCGAGAGGGGATAGAGCGCGCCGATCACCACCTCCTTGGCGCCTTGCGCCACGGCCCGTCCGGCGGCGCCGGCGAGCGTCACGGCGGCGGTCGATTGCAGGAGCCTGCGTCTCGTCAGCATGGAAGCTCTCCCTGTTCCCCTCGTTGTCCGGCGCCTCCGGCGCTTCAAGCGCCCGCGCCTTGCCTGTCAGTTGAGCAGCCCGGCCGGCCGCTGCCAAGCTCCCTTAGCGCGAAGCGCCTACAGCACGGCGTACTCGGTGTTGCGGCGGTCGGTGACGATCATGCTGCCCGGATAGTGCGTGATGCAGAATTCGGGCCTCACCGTCGCGATCACCGACTGCGGAGTGACGCCGCAGGCCCAGAACACCGGGATCTCGTCGTCGCCGATCGGCACCGGGTCGCCGTAGTCGGGCTTTCCGAGGTCCGCGATGCCGATGAGGTCGGGGCGGCCGATGTGGACCGGCGCGCCGTGCACGGCCGGGAAGCGGGTCGTGATCTGGATCGCCCGGATGGCGCGGGCCGGCGTCATCGGCCGCATGGACACCACCATGGGGCCGTGGAACGGCCCGGCCGGGTTCGTCGCGATGCTGGTGCGGTACATGGAGACGGCGCAGCCGCGCTCGATGTGGCGGATCGGGATGCCGTCCTCGAGCAGCGCCGCCTCGAACGACAGCGAGCAACCGAGCACGAAGGCGACGAGGTCGTCGCGCCACCAGCCGAGCACGTCCGTCGGCTCGTCGACGAGCTCGCCGTTTTGCCACACCCGGTAGCGCGGCACGTCGGTGCGCAGGTCCATGTCGGGGCTGAGCGACGGGATGCGCCAGTCGCCGGGCTCGGAGGCGGCAAGCAAGGGGCAGGGCTTCGGGTTGAGGTGGCAGAAGCGGTGGAAGTCCGCCGCGAGGTCCTTCGGCAGGATCGCGAGGTTCCCCTGTACGTAACCCGGCGCGAGCCCGGCGGTCGAGCCCATGACCTCGCCGCGCCGGATCGCGAGCCGCGCGCCCTCGGGGGTCGAAAGGTCCGCCTCGCGCTCGACCCGTCTCAATGCCGTCGCCATAGGAGCCTCCGCCGTCTCGTGCCGCAACAGTGGGCACGATTTCCGCGCCTGTCCAGGCTCGATCCCACGGTCATCGGCGAGCCCGCTTCAGGCGCACGACCGCGAGATCGAGGGCCGAGAGGAAGGCCGAGCGGTCGCGGGGCGAGAACGGCTTGGGGCCGCCCGTCACGGCGCCGGCCTCGCGCAGGTCCTGCATCAGGTTGCGGGTCGCGAGCGCCATCCCGACCGAGGCCTCGTCGAACACCCGCCCGTTCGGCGCGACCGCGACGGCGCCGGCCCGGACAGCGCGGGCGGCGAGCGGCACGTCCGCCGTCACCACGACGTCGCCGCGCGAGGCCCGTTCGGCGATCCAGTCGTCCGCCGCGTCGAAGCCGCCGCCGACCACGACGCGCTCGATGAAGGGCTCCCGCGGCACGCTGATAAAGCTGTTCGAGACCACGAACACTTTTAAACCGTGCCGCTCCGCGACCCGGTACACCTCGGCTTTCACCGGGCAGGCGTCGGCGTCGACGTAAATTGAAATCTGCCTGATTGTGTCAGCCACTTATGACTCCAGCAGCGTCCGTTTGCCTAATCCGGATAGCGTTTCCGCATTTCCGCAACGGACCATTCGAACAGCTCGCGCAGCGCGCTCATGTCCACGTCGGCGAGCTTGTTGACGTAGAGACAAGAGACGCCGGTCTTGCACTTGCCGAGTCGGGCCACGAGGTCCGGCCGGTCCTTGAATCCCGGCACGATGTAGATGGCAAGGTTTGCCTTACGCGGCGAAAACCCGATCCGCCCCGCGACCCCTTCGTGGCCGCTGTCGTATCGATAGCGGTAGCGGCCGAACCCGACGATCGAGTGGCTCCACAAGACCGGGGGCTCCCCGGAGACCTCTTCCATCATCCGGCAGAGCGTCAGGGCGTCGGCCCGCCGGACGGGATGCTCCAGCGCTGCGATGAAATCCGCGACGGAGCCGGGGGTCGGTTTGAGCTTGTTTTCCGAAGCCATCGGTTCCTGGCGTCGTCAGCCCGGCCGGTCCCGCCGGTAGAGCACGTCGTAGTAGGCGCCGCCCTCGGCCCGGTCCGCGAAGGCCGTCCGCTGGACCTCGCGGAAGCCGCGGGCGGACAGGAAGCCGCCGATGTCCGCGAGGCGGGCCCCGTCCCGGTAAGCCTCGAAGTCGGCGGCCTCGGTCCAGACCTGCGCGATGCCGGGCAGGATGCGCTCGGCCCCTTTGAGGACCAGCAGCTCCGACCCTTGCGTGTCCAAGACGAGCGTGTCGAAGCCGGCGACGTCGATGGCGTGCCGTTCGAGGAACGATGCCAGCGTGATGCCCTCGAGGGTGATCCAGCGCTCGTAGGACACGTCCGGCCACACGTCGCGATGGTCGGCGAGGTCGAAGATGGAGGATGACTCGCCGTCGTTACTGGCGACGTGGAACGTGTAGGACCCGCCGTCGGTGTCCGTGATCAGGGCCTGGTAGGCCCGCTGCCCGGGATAGCCCTGGATGTTCCGGCGCAGCCGCTCGAAGATCTCGGGGATGGGCTCGATCCAGACCACGGGCAGCCGGTGCGCGGCGTAGAGGTCGCGCTCCTGGCCCGTGTTCGCCCCGACGTGGATCACGCCGCAGGCGTCCGCCAGGAACTGCTTTCCCTCGCTCACGCCCGCTCCCCCGCCGCCGCCTCGGCCGCGCCCGACGGCACCTTGACCCAGGCCTCGCCGTCGAGCACCACCTCGCCGCCGACGCGGCAGAGGCAGGAAAGGCGGGCGCGGCGGCGCTCCGGGATGAGCTCCGCCACCGTCACCTCGACCTCGACGGTGTCGCCGATGCGCACGGGGGCGCGGAAGTTCAGGGTCTGGCTGATGTAGACCGCGCCGGGGCCGGGGAGCCGCGTGCCGAGCACCGCCGAGATCAGGCTCGCGGTGTAGAGCCCGTGCGCGATGCGGGTCCCGAACGGGGTCTTCGCCGCGAAGTGCTGCGACAGGTGGATCGGGTTGCGGTCGCCGGTCACCTCGGCGAACCCGACGACGTCGGACGAAGAGATCGTCTTCGACAGGGTCTCGGTCATGCCGACCGAGAGGTCCTCGAAGTGGAGCACGCGCAATTCGAGGAACATGGGGAGCCTTCCTGTTCGAGCATGATCTTTTCCGAAAACCGTTCCCACTTTTCGGGATCATGCCCTATCCGCATCCCGTCCGGCAGCGGACGCGCTGGACGGTGAGGTCGTCGAGGCCGCGGGTCTCGACCTCGATCATGGCCCCGTCCTTCGACCACAGAAACAGGCAGCGGGCGGGGCCGTCGGCGGCGCAGCGCTCGACCTCGCCGTAGGCGCGGCAGATTTCTTCCCGCCCCTCGGCGCAGCGCGGCCGCGCCGGCACGGCCGGGGCGTAGCCGAGGCTGAAGAGGAGGCGCCGCGCGACCTGGTAGGGCGTGTCGCGCGGGACCGTCGGGGCGGCCGGGGCCGGCGGGCCCTGCGCCGCCGCGCCTGCCGCGAAGAGCATCAGGCCCGCGAGCGCCATGACGGCTCGTCCTCTGCCGGCCCGCCGAGACAGCCGGGACGGGCGAGACGCGCCCCCTCTCCCCGCTTGCGGGGAGAGGGTTGGGGTGAGGGGCCGGGGGATTGCACTCACCCCGCCCCTCACCCGCTCGCTCCGAACTCGAGTGTTCCCGAGTTCGGCATCGAGTGCGCAAGTCGGAAACATCCGACTTGCGTGCGAGTCGGCCTCTCCCCGCAAGCGGGGAGAGGTGAATTGAATCGCCTGGTCCGCATCGCTCAGCCGTCGAGGGTGCGGGAGAGGTAGGGCTGGCCGGCGTCGGCGAGCGCG
>DASVVU010000165.1:0-19045 GCA_036386395.1 Beijerinckiaceae bacterium | reverse complement strand
CCGCGAGCAGCACGTCGCCCTTGGTCGTGACGGGGCTGTCGGGGGCCCTCACGACGCCACCTTCCCTCCCCCTTGCGGGGAGGGCCGACTCGGCTGAAGGCCGAGCGGGGTGGGGGTCGCGGGCGTAGAGCGCGGAGGGAGCCGGAAAGGACGCTGCCCTGTCGGAACGGTCAGATCGGAAAGACGGTGCTCCGGCCCTGCGACCCCCACCCCTACCACTCCCCGCAAGGGGGAGGGGATCGCGCGGCGCCGGTGGTGCGAACCGTTAAGGCTCACTCCGCCGCCTCCAGCATCGGCGCCGCCTCGACCGGATAGGTCTCCATGTCGCGGATCTTGACGCAGGCCGCGATGATGCCCTTGCGTCCGTCCTCGAAGGTCACCTCGGTGCGGATGTCGGCCTCGGAGGAGCCGTCGTAGAGGGCCTTCACCAAAGGTTCATAGCGCTCGGCGATGAAGCCGCGGCGCACCTTCTGGGTGCGGGTGAGCTCGCCGTCGTCGGCCTCGAGCTCCTTCGGCAGGATCAGGAAGCGCCGCACCTGCGCCCCGCCCATGCGCGGCTCGGTCGAGAGCGAGCGGTTCACCTCGTCGACGTGCCGCGCGATCATGTCGTAGACGAGGGGGTGGCCGGCGAGCTCCTGGTAGGAGCCGTAGGTGACGCCGTTGCGCTCGGCCCAGTTGCCGACCGCCACGAGGTCGATGTTGACGAAGGCCGCGACGTAGTCCCGCGCAGCCCCGAAGGCCACCGCCTCCTTGATGTTGGGGTAGAACTTGAGCTTGTTCTCGACGTACTTCGGCGGGAACAGGGAGCCGTCGCGCATGCGGCCGACGTCCTTCGCCCGGTCGATGATCTTGAGATGCCCGGTCTGGTCGAAGAAGCCGGCGTCGCCGGAGCGCACGAAGCCGTCCGGAGTCTTGGTCTCGGCCGTCTTCTCCGGGTCCTTGTAGTAGCCGAGGAAGACGCCGGGCGAGCGGTAGAGGACCTCGCCCGAATCGTCGATCCTGATCTCGACCTGCGGTGCCGGGCGCCCGACCGTATCGGCCCTGATCTCCCCGTCGGGCTGCATGGTGACGTAGACCGAGGCCTCGGTCTGGCCGTAGAGCTGCTTCAGGTTGACGCCGATGGCGCGGTAGAAGCGGAATATCTCGGGGCCGATCGCCTCGCCGGCCGTGTAGCCGACCTTGATGTTGGTGAGCCCGAACCGGTTCTTCAGCGGCGCATAGACCAGCGCGTCGCCCAGGTACCAGAGCAGCCTGTCGAAGAGGCCGACGCCCGGCTCTCGATTGAGAATCTTCTCGCCGACCTTGTTGGCGTGATCGATGAAGAACCGGAACACCTTCCGCTTGAGGGCGCTCGCGTCCTCCATGCGCACCATGGTGAGCGTCAGCATGGTCTCGAACACGCGGGGCGGGGCGAAGGCGTAGGTGGTGCCGATCTCGCGCCGGTCCTCGACGACGGTGTCGGGGCTCTCCGGGCAGTTGACGCAAAGCCCGGCGAGGATCGCCTGGGCGTAGGAGAAGATGTGGTCGCCGACCCAGGCGATCGGGAGATAGGCGATGATCTCGTCGTCCTCGGTGAGCCGGTCGAAGCCGCAGCCGATCTCCGACGCCTTCACGACGTTGTCGTAGGACAGCATCACCCCCTTCGGCCGTCCGGTCGTGCCCGAGGTGTAGAGGATGATGGCGAGGTCGGTCGGCTTCGTCAGGGCGAGCTCGCGGTCGAGGAGGGCCGCGGCCTGCGGGTCCGCCTCGAGGCGCCGGCGGCCCTCGTCGACGACCTCGGCGATCGGGTGGAGGCGGGTGCGGTCGTAGTCGCGCAGGCCCCGCTCCTCGTCGTAGAGGATGTGGTGGAGGCTCGGCACGCGGTCGGCGACGGAGAGGAGCTTGTCGACCTGCTCCTGGTCCTGCGCCACCGCCTGCACGACCTCGGCGTGGGCGAGCACGTAGGCCATCTCGTCGGCGACGGAATCGGCATAGACCGGCACCGGGACGGCGCCAAGCCACTGCGCCGCCGCCATGGTCCAGTAGAGGCGCGGGCGGTTGTAGCCGACGATGGCGATGCGGTCGCCGCGCCTGAGGCCGAGCGTGTGGAGCCCGACCGCGTAGGCGCGCACCGTCTCGTGCACCTCGCCCCAGGTCCAGGACTGCCAGATGCCGAGGTCCTTGTGGCGGAACGCGGGACGGCCCGGGCGCACCCGCGCGTTGCGCACGAGAAGCTTCGGAAACGTGTCGTCGCCCCCGGCCGTCGCCGTCACCTCGCCCTCCCTGCCGCGGCCTCAAGGCTCTGGCGGCCCCTCGATCCGGGCGCAAGCCCCGCTCCGCAAGCGTACCCCGCTTGCGTTTTCTGCATCCCTTTTCCCATGGGCGGCAGCGGAAGGCAACGCGGGACAAGGGTGCGGGCCGCGGGGGCTCACGATCCGGCCCCAAACCTCCTATATGAAGCCCTCGCTTCCCCTGGATCAGGTTTCCGACCGATGGCGACGGCGTCGCTCGACATCGCCAAGCACGACCCGCACGCGGCCCCCGTCGCCGCGGGCGAGGCCGCGCGCCAGGACGGCACCGGCGCGGCCGCTCCCGCTCAGGTCCCCGCCCGCCCGTCGCTCGCCGGCCTCACCCGCGAGGCGCTGAAGGCGAGGCTCGCCGAGGTCGGCGTGCCGGAGCGGGAGCTGAAGATGCGCGCGGCGCAGCTCTGGCACTGGATCGCGTTCCGGGGCGCGAAGACGTTCGACGAGATGTCGACCATCGGCAAGCCCCTGCGGGCGCGCCTCTCCGAAGCCTTCACCCTGGAGCGGCCGCAGGTCGTCTCCGAGCAGGTGTCGAAGGACGGCACCCGCAAGTGGCTCCTGCGCATGGCGCCTGCCGGCCCGCACGACCGCGGCGCCGAGATCGAGTGCGTCTACATCCCCGAGGTCGACCGCGGCACGCTCTGCGTATCGAGCCAGGTCGGCTGCACGCTGACCTGCTCGTTCTGCCACACGGGCACGCAGCGGCTCGTCCGCAACCTCACCGCCCAGGAGATCGCCGCCCAGGCGATCGTCGCCCGCGACCGCCTCGGCGACTGGCCGGGGCAAACGCCTCCCGAAGGGGCTTTCGTCCCCACGGACGGCGAGCGCTTCGTCTCGAACGTCGTCTTCATGGGCATGGGCGAGCCGCTCTACAACCTCGACGCCGTGGTCGACGCCGTCGGCGTGCTCTCGGACAACGAGGGCCTCGGCCTCTCGCGCCGCCGCATCACGGTCTCGACCTCAGGCGTCGTGCCGCAGATGGAGCGCCTCGGCCGCGAGGCGAATTCCATGCTGGCGATCTCGCTGCACGCGGTGCGCGACGACCTGCGCAACGAGCTCGTGCCGCTCAACAAAAAGTACCCGATCAAGGACCTCCTCGACGCCTGCCGGGCCTACCCCGGGGTGTCGAACGCGCGCCGCATCACCTTCGAGTACGTGATGCTGAAAGGCGTCAACGACACCGACGCCGACGCCCGCGAGCTCGTCCGGCTCCTCAAAGGGGTGCCGGCCAAGATCAACCTGATCCCGTTCAACCCCTGGCCCGGGGCTAAGTACGAGTGCTCCGACTGGGAGCGCATCGAGCGCTTCTCCGAGATCGTCTTCCGGGCCGGCTACGCCTCCCCGGTACGTACGCCGCGCGGGCGCGACATCCTCGCGGCCTGCGGCCAGCTCAAGAGCGAGACCGAGAAGCTGCGGGCGCGGGCCCGGCTGATGCTGGAGGTGGAGTGATTTCCCAAGCCCCCGGAGCTTCCTGAGCGGAACCGGGCTTCCCGGGTCGCGTTGCCCTGGCACGTGCAGCCATCAGGAGCGTGACCATGCGCACTTCGATCCTGGCCCTGGCCTCCGCCGCGGCCCTGTTCGCCCTTCCTTCCCTTGCCATCGCCTCGGACGCGGGCGCGGCCACGGGCGCCGCGACCGGCGCCGCCGCCGGCGCGGTCGTCGGCGGCCCGGCGGGCGCCGTCGTCGGCGGGGCCGCGGGCGCGGTCGCCGGCGGCGCGGCCTCCGGCCCGAACCGCACCGGCGTCGTCGTCGAGGACCGCACCACGACGGGCACCGTCGGCTGCTCCTCGACCACGGTCCGCAAGGAAAACAGCATGGGCGATTCGAAGACCGTCCATAAGCAGGAGTGCTGAGTTCCTACCCCGGCGCGGGCTCGCGCCGCTCGCGAGCCCGCGTCACCGTCCCGCCACCCACGTCTTGAGCACCCGGACGTCCTCGGGCACGAGCGCCGCGAGGTCGGCGCGATAGCCGGGCTTCAAGCGCCCGAGGCGGTCGCCTAGTCCCAAGAACTCCGCCGGATTGCGCGAGGCCATCCGTAGCGCTTCGGGCAGGGAAGCACCGGCGAGCGCGACCGCGTTGCGCACGGCGGAGGCCATGTCGAGGGCCGCGCCCGCGAGCGTCCCGTCGGCGCGCAGGCAGCGCCCGTCCTTTACCGCGATCTCCTCGCCGTAGAGGGTGAAGGTGTCCTTCCGCCCCCCGACCGGCGGCATGGCGTCGGTCACGAGCATGGGGCGGCCGGCGCCGCGGAGCGCCAGGCGCAGCATGGCAGGATGGATATGGAAGCCGTCCGCGATGAGGCCATACCAGCATCCGGGCGTCTCCAGCGCCGCCGCAATCGGGCCGGGGTCGCGGGAGGCGAGGGGGCGCATGGCGTTGAAGAGGTGGGTGAAGCCGGTCAGGCCCTCCGCCAGCGCCCGCCTGGTCTCGTCGTAGGTTGCCATGGAGTGGCCGAGCGACACGCGCACGCCGGCTTGAGCCAAGCGGCGGACGAATCCTTGAGGCACGCGTTCCGGCGCGAGGGTCACGAGGGTGACGCCGTCCGACAGGCTCGTCAGCAGGGAAAAGTCCTCCTCGGCCGGAGTGCGGATGGCGGCGGGATCGTGCACGCCGGGGCGCTCGGGGGAGATGAACGGGCCTTCGAGGTGGATGCCGAGGATGCCGGGGTTCTCCGGCATGGCGGCGCGGACGGCGGCGACGGCTTGGGCCATCTTGTCGGGCGCGTCGGTGATGAAGGTCGGCAGGAGGCTCGTGGTGCCGAAGCGCCGGTGCGCCGCGGCAATCGCCGCCACGGTTTCGAGCGAGGGGGCGTCGTTGAAAAGGCGGTCGCCGCCGCCGTTGACCTGGACGTCGACGAAGCCGGGGGCGAGCCAAGCGCCGGGGGGAAGCCGCTCGACCGAAGAGCCTTTCGGCGCCTCGGGCCAGGGCACGACCGCCGCGATGCGCTCGCCCTCGACCACGACGGCGTGCTCGGCCAGCAGCTTGTCGCCGTCGAAGACGCGGTCCGCCTCGATAACGTGGGCGCTCATCGGGTGCGGGTCACCTTGGCGAGGTGGCGGGGCCGGTCGGCGTCCATGCCGCGCAGTTCCGCGAGCCGCACCGCCATCCCATAAAAACTCTGGAGGAGGCAGAGCGCGTCGGCCTCGGGCTGGTGCGGCTCGAGGGCCGGCAGGCGGCCCTCGCCCTCGCCCGGCTCGGCCGCGAACAGGGCCGCGCCCTTCTCCCGCAGATCGCTGGCAAGGCGCGAGAGGCCGGGCGCCGCCGCGTCGTTCGGCATGAACAGGAGGATGGGGTAGCGGCGCTCGACGAGGGTCACCGGGCCGTGCAGGAACTCGGCGCCGCTGAACGCCTCGGCGTGGAGGTTCGAGGTTTCTTTCAGCTTCAGCGACGCCTCGCGGGCGACGGCGAGGGTCGGGCCGCGGCCGATGGTGACGAGGCTTCCGGCCTCGGCGAGCGCCGGCAGCGCCGCGCCCCAGTCGAGGCCGGTCGCGGCTTCGAGCCGCTCGGGCAGGCGGGCAAGGCCGCCGTTGAGGCCGGCGTCGTCGGTCCACAGGGCGACGAGGCGCAGGAGCGCGCTCATCGAGGCGACGACGGTCTTCGTCGCCGCGACCGAGACCTCGGGACCGGCCGCCATCGGCAGGACGACGTCGCAGGCGGCGGCGAGCGGGCTGTCGGCCGCGTTGACGAGGGCCGCCGTGACGGCGCCCGCGGCCTTCGCGGAGCCCGCCAGCTCCACCAAGTCGTCGCTGCGCCCGGACTGCGACACGGCGAGAAAGAGCTGGCCTTCGATGTGCAGGCGGCGCCCGTACACGGTCGCGACGCTCGGGGCCGCCGCCGCGACGGGAATGCCGAGGGTGCGCTCGATCAGGTGCTTGCCGAAGGTCGCGGCGTGGGCGGACGACCCCCTGGCGCAGGTCACGACCACCTGCGGCGGGCGCCGCCTGAGTCTCCGCACGAGGTCGGCAAGCGGCGCGCGCAGGGTCTCGGCCTGGCGCGCGACGGCCTCGGGCGCCTCCCGGATCTCCGCCGTCATGCGGTTGTCGTCGGCCATCCGCCCTCTGTACGATGTCCGGCGCGGCCCTGGAACCGCGCCCGCGATTGCGGTGTATGAGTCGGTCCATGGAAACCGAAACCGCCAGCCAGCGCTACTCCGGCCTCGACGCCTGGGAGCCGTCCGAGATCCTCGACGCCTTGATCGAGGGGCAGATGGCGGCCGTGGCGGCGGTCCGCGGCGCCCGGGCGGCCATGGAAGCGGCGGCAGGCGCTATCGAGGCACGTTTAAGATCCGGCAGCGGGCGGCTGATCTACGCCGGCGCCGGCACCTCGGGGCGCCTCGCCGTGCAGGACGGGGCGGAGCTGCCGCCGACCTTCAGCAGGCCGCGCGAGCGCCTCCTCCTCCTCATCGCCGGCGGCGACGAGGCCCTGGTCCATGCCGTCGAGGGCGCCGAGGACGAGGGCGAGCGCGGGGCCGAGCGCATCCGCCATCACGGGGTCGGCCGCGACGATGTGCTGCTCGCCGTCGCGGCGAGCGGCACGACGCCGTTCACGCTTGCCTGTCTGGTCGAGGCCCGGGCGCGGGGGGCGCTCACCGTCGGCATCGCCAACAACCCCGGGACGCCGCTCCTCACCGAGGCGGACCACGGCATCTGGCTCGACACCGGCCCCGAGGCGATCGCTGGCTCGACCCGGATGAAGGCCGGCACCGCCCAGAAGATCACCCTCAACCTCCTCTCGTCCCTCGTGATGATCCGCCTCGGCCGCGTCTTCGACGGCCTCATGGTCGACGTGCAGGCGACGAACGCCAAGCTCGTGCGCCGCGCCGAGAACATGCTGATGCACCTCACCGACCGCGGCCGCGCCGAGGTCCGCGACGCGCTCAAGCGCGCCCGCGGCAGCGTCAAGCTCGCGGTCCTCCTGCTCCAGGGCTGCGACGTGGCAGAAGCCGAGGCGGCGCTCGACCGCTCGGGCGGGCAGCTCCGGGCGGCGCTGGAGTCGTTGGACGAGGGTGGGCGGGACTGACTAAAGATCCTGCCGCAAAGCGAGCGCCGCCCATGGGTTCGGGCGGGCGAAGCGCGCGGGGCGACGGGCCTGGCGCGGCGCGGGCTTCTTCTCTCCGAGCCAGTGGTCGAGGAAGGCGTCGAGCCAGCACGCGACGTGCGGGTCGTAGAGGAAGCGGCCCTCGATCTGGCGCGAGCGGTCCTGGGCGCCGGGGAGCTCGAGGCGGTGCGCGGCGCGCACCGTCCAGCGGCACATCATGGCGTGCGTGACCTCGGGGTGGAACTGGAAGCCGAAGGCCTTTTCCCCGACGAGGATCACCTGGGTCGGGAAGTCGTCGCCGGTCGCGAGCGTCACGGCGCCGGCCGGGGCCTCGAAGCCCTCCCGGTGCCAGTGGTAGACGTGGCGCGGCCAGGGACTCCCTAAGCGCTCCGCCACCCGCTCGCCCTCCGGCGTCGGCAGGAGCGGGAAGTAACCGATCTCGGCCTTGCCGTCGGGATGGGGGTAGACGCGCGCCCCGAGGAGCCGCGCCATCATCTGGGCGCCGAGGCAGAGGCCGAGATAGGGCTTCTCCTCTTTGAGCGGCACGGAGATCCAGTCGATCTCGCGGCGGATGAAGTCGTCCTCGTCGTTGGCGCTCTGGGGGCCGCCGAAGATCACGGCGCCGGCGTGCCCGGCCATGGTCTCGGGGAGCGGGTCTCCGAAGCGCGGGCGGCGCACGTCGAGGGCGTGGCCGCGCTCGCGCAGGAGGCGCCCGACGCGCCCCGGCGTCGAATGCTCCTGGTGCAGGACGATGAGGACCGGGAGCTTTTCTTCGGGCTCCCGCCGCGCGCGATTCGTGGCCACTTCGCAAGACCCCCTTGGCCTTCAAGAGCCTCGGGCAAGGAGGATGCCATATCGCTCTGACCAAGAGGTGAACGCAAGGCCGGCGCCATGCGGCGGGCTCATACCTCCACAGGCTCGCGCGCGAGGAGGCCCACTCCGAGGAGCCACACGGCCTCGGACAGGAAGGCAAGCGCCGCGGTCGCGGCGGCGCCTTGGAGGATGTGGAGCTCGTTCTGGTTCTGGAGGCCCGTGATGATGGGGGTGCCCAGCGTCGCGGCTCCGGCGAGCGCCCCGACCGCCGCCGTCGCGACCGCGAGCACGAGGGCGATCCGCACGGCCTGCGACACGAGGGGCAGCGCGAGCGGCACCTCGACCTCCCGGATGAGCTGCCAGCGGGTGAAGCCCATGGCGCGGGCCGCCTCCTTCACGTCGGCCGGCGCCGCCTCGATCGCCGCGACGGTGCCGCGCAGGACCGGCATGACGCAGTAGAACACGAGCGCCAGCACCGTCGGGGCCGCCCCGAAGCCGAGCGCCGGGAAGGCGAGGGCGACGACCACGACCGGCGGCACCGCCTGGAGGGCCGCCGCGAGGGTGTCGACGAGCGGGCGGAGCGCCACGCCGGCCGAGCGGGTCGCGGCGATCCCGAGCGTCACCCCGATGAACGTCGCGACCGCGACGGAGGCGAGCGCCAGCGCGGCGTGCCGTGCCGCGAGGTCGAGGAGGCGCTCGGCCGGCACCGCGGGCTTCGGCTGCGCCCCGAGGGCCGCCGCGAGGCCGGACGCCACGCTCGGGTCAGCGAGGGCCGCGAGCGCCAGCGCCACCGCCGCGAAGGCTAACCCTGAGCGGATCTCCCTCACGACAACGGCCTCGCAAGGCGCAGCTCGATCGTCCTTAAGCAGAGGTCCGCCAGGAGGGCGAGGGCGATAATGGGCGCGCTGCCCAGGATGATGAGGTCGGAGGCGAACTGAGCCATGCCCTCGAACACGACGGCGCCGAGGCCGCCCGCCCCGACGAGGCCGCCGAGCGTCGTCAGGCCCACGGCCTGGACGGCCGCGACCCTCAGCCCCGCGACGAACACCGGCAGCCCCAAGGGCAGGCGGACCTCGAACGCGATCCGCCGCTCGCCCATCCCCATGCCGCGGGCGGCCTCGATCAGGGCGGGGTCGACGGCGCGCAGGCCCATCGCGATGGCCCGGGTCAGCGGCAGCATGAGGTAGGCCGCGACCGCGACTACGGCCGGCGTCGGGCCGATGGCGGCAAGCCCGAGAGCGCGGAGCGACGGCCATGCGGCGAGCGCGAGCGACAGGAGCGACACCAGGAGGCCGAACAGGGCGACGGCCGGCACCACCTGCACCCCGTTCAGCACGGCCTCGACGGCGCCGCGCAGGCGCGGGCGCCGGAACGCCGCCCAGCCGAGGGGCACCGAGACGAGGAGTGCGAGCGCCAGCGCCGCGCCCGACAGGGCGAGGTGGCGCAGGAGCGCGGCGTGGAAGAGGTCGGCCCTCGCCCGGTACTCGACCATGATCGAGAGCGCCTCGAAGGCACCGGCGCGCCGGGCGAGCGCCAGCGCCGCCACGGCGCCGGCCGCGATCCAGGCGATCCGGGCCGGACGGAGCGCGCGTCCCTCGTAGAGGAGAAGGAGAGCGGTCGCGCCCGCCGCCGTCCAGAAGCCCGATCCGACCATGCAGCGGGCGGACGGCGGTTGGCCTGCGAGGAGCCGCCCGGCCGCAAGCCCGGTCAGGACCGCAAGCGCGACGAGGAGGCCGGCGAGAAGCGCGAATTGGAGGGACCGCGCCGGCTCGGGGCTATCCTCCCGCGCCGCCAGGGCGAGGTAGGCGAGGAGCGCCGCCGCGGCGGCGTGCGTCCAAAGGCCGAACGCCGCCGTCGCCGGCAGCGCCTCTCCCGGCAGGAGCCGGTTCGGCGCGACGGAGAGCCAGCCGCCGCCGTAGAGCCCGGCAAGGGCGATCCCGGCGAGGACGATCCTCAGCCCAAGCGCGACCGCCCGGGCCGGCACGACGGGCAGGCGGTCGCTCCCGGACCCGGCCGCAAGCGCGCTCGGGACCGACGCCACGGAGTCGCGCTCAGCGCACGAGGCCGGACTGCTGCAGGTACCTCATGGCCACGTCCCGGGGCTGGCGGCCTTCCACGGCGACCTGCGCGTTGAGGCTCTGGAGCTGGTTCATGGAGAGCGTCGCGAAGATCCGGGCAAGCGTCGGGCGGATCGCCGGGTACTTCTCCAGCGCCGCGGCCCGGACCACGGGGGCCGGCTCGTAGACGATCTGGGCGCCTTTGGTGTCCTCCATGACGACGAGGTCGAGGGCCGCGATCGCCCCGTCCGTGCCGTAGACCATGGCGGAATTGACGCCGCTGATCTGCTGGGCGGCGGCCCGCATGGTGACCGCCGTGTCGCCGCCCGGCAGGATCACGATCTGGTCCCGCGGCAGGGTGAAGCCATAAGTTCTCTCGAACGAGGGCAGCGCCGCCGGGCTCTCCACGAACTCGGCCGAGCCCGCGAGCTTGACGACGCCGCCCCGCTTCGCGGCTTGAGCGAAGTCGTCCATGGTGGCGAGGCGCTCGCGGCGGGCGAGGTCGCCGCGCACGGCGATCAGCCAGGTGTTGTTGGCCGGCGCCCGGTCGAGCCAGACGAGCTTGTTCGCCTCGAGGTCGAGCCTTTTGACGAGGTCGTAGGCGGATTGCGCCTGCTTCCAGGCCGGGTCGCTCTCGCGGCTGAAGAAGAAGGCGCCGTTGCCGGTGTACTCCGGATAGAGGTCGATCTCGCCCGAGGTCAGCGCCGTGCGCACGATCTTGGTCGGGCCGAGAGAGAGCCGGCTCTCGACCGGGACGCCGGCCTTCTCCAGGGCAATCAGGATCATGTTGCCGAGGAGCGCCCCCTCGGTGTCGATCTTCGAGGCCACCACCACCTTGTCGCGGGTCTGGGCGGCGGCCGGGAGGACGCAGGCAAGCCCCAGGAGCGCGGCGCACAAGCTTCGGACGGTTCGTTGCAGTCGGTTGCGGATCATCGTCGAATCTCTTCCACTGGCTTGGCCGCAAGGATAATCCGGCCCGGCGGCCCCGCTCCTCACGATCTCGCTGGCCCGGCGATTATTCCGGCCCGGACAGCCCATTGTACAGTGGCGGGCGGAAGCCCGCGCCCGATGCCTTGGCTGTGGCAAAACAGGCGCGTCGTCTCGTTTCGTTAAGGTTCAGCCCAGGTTCAGGCGCAAGGCCGCCTTGACAGGAGCCGGCTCCTCCGCTTGGCACATGAGGACGAGGCGCTTTGCCGCGTCGGGGCGCGTGGGGAACTCGCTCGGGATCAGAATGGACGATGACCGCTTGAACGGGCTGCGGGTGCTGGTGGTCGAGGACGAGGCCGCCATCTCCATGCTCCTCGAAGACATGCTGATGGACTTCGGCTGCGCCATCGTCGGCCCGGCCGCCCGGCTCAACGTCGCCCTCGACATGGCGCAAGGGGACTTCGACATCGCGATCCTCGACGTGAACCTCGCGGGCGAGTCGATCTACCCCGTCGCCGACACGCTTGCGGAGCGCAACCGCCCATTCGTGTTCTCGACCGGCTACGGCGGCGCCGGCATCAAGGACCCCTATCGGGACCGCCCGGTGGTGCAAAAGCCCTTCAGCCAGCAGGACCTGCGCCGCACCATCCTGACCGCCCTCGAGGGCGCGAAGGCCTGAAGCGCCGTCCATGGCGGGCGCCGGGGCAAAGCTCATGAAGGCGCTCAGGGTCGAGCCCGGCCGCAAGGTCGAGCTCCCCGCCATCGACCCGCGCGATGCCTCGCACCTCGGCAAGGAGGAGGACGCCAAGGCCGCCTTGGCCGATGACGCGGAGGCGATCGACAAGCTCCAGGACCGGCTCTACGCCGAGGGCAGGCGCGCCCTCCTGGTGATCTTCCAAGGCACGGACACGTCCGGCAAGGACGGCACGATCCGGCACGTCTTCAACGCCACCGGGCCGCTCGGAGTCTCGGTCACGGCGTTCCGCCGCCCGAGCGAGGAGGAGCTCGCCCACGACTTCCTGTGGCGCGCCCACCTCGCGGCGCCGCGGCGCGGCACCATCGGCATCTTCAACCGCTCGCATTACGAGGACGTGCTCGTCGGCAAGGTGCGCAAGCTCGCGCCCAAGGAGGAGATCGAGCGCCGCTACGGGCAGATCAACGACTTCGAGCGCATCCTCGCCGAGAACGGCACCACGATCCTCAAGTTCATGCTGCTGATCTCGAAGGACGAGCAGGCCGAGCGTCTGCAGGAACGCCTCGACGACCCCAAGAAACGCTGGAAGTTCAACCCCGGCGACCTTGAGGACCGGGAGCGCTGGGACGACTACGTCGAGGCCTACGAGACCATGCTGGAGCGCTGCTCGACCAGGCACGCGCCCTGGTACGTGATCCCGGCCGACCGCAAGTGGGCCCGCAACGCCGCCGTCGCCCGCATCGTTCGCTTGACCCTCGAGGCCATGGACCCGCAGTACCCGGAGCCGGACTGGGACCCGAAGGACTTCAAGATCGCCTGAGGGGGCGGGGCGACAAAAGCCTTCCTTAACCAAGCCGTTGCAGGATCGCCCATGGCATCCGCTTGGGAGAACGGGCGATGCACCCCTCGAAGCTCACCCGGCGCCACGCCCTGATGCTCGGGCTCGCGGCGCTTTTCATGACGGCCGGGCTCGTCTCGGCGGTCCTCATGCGGCCGGCGCCCCTCGACCGGGCGGCGCTTGCGCGCCTCATGGCCGAGGCGGCCGCGGTCGAGGAACCTGCGGTCACCGGCTCGGTCCGGCCCGCAGATGAATAAATGTTAATGCCACGCTGAAACCTAGCGCGAAAACGTACGTTCTCCCTGGGCGCGCTTCACCGTCAGCGCGTCAAGAGCGTGAAGAAAACAGGGGCGTAAAGCCGATGCGGCAGGGTGAGTTCCGGTCCGCCTTCGCGGGCGAGACGCAGGGTGGATTCCGCTCCGAGGGTCCGGTCGACCTCATGGCGATCGGGCGCGGCCTTGGGCGCGCCCTCGGCGACGCCCTTAGCGCCCCCCTGCCGCCCGAGTGGCGCGCCCTCCTGTCCCGCCTCGACGAGCCTGCGCCCCGACATCGGGTCCGCGAAGGAGCGAATGGGCGGATGGTCAACGGCGAATAGCCAACCTCGCCATTCGCTGTCCCGTCCTGGCACAGGTGCCGCCGGCCCGGTCCTTGCTCGGCAGCGCCGGTGGAAGCCGTCCTCGACCTATCCGAACCCGATCTTGCGATCCCGGGCGCCAGCCGCCCGCTCGCGGCATCCGACTTTGTCGATGTCGCGATCAGAAACGCGTCCCCGGCGGGGCTGTCCCCCGATGACGGCACCCTGTTTGCCCATCCCCTCTGGCTCGAGGCCTACGGGGTCGAGGACCTAGTCGTCGTCGAAGGCGCGGGCCGGGCGCCCCGCCTCGTCTTCGCCCGGCGCGGCGACCACCTCGTCCACCTCGGGCGGCTCCTGTGGTTTACGGCGGACTGCCTCGCCTTTCTGACCGACCGGCTGCTCCGGCTCGACGGCGTCGTCTTCGTGACGTTCGAGGACGTGCGGGTCGAGGGCGCGCCCGGAGGGCACGGCCGAAGCGTCTTCCGCTACCAGAACAACTGGCAACTCGTCCTCAACGGCCCCGAGCCGGACCGCATCGCCCGCCAGACCGCCCAGGCCACCGCCCGCAAGCTCCGCGGCTTGGCGCGTGATCGCGAAGGCGGCGCCCAGGTGAGCTTCGACAAGGGACCGTCGCTCCGCTTCCTGCGCACGGTCGTCGCCTATAACCGGGCAAAGATCGAGGCGCAGGGGCGCCGGCACGGCATCGACGAGGCGGAGTTCGCGCGCCTTGTCGCGCTCTCGGCCGACCTCGGCTGGGGCTCGGCGCTTCAGGACAAGGACGGGATCGTGGCCGGCGACCTCGTGTTCGTCGCCGGCCGGCGCGCCTACTTCATGACCGGCGGCTACGACGCCGCGGCGCAGCGCTACAGCCCGGGCATGATCACGCTCATCCACGCCATCGAGGAATGCCGCCGGCAGGGCATCCTCGACTTCAATCTCCTCTGGGGCGACGGGGTCTACAAGCAGCGCCTCGGCGCCCATTGCCGCCCGCTCGTCACGGTCGTCACCCGCGGCTCGGCGGCGGCCTTCCTGCGGCCGTCGTACCTCGGCACGCTCGCCCGCTTCGGGCGGCTCCACCTCAAGCGCGTCCTCAAACCGCTGGTTTGGCGGCTCCTGCGCCGCGCCCCCGAGGCCTGACCTCAGCCGCGCCAGGCGCGGGCCAGCACGAGGGCGGTCGAGAGGGCGTGGCCGAGGACGAAGGCGAGCGCCGCCCCGATCACGCCGAAGCCGTGGATCAGCGGGATCAGCGCCGCGAGCGTCACGACGGCGCTGCCCAGGAAGGCGACGAACACGCCGCGGGTCTCCCCGACCGTGCGCAGGTAGACCATGCCGAGCTCGCGCGTCAGCACGAGCACGGGCACGACCGCGACGATCGTCACGAGCTGGTCGAAGGCCGTGAAGGCGGGGCCGAGGAGGAGGGAGAGAAGCTCGTCCTCGAAGATCGCCACCAAGCCGCAGAAACCGGCGATCGGCACGCAGCCTAGGAGGAGCACGCGCCGCAGGTAGCCTGAGAGGGCAGGACGGCCGCCGGCGCTGAACCGCTCGGCGGCCCGGCGCGGCACGACGTTCTCGAGGCTCATCATCAGGACGAGGATCGGCCCGAAGAGGATCTGGGCCGAGCGCAGGCCGGCCGCCGCCCACTCGCCGAGCATCGTCCCGGCCGCGACCGTCACGGCGTGCTCGTGCGCCGTCGAGACGAGGACCATGAGGGCCATCCAGCTCCCGATGCGCCAGTGGCGGGCGAGCACGGCGGCCTTCAGGCGCCGCCGCGGGCGGTTGCGCAGCCAGGGAACGAGGAGCGGCAGCGCAACCGCGATCGGGGCGAGGCCGAGGCAGGCGAGGAGGTCCGCCGTGCCGATCCCGACGGTGAGCCAGAGGGCGAGCGCCGCCGCCGCGAAGGTGCCGTAGCGGAGCGCCTCGAACAGGAAGGCGAGGCGGGGGCGCCGCGTCGCGAAGAGGATGCGCTTGAGGCCGTCGTGGAGGACGATGCCGACGCCGACCGCGAAGCCCGCCGCCGCGAGGTCGAGCCGCGCGCGGCCGGATTGCCAGCCGTAAAGGGCGAGCACGTACAGGGCGACGGCCACGCCGGAGAGCAGCGAGGCGAGGACGAGCCACCGCGTGACGGCGCCGTAGTAGCCGTCGGAGCGCCGCCGCAGGCCCGCCGCGGTCATCATCGGGCCGGAGATCACCTGGTATTGCAGGGCGCCGACGATGAAGACGCCGGTGAGGATCAGGACGAATCGGCCGAATTCCTCGATCCCGAGGAGCCGGGCGGCCCCGATCGAGACCAGAAAGCTCATGCCGCTGGCGAGCGCCTGGGCTGCGGCCGACCAGGCGCCCTCGTGGTCGAGGAGGCGCCGGACCCGCCGGACAAGGCCGGCGGCAACAGCCGTTTCCGACGGCGATGCCACCGGATGTATCACCGGAGTCTCCCCGGAGGTCACGACGGCGTGCGGATTCATCCGGGCTGCCTCAGGAGGGCTGCGCGGGGCGCCGCCGCGCGCGAAAAGGCCTCCAGGAAACCCGCCGCCATGGCCTCGACCGAGAACGAGCGGGCGGCCGCGGCAGCTTGACGCTGGGCGGCGTCCCAGGCCGCCCGGTCGGCGAGGAGGTGCAGGACCGCCCCGGTCCAGGTCGCGACATCGAGATCAAGAACCCGGCCGGCCCCGAACGGCGCCACGAGCTCGTGCGCGGCGCGGGCGTGGGGCGAGACGATGACGGGCGTGCCGCACTGGAGCGCCTCGTTCGCGACGAGGCCCCAGGGGTCGCCCCGGGAGGGGAACAGGAACAGTTTTGCGGAGGCATAGGCCTCGCCGAGGTCTTCCTGGGCGAGGTAGCCGTCGAAGCGCGCCTCGACGCCGGCCGCGCGCAGGCGCTCCTCGGCCACGGTGCGGAGCGGGCCGTCGCCGGTGACCCGCACACGGGGGCGGAAGCCCCGCGCGATGCAGGCCTCGACCACGTCGAGGAAGAACAGGAGGCCTTTGCGGTCGTCGTCGAGGTGGCCGCAGAACATCAGGTCGAAGGGCCGCGCCTTGAAGGACGGCGGGTCGCCGGAGAAATCCCAGCCCGGGGCAAGCGGCGCGAGCACCCCGCGGTCGGGCGTAAGGCCGTAGCGTTCCAGCACCGCGAGGCTGCCGCGGCTGGCGCCGAGGCCGATCCGGCAGCGCGGCACGATCAGGCGGCGGGCGAGGCGGTGCGGAGCCGACCACTGCCCGGGGTCGGTCTCGGGCTGCGCGTCGGTCTGGATCACGACGGGGACGCCCGCCGCGAAGCCGACCATGGCGGCCAGCAGCATGGTCGGCGAGAAGTCGCAGACGGCGATGACGTCGAAGCGGCCGCCGACGAGGGCCGACACGACGCCGGGGTTGAGGTAGACGTGGCTGACGTAGCTGCGGTGGAGCCGCAGGCCCTTGAGCACGCGGCGCCGGTAGGCGACGGCGGGCGGGAGCGTCCACTGCCGCCCGGGCTCGATCCCGGTGCAGGCGAAGACGTATAGGCCGTTAAGCCGCGCGCCCAGCGCCTCGAAGAGGCGGTGCGTGTAGGGCGTCACGATCCCGGTCACGACGGCGGCCTTCACCGGACCTCCTTCTCCCAGCGCCTCCCGGGCGCTCCGATCCCCATCTCGGCGAGGATCGGGGCCCGGTCCATGATGTCGAGCGGCATCCCGTCGTAAGGAGAATTCCTCAACATCCTGAGAACGGGGATGAAATCCGAGGGGCGGCGCGCCCGGCGGGCGAGGTCCAGGGGCTCGCTGCCGGAGCCGGTGCCTTCGGCGGTGCGGTTGTCCTCGATGACCTGGTCCCGCCGCTCGGCGCCCTGGTCCATGTGGAGGAGGTCGCCCGCGACGATGAGGTTGCGGCGCACGACGTTGCGCTTCGCGGCGGCGGGGTCGTCCTGCATCAGGCCGGCGAGCCTGGGATAGCGGGCGCGCCAGATCGGCGACTCGGTCGGCACCGCGCGCAGCGCGATCTGGACCTCGTTCTCGGGGCTGTCGATGCGCGGGCCGGGCCAGGTCTTGCCGCGCCCGTCGATGTGGACCGCCGGCGACGACAGGGCGAAGACGTTGCCCTCGACCGTGTTGTCGCGCCCGCCGCCGATGAACACCGGCTGGTCGACGCGCAGGAAAAGGTTGCCCTCGACCGTCGTCCCGCTCGCCATGTCGTCGAGGTAGAGGCCCTTGATCTCGAAGCCCGGCGCCGCCCTGACGTCGTGGATGAAGTTGTGGCGCACGAGCGTGCCTTGCGCCGCGATGTCGCGTCCGGTGTAGATCGCGCCCGCGTCGGAGGTCTCGGTCGCGACGTTCGCGATCTCGTTCAGGGAGATCTCGTGGTCGTTGCCCTGGAAGCGGATCGCCGTGTGCGGCGCCTGCGCCATGAGGTTGCGCGTGACGCGGCTGCCTACGCCGTCGATCTCGACCGCGAACTTGTAGGTCCGCCCGAGCCGCGAAAAGCGCACGATCGCGCTGTCCTCGACGAAGAGTCCCGAGGGCGTGAGCGTCCGGCGGTCGCCGCCCCGGAGCGCGACCCCGCCCTCGCCGGTGTCCAGGATCACGGACTGGCGGACGCCCGACCGCTTCGCGTTCTCGAACACGACGCCGCGCCCGCCGGCCCAGCGGATGGTGCAGCGCTCGACGACGACGTCGGTCCCGCCGGTGACGCGAATGGCGTCGCCGCGGGCGCGCTCGAAGGCGAGGTCCTCGATGCGCACGTGCGATGCGCCGTCGACGTCGAGGAAGCCCTCGGCGACGGAGGCCTCGATCTCGCCTGGGCGGTGGGGGATGACGTGGACGAGGCCGGCCTTGGCGTCGCGCCACCACTCGCCCGGGGCGTCGAGCTCGGAGGCGGCGTGCGAGACGTAGAAGCGGGCGCCGTCGCGCATCCGGTAGAGCGGGTCGGCCGCCGTCGCGAGGCGTCCGGAGGGAGCGACGGAAGCCGGAAGAGTCTCGAACGACCAATCCTCGCCGAAGTAGCCGGCGATCCACAGGTCCGGCTCCCCGCGCCAGCGCGCCGCGCGGGCGGGATCGACCGCGACCTCGACCTCGGGGCGCCGCTCCCAGGCGTTGCGGACGCGGGTTTTCGCGAAGCCCTCGTTCGGCCAGCGCGCCGGGGTCAGGGCGCCTTCGGCGTCGAACAATTCGAGCCCGACCGGCGGCGCCGGCCGCGAATGGATGCGCCGCACTTCGACGCTCGGCACGGCCGCCGCGGCGGGCGGCAGGCGGTAGGTTACGATGCGGTTGCGCACGGCCGGGCCCGCGCCCGGCGGCGGGGCGGCTTCGACGCGCTCGAGCGGCACGCTGCCAGTGAGGCGCGTGCCCTCCTTAGCCCCGCGGATAACGAGAGGCGCGCCGGGCCGCCCGCCCGCTTCCCGGCCGATCCGCACCGCCCGGTCGAGCCGATGCACGCCGGCCGCGACCTCGATGACGACGCCGCGCTCCCCGGCGCGGGCCCGCGCCGCCGGCACGAGGGTCACGGCCTCGGCCAGCGTCGCCACGACCGCATCGACAGTGCCGGCGCGAGCCGGATCGACGCGGATCGTGAAGGGACGGGCATCCTCCGCCGCTATGGGCTGTGTCAGCGCCGCCGCTACGGCAAGGGCGGATAAGACGCGCGGGAGCCTCTTCCCTCCCCCTTGCGGGGAGGGCCGACTCGGCCGAAGGCCGAGCGGGGTGGGGGTCGCGGGCATGGAGCTGTGGGGCGAAGCTGGCCACGCCGCGCATCAGCCGCAGGGGCTCAAGCCCGGCAGGATCCATCCGGCCTTGGCGCCTGCGGCTGCTCCGGCACGCCCCTCCGTCGGCGCCGCGCCTTATGCCCGCGACCCCCACCCCGC